>NZ_JBFTMD010000007.1:0-230613 GCF_056396785.1 Bacillus sp. 05T21 | reverse complement strand
TTTGAATTTCGTTAAAAATAATTTTACCCATTCTCCGTACCTCATTTCTATCGTTGGTTCCATTATAACGAGGTTTTTTGATAAAAATACACAAAAACCCCGAATCATGGGGCTTTTTTTAAGTGTCCATGATTCGGGGTACAGTTCAAGGTAGAAGTAACTTTTTTATTATGCTTTTTGTTTGACTTCACTAACTTTCTTTTCAGCTACAATAAAATGTGGTCTACGTTTTGTTTCATAATAAATGCGACCGATGTATTCACCCATAACACCTAGGAAAATGAGTTGAATACCACCAATAAATAATATAGCGGAAATTAAAGTGAAGTATCCTGGGACTTCAACACCACCAACAATAATTTGAATAAATGTAGTAATTACGTATAAAATCCCTAAAATAGTTGTTAATAATCCAAGATATATAGATAGTCTTAATGGTTTATTATTGAATGAGATAACACCATCTATTCCGTAATTTAACAATTTAGAAAAAGTCCACTTACTTTCTCCATCAGAACGTAATACATTTTCATATCCAATAATTAGTTCATTAAATCCAATCCAGGAGAATAAACCTTTTGAGAAGCGATTGTATTCGCTTAAAGATAATAGAGAATCAACAGCTCTTCTACTTAAAAGTCTAAAATCTCCAATGCCGTCTACTAGTTCAATATCTACAAACTTATTCATCACTTTATAGTATAGACGAGAAACGAAAGAGCGAACGGGTGAATCACCTGTTCTTGTTCTTTTTGCAATAACTTGGTCGTAACCTTCGTTATATCCTTCTAACATTTCTTTTATTAGTGTAGGAGGATGTTGCAAATCGGCGTCCATAATAACAACTGCATCACCTGTAGCGTATTTTAAACCAGCTAACATAGCGGCTTCTTTGCCGAAATTCCGACTAAATGATATATAATGAACAGCTGCATCTGAATTTGCCAAATCACGTAGAATATTTAATGTATCATCTTTACTACCATCATTTACAAAAACAAATTCATAATCGGTAGTTAATTTATGAATTTCTAGAGAAGTCTCTGAATAAAAGGCTCGAAGCATCTTTTCTTCATTGTAGCATGGTACGACTATTGAAAGAGTCATTTTTGACCCTCCTTGTTTATAATGGTTAAAACGTTATTTAATATTTTTTATGAAGCTATCCGCTTTGGATAGCTTCATGATTTATTGAGTGCTCATTGCTGCTTTTTAAAAGGCAATTTTCGGCGTCCTTTTTGATTTGTAAAAACTAGTAAGGCTACACAAATAATTAGTGAAATAATTGATATAATCATACCTAATTTAAAGTAAGGTGTAACATAAGTCATTTCGATTACATGTGCTCCTTTTGTAATTGGTACGCCAATAAAGGCCGAATTTGCTTTCGTGAATTCTGTTTCTTTTCCATCAACTTTTATAGTCCAACCTTTACTATATGGAACAGATAAATATAGTAATCCATCCTTTTTTGAGTTGATTTCACCTTTTAAATAGTTGTTTTTATAATAAATATTTTGAAGTCTATTTTCAGTTAGTTTTTTTGTTTCTTTTTGTACACCCTCGTAATTTACGATATTTGCTTGTAAGTCTTCAAGTTCGTATTCACCTGGCGCATCAATAGAAATAGTTAGTTGGTCTGGGCGATCGTCTTTACCTAAATTATAAACAAATCTTTCTAAAGGATATGAGTATGCACCAGTGTCTTCACCTTTCCCCATATCTTTCCCGTTAACTACTGCATGGAATGAACCTTTATTTTTTATCTTTAATTCTACAATTAAATCTCCAGGAGTATTAGGATAATTTATAGGTACAATCATATTTCCATTGCCGTGGACAATGAGTTTATTATTCTCTTTTTCCATATTTTCTAGTTGTACTTTTTCCATATTGATAGATACCGCTTTTGAATTAAGGTTCTTTTTATCAAAATGAGTTAATGAAAAGTCTTTTCCATTATTAACGACTACAGCATGTAATAATAATTGGTCACGCTGAGCGAAGTTTAATTTAGAAAATTCTTCTTCACTTATACCAGAATCATATACATACCCTAACGGTAAAGCATAGTCATTTTTGTAAATATTATATGGTCCTACTTGTTTTAATAGTTTATATCCATATGGGATATTTTTTTGATCTGTATCAGCGCTTAGTACGCGATATTTTACACCTAACATATTTTCAAGTAGTAGTCGACTATCAACTTGGAAGAACATCGAAGGAGTGTCGAACCCTTGGAATACGTTGTATTTATTTTTCATAAAGTCATGAACATAATAATTAATCAAGCTTTGGTACGTACTTGTACCATGATAACCTTGTAACATTGGTGTGTTATGGGCGCTACCTGGGTTAAGAATACGATAAAAGTCCTTATCATATTCTTGTATATAACGAATGGCAGCAATCTCATCTTTGTTATCATAGCCAGATACATGTAAAGCTTCTTTTGTAGCATTGCTTTGTCCGAAAGCGGTACTAAGTATATTATTAGCATACATGTAATTCATGGAAATTGTACTAACGAGTACGTTCACTACAACTAAAAATTGTATGAAAGGTTTAGAAAGATAACGCCATAAACATACTGTAATGAGAGAAAGAACGATAGTTCCGATTAAAATATTGTCAACTACCTGTAAAGGTTTATCACTTACATTTATATTTACTTTTCTATAAAATGCATAAATGAATAATCCTATTGATACTAATGAACTCATTATATAAGGTAATTTATGTTCTTTCTTATGAACAATCATCCAATCTAAGATGTATGCTATAGTTTGAGCAATTACAAATACAAATAAATAAAGCCATCTATATTGCATTGCTGAGAAACCATTAAATACAGAGTATGTATACGGAAGCATAAACAGAATGAACATGAAAAATGTAAAGAATACTTTATTTTTAACAAGTTTATCACGTATAAACATTCCAAATATGATTAGGAATAAAATTAAAGCTGGTAAAGCTAATTGATGATTTTCAGCATCATATACGAAGAAGATAGTTTCCATTAGATCTTTATAAAATGTATCTTCAAAGAATAAAGGTATATCAAATTTCTTCGTTAACCGATCCGCACTAAATACCGCATTGACTGATGGAATAAAGCAAACTGCAGCCAAGCCAAGTGATAGACCGTATAATAATCCAATTTTAATATAATAGGCTAGAAAAGAGACGATTGTTTTATTTTGCTGTGTGGCAAAGTATTGGAAAAATGCGTAAATGAAAATGAAAATACTTGTAATAAAAGCAAAATAAAAGTTCGATGCTAACATTAAAGTAGCAGCTACTAAGAAAAGTCCACGTTTCTTTTCTATAATATATTTATCAAGTCCCCATATTACTAATGGTAAAAATACGATGGCATCAGCCATGAAATCCCAAAGTAATGAATGGCGCATAAAAGTAATACATCCACCATACATAATAGCAGCAATAAAAGATGAGAAGACTGTTTTCTTATGATAACGTAAAGAACCATACATGAATAACATAGCTAAAAAGTTTTTTAAAATACTCATGTATAATTTCATATCATAGATTTGTTCAATATTTAATTTAGGAAGTAACAGCGTAATCCAGAAGAACGGCGCTGTACTGTAATAATAACTAAACTCTCCAAATAAATCTCCACCTAATCCATAATCAAAAGACCAAAAAAGATTACCATCTTTAAAGGCATGTTGCAGGAGAAATGTAAAGAAACCAAATTGGCTTAATGCATCACCTGTACCAGAAAAGACTTGATTAGATGTTAAAAAGAAATAATGAAAAGCAAAAGCACACAATAATAATATCGGAATAATCATTATAGTTTTCTTTGAGAAAATCTTATTGTTCGGCTTTATGCTCATAAAAATTTATAATCCTCCTTCGAAAGTTGTTACATATAAAAACACACCAATTATGAAGGTGTGTTTTTTAGTTTTAGCATAAAAAAATATATATTTTTGTTGTATCATATATATTTTACAAGCATTGAGTTTCATAGTTTACTTGTAATTTAGTATAAAGCATTCTCAGAAAGTAAGTCAATTTGACATGGAATATATAGCATTTTTAACCACTGAAAATTCGAGAATAATGAAGTGCAGTCTTCAGAATTTATGTTCTGTAAATGATGGTATATAAAAAGCCAAAAGCTTTTCCATTCTTAATAGGAAAAGCTTTTGGCTTTTAAGCGTTTTTACGAACTAATTTTTTATTTACAAATCCTAAAATCAACCCGCGTATTTGTGGATCAATTGCAAGGCCAATAATACCGTACAATATACCAGTAAGTGTTAGAGCTACCAGTGGTGGTAAGTTAATTAATACTGTGCGGTATAGGGCGTAACTGATTATAAATGCTAGTGTATTAAATACAATCCCTTTGAATAGTAATGTAAATCCTTTACGAACGAATAAAGTAAATCCGATTAATAAAGTAACCTCAGTAATGATAGCAGCTACCGCAGCTCCCATCATTCCAAATTGGCCACCTAATACGATGTAACTTACGATAGCGACAGCTAATCCAATTCCCATCGTTGTCGCACGCTTCCACTGTTGACCAATAGTTGTTAAATTATCAGCAAGTGGATAGTTGATAGATTGTAAAATAACCATAAAGGCTAAAATTGCAAGAGCATCACCGGCTGGTGCATATTGTTCACCTAATAAAGTAACAATCCAAAAGCTTGGATCAGCGATAAATGGAATGGAGATTCCCATTCCTAAGAAAGACATAAGTTTTAATTCGAACTGTGATAGTTTTCTATGTTCATCAATATTCTTTTCATTTCCAAAAGCAAATAACTTTGGATAAAAGGCTGCTGCAATTACACCAGGTATTTGATAAAGGACAGCAGGTATTTTAGAAGCAGCTCCAAAGAATCCAACTTGCTCATACGTTGAAACTTTTTCTAATATAATGGGCCCTAACTGTGGTAAGAGCATAATGATAATGCCATTGATTGTGAAAATGAGCAATTGATCTAAAATGCCTTTATCCCAGCCCTTATGAACTGTTGTATGGCGAATTACCATTATAAAGGCGATGAGTCCTGTTACGAGACTGGATATCCCGTACATGGCAGCAACCATCATAAGTGACCATTTAAAGGACATTCCTAGTAGAAGAGCAGCTGCGGCTGTTACACCTTGTATTACAGAAATAATCGCTGTAAATTGCATGCGTTCTGTTACTTGGAAGTAAGCCATCCCAACACCTTGTAAAGTGGCTCCAAACATTGTCGGCAGTACAACCCAATATACCATCGCACGTAAGTAAGCATCAGGATAGAAGAACTGAGCGAAAATAGCGAAGAGCACAGAAATTACGATAGCTAATACTAAACGAATACGTAAATAACTACTAATTAGTACGCTAATGTTAGCGTTGCTTCTCGTTCCTTCACGCATAAATGTATGTGTCAAACCTGCATCTGTAAAATAACAAATAACAGCGGAAACTGCTAAAGCAGTTGTAAACATCCCATACTCTTTTGGTGAAACATATCTTGCAAAGAAAATGGTCGCAATAGCAAGTACAAATCGAACAGTAATATTTCCTACAAATAGGTAGGAGGCGTTTTTAAGGATTTTATTTGTTTTCATGGAACAAGACCTTTCTATTTTTCAGGACGCACTTCGTCCTATTTGTAAATTTGATTTGTTTACGGAAAGTATGTTTAAAAGCGTATTCTTTATTTAAGAAAACATAAACTTTATTCGTACAAACCAAAGCATTGCGTATAGCTTTTTGCTTCGTTTTCCATTTTTCGAATAAATTTTGCGACAATATTTATTTATATCGCCCTTGATTAATTGAACTTGTGATTTATCTAACTTAGAGCTTCCTTTAATGTATATACAAGCATTGTTAATGACTGTATATGGGAATAGATAAATTTCAAGGATTTCAATAAGTTCTGTAGAATCATTCACGATTAAGTCTTTTGATTTATTATGAACCCAATCCTTCATTCGATTAAACACTTCTAATTCTTTTGCTGTTTTTAATTCATAATCTTTATACTTTGAAGAAAGATTCCCTTCGGATAAGATTCGATAATATGTTAAATATTCATCTACATAGCATACATTTGTAACGCTCATTAATTTAAATAGAAATTCTAAATCTTCTCCCCAGCTACACCCTGGTGTGAAACGAATATTATGATCCATCACGATAGATCTTTTGAAAATCCAAGTGCTCGTCTGAGCAACAACTTGATGCGTTAAGAAAGCTTTTGTCATATCACCTTTAATAAAGTTTGTCGTGTGCTCAACTTTTTCACCAGTCTCTTCGTAAAAGTTCATATAGCCACAATAACAAGCGTTCATGTTGTTTTTATGCATGCTTTCAACTTGTTTTTCGATTTTTGTTGGATGCCATAAATCATCACTATCAAGAAAAGCAACATATTCTCCGCTAGCATTTTCAATTCCTGTATTACGAGCAACTGAAACGCCTTGATTTTCTTGTGGGACGTATTTTATTTGTCCGGGGTACTTTTGTACAAGGTTTTTTACGATGGAAGGTGATTGATCTTTGCTTCCATCATCTACAATTACAATTTCAATGTTTTTATATGTTTGATCTAGTATTGATTGCATTGTTTCTTCAATATATTTTTCCGTATTATACAGAGGTATGACAACGGAAACGAGTTGTTTTTGTTCCATCATAGAGTTTTTATCTCCTCAAATTTTTTATGTTTTGTACCATATATACAAGTCTTTTGAAAGGAAGAAGACTACAAGAACATCTGTATAAGTTTAACGCATATAAACTTTGTAAATCAACTTTCTATTGTGGTACCTCGTATAATTAGAAAGAAATAATTTGAAATGATAAAAGCTCCTGAATTTTTCAAGCAAAATTCAGGAGCTTTAGTATATTAGTATTTAGTTAGGAAGTTATTCCTTATCTGTTATCTTTAATTTTTGTTTTAATAATGCATAATCTTGCGTTAATGTTACAAGTTGATGGTGTAATTTGGAGATTTTTCTCGTCAGGTCAAAAATTAAGATAAAACAGAATAATAGTCCGAATAAGAATAAAATAGACGGAGGATATTCTACGTTTAATAGTTTTCCAATCCAATTTATAATTTTATCCGTAGAACTTAAAATAGCCATTGTAATACAAACGAAAATCCATAAAATAGCATATTTTGTTTCTAAAGTCCCACGACGAATGGAATTAATAATTGAGAAGAATAGTAATAAAATAAAGATGAATGAAAAGGTAATTATATGCATTCATTATCAACCTTTCACGATTTTTTGCATCAATATAGCAAGACTCACCTTAACCATGTAATATGCAGATTTAAGGGGAGTGATGGAAGATTGTCCACCTTGTCGCTCTTGCATATTTACAGATATTTCATTAATGCGAAGTTTTTTCTTTTTTAAATGAATAAGGACTTCTGGTTCTGGATAATCTTTTGGATAATTGTGTGCAAAAATCTTAATTACTTCTCGATTGATAGCACGATACCCAGAAGTTGGATCCATAAATGTTTGTTTTGTTAGTACTTTCAATAGAGCGGTAAAATAAAAAATACCGATTCTTCGGGAAATACTACCTTTATATGCTGTTTTTTCTGTAAAACGTGAACCCAGCACCATATCGCATTGATCCTCGGCAATAGGCTGTATGATTTTGTATAAATCATCAGGATTATGTTGTCCATCAGCATCGAACTGAATCGCAATATCATATCCGTTCTCATAAGCGTATTTATATCCAGTTTGTACAGCTGAACCGATACCTAGATTATATGGTAAATTAACGAGATGAACAGGGAAATCTTTTACGATTTGAGCTGTTTTATCTTTTGATCCATCATTAATAACGCAAATGCTTAATGCTGTAAAATGCTGTTTTAGTTCTAATAATCTTGTTAATGTATCTGCAATTGCTTCTTCCTCGTTATACGCTGGAATAATAATTAACGTTTTTGGTATTGAAATTGGTACCTCAATAGACATTACCGCACCATCCCTTATATACTTAATCATATTATGGTTATTTTTAAACGAACATTATTTAATATACCATTAATAGCATAACAAAATAAAGGAAAAGCTGATGGGTGATTTTAGGAAACAGGCATCGAATAAAAACGCTAAGGTGTAACACTTTATTATAATAAAAAATACATGCAAGGAAGAAAAAACCTGTGCATGTATAATATAAAATCCTAATGTTACATATTCCAAGGCTTACTTAAAGTTAACACTTCAGCCATTTCTTTACTTTTCAAACGTCCTTTTTTTCTATTTTCTGCACGCTCTGAACCAGTTGTATGTAGCCAATGTTCTTCCTCTGTTTCAGGAATTACTTGTGGTACAGATGAAGGTTTTCCGTCTTTTAATGCGACAAATGTAATGAAACACGTTGCGGCCATTCTACGCTCGCCTGCTAGTAGATCCTCTGCAATTACTTTTACGAAAACTTCCATTGAAGATTTTCCTGTATAACATACGAATGCTTCATAACAAACAGAATCTGCTTGGTGAATTGGAGTTAAAAAATCAACGGAATCGATAGATGCTGTCACGCAATGTTTGCGGCTGTGTCTCGCAGCTGCAATTGAAGCTATACTATCAATTTCTGCTAATAATTTCCCCCCGAAAAGTGTTTGGTGATTATTTAAATCGTTAGGAAAAACACGTGTTGTTTTAATTGCCTTTGATTCTCGCATGAATTTCTTTTCCATATATTCATCCCCTATTTTCTGTTTTCAATCAGAGTGACATGTGTAAGTGGAGTACCCATATTAGATATTTAATGAAGTAAAGTGTTCCAAAAGAGGATTATCCCACTATTTGCGGGCTAATAGTCAGTGGGGGATGAACAAAACCCCCGTGGATTAAAGTTTCACTTTATTGAAATTTCTGTATTTGTATTCATGTAACTGAAAGAAAATTTATCATATATAAAATGTAGTGTAAAAGAGGATTCGCTTACATTGCAAGTGAAAAAGTAATGACTATGTATTTGTCATAGAAATTCCCTATTAACCTTGTGCTTATTCATGATAGAATCGTTTTGTTATGAATGGAAATAGAGGTGCAATGGACATATGAATCATATAAGAACAAATTTTTCGTCTTTCTTCAGTAAAATAATGATTGGTGCGATGCTCGCATTTTTTGCCTATAGTTGTTGGTCGGCTTTTGAAACAAGTAAGCAATTTTTTGGAGGAAGTACAACAAGTATAACAATTGTATTAGTGATTTTTGTTATTCTTATTTTGTTAGTAGCATCAATTTTGCAATATCGTTTTACAGATAAACAATTTCTTGTTTTTCTTATAAGCATATCTACAGTTGTAAGACTTATCACAGTTCTATTTGTAGATGTTCCAATGATAGGTGATATGAAAGCTATGTATGAGTCTGCAAAGCAGATTGCAATTGGCAATAATATAGAAAATATAGCACAGTTACCTTTTATTATTTATGAATCGATCATCATTCGTATATTTGGTGATACGGTATTCGCTTTACAATTATTTAATATTTTATTTTGTACAGGAACTGCATTTTTCATTTATCGCATTGCGTCAATGGTCTTTGGAGAAGAGTGTGGTCGTATTGCATCAATGTTTTACGCTTTATATATTCCAAATATATTTATGAGTTCTGTATTAACGGCGGAATCACTCGCAATATTTTTATTTTATTGTGCTTGTTACATATTTTTATATAAGGGATTAGACCATCCTTATATGTGGGTAATTTCAGCTATTTTATTTGCGCTTAGCAATATGATTTTCCCAATGGGGTTATTTTTACCTATTTTTATAGTTGTATATGTGCTGTTAATTGAATTATTTCAATCAGCAACGAAACAAAAATTACTATTAAAAATGATGGGAATACTTATTCTGTTTTATAGTACTCATTTTGGTGTGAGCTATGGTATCAAGATGATGGGAATGTCACAGTATACGATTTCTAATCAGACTTATGTTCAATCTGTTTTAATTGGAAAAAGTCAAAATGAAGAAAAAACATCCAAAAATAAAAGTGTAAAAGAGCACATTGATCAAGAGTTAAAAGAAATGGAAGTAGAAAGATTTAAACTGTTAAAACCAGTTATTAACCAGCTTTCAGACGAGGGAATAAATTCTATTATTTTTAAATGTGAAAAGCTTATATATATAGTGGTGACATTATTTATGGCCATAGCTTTATTACATTTTCTAATTAAGAAACAGCAAAATGAAGGATATATGTTGTTTGTATTATTAATTACCGGATACGTGTCGTTAAGGCTCTTCCGAGTAGATATGGCATATTATAATATTATTATGCCAGCTTTGTTTATTTTACAAAGCTTTGGTGTTTATATGAGTTATTTTTATTGCCAAAAAATATTTTTCAGAAAATAAAAGAATCCATTTTGGATTCTTTTTTTGTAGATGGATGATAAGGATGAATGCAAAGCGGAGATGAAGAATCTCCACTTTATATCGATTCGTCTTATCGGTTTAGTTCTAGTTGTAAATTATCCGCTGTTAAGGCCATTGTTGAGGAATCGTCTTGAATACTCTTCATTACTTGTGAGATAGTCTCTAATTCATTTTCAATTTTTTTATTTTGTTCTTTAGAGTTAGACATATCTTTTACGATTTCTTGGAAATATTGATCTGTCGCATGCATACTATCTGTCCCTTCAGATACGAGAGAGCTTATTTGTTCCACGGAAGAAGAGACGTGTATAATTTGTTCATTAGTTTTTTCAACGAGTTTTGTAACGTTGGAAATTGATTCTTTCGTTTGCTCTGATAACTTTCGGATTTCTCCCGCTACGACTGAAAAACCTTTACCAAATTCGCCAGCACGTGCAGATTCAATAGCGGCATTTAATGCTAGTAAATTTGTTTGCTCGGCGATTGATTTTACAATATCAATGATTTCGTTAATTTTGTTAGAAATATCAAGAAGTTCATGAGTATCAGTAATGATAGTTTCCATATTCGTTTGGATGCTTTCCATTCGTTTGTTTTGCAAATTTAATTGTTCTTTTCCTTTATTGGCCTTTTCTTCTGATGTCGTAGCTAATGATGTACCTGTTTTTGCAATTCCTACGATACTTTCTGATTTAGATGTTAACTGTTGAATAGAAGAGCTTGTTTTTTCAGATACTGCCGCTAGTTCTGTAGCAATATGTGTAATCGTCATAGTTGTCAGTTCTTTTTCTTTTTCATGTTCTTTTTGGATTCTTTCATATTCGGATTCATAAGCTGCAATAACAAGTTCTTGTTTTAATATGAATAATTTATTCATTACGTTTATATAATAAGAAAAAATCGTCTATCGTTGAAATTTTCGTTTGCAAAATCTTTATGACGGAGCGGGATAATTCTTGATAAGCAGCGGTATACCATTTTCTATGTAAACCAATTTGTACGTGCCTTTTTGCAATTCTAACACGTTGTTCAATAAAATCTTCATTCATATTCCCGTTGAACAATTCTTTAATATGTGTCTTTAAAGTTTGTTTTAATTTGGGAATAGAGCTGTAGCGTTCAATAACAGCAATTAAATTAGGTTGTTTTGTGATGTTGGTGTAGAATTTTTCTGTTATCCAATCTATTTCCTCATAAATAAATGGCTGTAATACTTTAACAATTTGTAAATCTTCCTTTGAAATATGTAGCATATCCATTTGAGTTTTTAGTTCAGAATTAGCAGGCACGTTAAATATGATTTGTTGGCCTTTGCTTAATTCAATTATACTGGTGTTTGTTTTATTTCTTTTAAAAACCCCAAGCATCATTCTTCCCCTTGTTTATAAAACATTTTCATTTTTTTATTCTAATGTAATTATATTATTTTTATATGCAATTACTCTATAGTATATGGAATTGTATATAAATTAAGAGAATTCTATGTAGAATTCTCTTAATGGCCTTTATTAATTTTTGCATGTGTTTTAAAGAAAACTGGGAAATGTACATTATATATTACGGTGACTACACGAATAACGAATGTTATTAATAAACAGACATAGAAAGCTAATATGTGTGCCCCCATTGCATGTGTAATTAAGAAACTAACTGCTCCTAGAATAGAAGCAATTGCATATATCTCTTTTCGGAATACATACGGGATATCTTGAGCGCAAATGTCACGTAAAATACCGCCCCCAATACCTGTAATAACTCCCATTGAAACAACTAAAAACGAGGCGTCAACGTGATGTGACATTGCTGCATTTGCACCAATAGCTGTAAATACCCCTAAACCAACAGCATCAGAAAGCATAATAACGACTTGAAGTTTATTAATGCGCTCAAAAAACATACATGTGAATAATGCTGATAGTACACTTACGAAAAAGTAAATGGGTTTTACAAATGCGACAGGAGGCAGGTTACCAATCATAATATCACGAATAATACCGCCGCCGAGCGCAGTAGCTACAGCTAAACAAAGGACACCAAATAAATCTAGATCTTTTTTTAAACCAACTAATGTACCAGAAATGGCAGCGGCGATAATGCCAAGAAACGTAAATATATCGATTAATAACATGGCTTTAATTCCTTCCTCTTAAAGATGTTCCAGAGAAAAAATATACACTAAAGTTTTGGAAATAACAATTACTTTTCGCTACATGTAGAAAAATGGATAAAATAGCTAAAGAAAGCGTTTGAAAATGCTTGATAAGTAGCAATAAAGTAAAGCGAAAAAGTGTGGAAAGATTAATAGTATAGTTTTTTGATGTAGCTTAGTTGGAGGGATGGTACAATAAGATAAGTCCGTTTTGTACATTTGTATAAAATGATAAAAAAATATTTCTGTACGGTCGAAAATAAGTGCATATGTGTTAGATAGTTTTTATAGGGATAGGGAAGGATAGCTAAAGGACAATGTTTTCGGTTACTAATAATGCTAGACTTGACTAGTTTCGGCATGAAAAATAGTTCTCAATTTAAATATGAGTTATGCTATAATTGCTAGGTGTGTTTAAACAGTAGAAAACTATGATTAAAAGATAATGTGAAGATTTTGTATGGAGGTCTTGGAATGTTAGCAAATCAAGCTAGGGTTAGATTTGAGCATTTTTTGCTCTTTTTTATTATTTTACAGCCTGTTTTAGATTTATTAACGTCTCTTAGCATCGTTTTATTAAAGTCAAATGCCACTGTTGGAATTTTGGTAAGATTTCTTATTATGGCTGTTGGTGGTATTTACATTTTAATTCAGGCAAAAGAGAAGGAAAATAGGAAGTTTTTAATTTACTTAATACTATTAGCAGTAGTTTTAGGGATAGGGTTTATTAATAATAAACTAGTTAAGAATCCTATTGTACTTGGTGAAGAAGTTAAGTTTGTTGCGAAGGCATTATATATATATATCATGCTAGGATCATACATTTTAGCTTTAAAATCATTGAAAAAGAAAGTAAATATTAGTGACAAAGTCAGAAATAGTATTGTGTATTCAACATTAATCATTAACGCTATTATGGTTATTTCTATTTCGACATCTACAGACTTTGGTAGTTATCAATGGATGAAAGTGGGTTCCCGAGGGTGGTTCTATGCAGGTAATGAACTAGGGTCAATCTTAGCTATTATTTTCCCTATTGTGGTACTATATTCTATTCAAAAAACAAAGAGCGTGAAACACGTTTTATATTGGATTCCATCGCTTTTAATGATTTACTCGTTAATTCAAGTTGGTACGAAAGTAGGGATGGGCTCAATTGGTGCTACGTTAGCAGCAGTAATCGGGATTATCGTACTACAATTATTATTTGATAGAAGAAATCCAAACAAAATGTCTCTTGTACTTAATGGATTAATTGCTATTGTCCTATTGGCTGGTGTTGTTGGAACGTTTAAAATGACGCCATTAGCACAAAATATGGGTATTCATAACAACTATTTATCAGAACAAAATGTAGCGCAGCAAGGTCAAAAAGAAAAAGAAATTAAAGAGAAAATTAAAAAAGAAGAAAAACAACATAAAGTTGAGAAACCAGAAGAAAAGGCGAAGGTAGAAGCTGAAGTTAAGAAAGAGCTTGAGAAAGAGCAAAAGAAAGAAAATCAAGAAAATCTTATTTTCAGTGGACGTCAAGTATATGAAGAGAGACATAAGCAGTTCTTTAAAGAAGCGCCAACGTCACAAAAATTATTTGGAATGGGTTACGCAGGTAACTTTAAGTATAATGAACAAAAAGAGCCAGATCCGAAGCTAATCGAAATGGACTTCCATGATTGGTTTTATGATTTCGGAATTATTGGTTTTGCGTTAATGATGATTCCATTTATTTATTACGGCGTAAGAATCCTACTAGCATTTGTTACAAGATTTAAGGAAATATTTAATGTGAAATATGGAATGATTACAGCAAGCTTAGTATTAGCATTAGGTATTGCATATATTGCAGGACATATTTTGACAGCACCAGGAGTAGGGATTTACTTTGTAGTGGTGTTAGCTTGTCTAATTGTAGATTTAGAAATTGAATGATAAAAATAAAAGCTAACTTTTGTTAGCTTTTATTTTTTAGTACAGTAAAATAAAGATAGATGGAAATGTAGCGAGGATTTAAAGGAGGAAAAAATATGAGGATATTGCATATGAATGCAGGGGCAGAAGATGGTGGAGGAAAAACACATATTATTTCACTGCTCGATCAGTTTCCGGATGGTGAAGTAGAATTAGCAGTATTTGAAGATGGAATTGTTGCGAAAGAAGCAAGGGAGCTAGGAATAAAAGTTCATGTGTTTTCACAAAAATCTCGCTATGATTTATCCATTTTAAAGAACATAAGTGAATTCATTAATAAAGAAAAATTTGATGTAGTTCATACACACGGTCCTAGGGCGAATTTCTTTGTTTCTTTAATGAAGAAGAAATTCGCGGCAAAATGGGTTACGACAATTCATAGTGATCCATTTCAAGACTTTACTAAACAAGGCTTAAAAGGCTGGATTTTTACTAAATTAAATTTGAAAGCTTTAAAAAATATAGATTTATTTTTTGTTGTAACGAATAGGTTGAAAAAAAGCTTAGCCGCATTAGGTATTTCAAATGAAAAGATGCATGTTATCTATAACGGGATTGAATATGATCAGGAAAAAGCAGATGGCTATAATAAAAAGGAAATGTTTAATATTGATGAAGATGTGTTTACGGCAATCCAAGTAGCGCGTTTGCATCCTGTTAAAGGACATGAAGTTTTATTCGATGCGTTACAACAAACAAAATTGGAGAAAATTAAAGTGTTATTAGTTGGTGACGGGCCGTTAGAAAGAGAACTAAAGGCGTTAGCTACTGAAAAAGGGATTAATGATAAAGTTGAATTTTTAGGGCATCGTCAAGATGTGAAACAATTATTTGCTTCATCACATGTCAATTTGTTAACTTCCCATAGCGAAGGATTTCCATTAGTTTTATTAGAAGCGGCAAATCAACGTGTACCATCAATTGTGACTAGAGCTGGAGAAATCGAACCGTTAATTGCAGATGAAACTTATGGGTGGATTGTACCAACTGGTGATGGAAAAGCATTGGCATCGGCATTAGAAGAGGCCTATGATAAGTGGAAAACTGGAGAGTTATCAGTAATGGGCAAGCATATTTATGAGCATGCTACTATGAACTTCTCACTTCAAAAATTATATGAAGATACGAAAGAAACATATAAGCAATTAATAGCAAAAAACCTTTAATGATAGAGAGGATAGTTAATTATGGCAGTACAAACGGTTGATATTCTAGGTGTTCCTTTCTCTACAATGACAATGGATGAAACGGTCCAATATTTAAAGGAACAACTAGAATTGGAGCAAACTCATACTTTTCAGGTAGTAACAGCAAATCCTGAAATTGTTATGTGTGCAAAAAAGGATGAAGAGTTCCATAAAACATTACTAAATACCGATTTAATTACACCTGATGGTATTGGGGTTGTAAAAGCAAGTGGTATGCTTGGTACACCTGTAAAAGAACGTGTAGCAGGTTTTGATTTAATGTGTAATTTATTTGCGAAGTTATCAGAAGAGAATAAACCAGTATCTGTTTTCTTATTAGGTGCAAAACCACATGTTGTACAAGCCGCGGCTGATCATTTAACGAAGACATATTCGGCTGCATCTATCGTGGGGATACAAGATGGATATTTTAAACAAGAAGAAGAAGAGAATATTGTTTCACGTATTCAAGAGGCAAAACCAGATCTATTACTTGTTGCACTTGGCTTTCCAAGACAAGAAAACTTTATCCAAAACAATAAGCATCGTTTAGAAACGAAAATGGCTGTTGGAGTAGGCGGTAGTTTAGATGTGTGGGCTGGAGAGGTAAAACGTGCGCCAAAATGGATTCAATCTATTCATTTAGAGTGGTTTTACAGATTATGTAGTAATCCAACACGTTGGCGTCGTCAGTTAGTATTAGCTGAATTTTTAAAAGAAGTAATGCGTTCAAAAAAGTAGCGGAACATCGCTACTTTTTTATTTGTTTATTTTTGATAAACATTTTACTTTTTGGGAATGATGAAGGGGAATTTTTTATAAGAAAGTATTTTACTTATGCAATACACACATGTAAAATGATGTGTAAAGACACCTGTGTAAGGAGGACTTCTTGTGAGCAAGGTAAAAGAAATTTCGAAGCGAAAGCTACTTGGTATAGCAGGGCTTGGCTGGCTATTTGATGCAATGGATGTTGGAATGCTTTCATTTGTAATCGTAGCACTCCAAAAAGATTGGGGATTAAGTACTCAAGAAATGGGTTGGATAGGTAGCGTTAATTCAATTGGTATGGCAGTAGGAGCGCTCCTTTTTGGGATACTATCAGATAAAATAGGACGGAAATCAGTCTTTATTATTACATTATTACTATTTTCTATCGGTAGTGGTTTAACTGCTTTAACGACGACATTCGCGATGTTCCTCGTTTTACGCTTTTTAATTGGTATGGGACTTGGTGGGGAACTTCCAGTTGCATCTACTCTTGTATCAGAAAGTGTTGAAGCGCACGAACGTGGAAAAATAGTTGTACTATTAGAAAGCTTTTGGGCTGGTGGTTGGTTAATCGCAGCTCTTATCTCATATTTTGTTATTCCTAAATACGGTTGGGAAGTTGCTATGGTATTAAGTGCAGTTCCAGCGTTATATGCTTTATATTTAAGATGGAATTTACCCGATTCTCCAAGGTTCCAAAAGGTTGCAAAAAGGCCATCTGTTATTGAAAATATAAAATCGGTTTGGTCTGGAGAATATCGTAAAGCAACAATTATGTTATGGATTCTATGGTTTTGTGTGGTCTTTTCCTATTATGGAATGTTCCTTTGGTTACCTAGTGTAATGGTACTGAAAGGCTTTAGTTTAATAAAAAGTTTTCAGTACGTACTCATTATGACTTTAGCTCAACTTCCAGGATATTTCACAGCTGCATGGTTTATTGAACGTCTTGGTCGTAAATTTGTATTGGTTACGTATTTAATTGGTACAGCATGTAGTGCTTATGTGTTCGGAATTGCGGATTCATTAACAGCATTAATAGTGGCGGGTATGTTACTATCCTTCTTTAATTTAGGTGCTTGGGGTGCATTATACGCTTATACACCGGAACAGTATCCAACAACTATTCGCGGTACAGGTGCAGGAATGGCAGCTGCATTTGGGCGTATTGGTGGTATTCTTGGACCACTATTAGTAGGGTATTTAGTTGCTTCACAAGCTTCACTATCGCTAATATTTACGATTTTCTGTGGATCAATTTTAATTGGGGCACTTGCTGTAGTTATACTTGGTCAAGAAACGAAACAGAGGGAATTAGTATAAAGAGAAACCTTAATCAGTGGTGTTTTGTCCATCAACCACTGATTATTAGCCCGCACCAATCGGGATAAAAGAAAAGGGGAACCAAAGTGGTTTCCTTTTTTCTGTTTTTTTAGATAAATAATGGTATAGTAAGAAAAAGGGAATGTTTCTTACTAAAGCGAATGTATACAACAAGACATATGGACAAAGGAATTAGGTGGCTGGATAAATGAAAATCTTACTTATCATGGAAGAAACAGAAGAGCGAAGAAAATTAGTTGAGAACTTTACTGAAAACATTCGAAATGTAGAATGTTTTGAAGCGAAAACTGGAACAGAATCTTTGCTAATAATGAAAAAACATACACCTGATTTTGTTTTTTTAAATTCGCAATTAATGGATGGTACCGGTTTTGAATATTCGAGTTTGTTACGAGAAGTGAATTGTTATACGAAATTTATTTTTATTGGTGAGGATATAGAAGGGGCAATTACAGCTTTTCGTTTCCAAGCGTTTTATTATTTATTACGACCATTTCGTGAAGAAGATTTACAATTCATTTTATATAAAATGGGAAAAGAACAAGGTGAGAAAGCAAAGAGTCATCTGCGTAAACTGCCGATAGAAGGCCATGAGGGGATTAGATATATTCTCCCGGAGGATATTGTATATATTAGTAAAAATAAGGAAAATAAAACCGTTTCAATTTATACAACGAATAATCAGTATATTTCAACATACACACTCCAGGAATTAGAAAATAAACTAAATGCATATGATTTTTTACGTGTACATAAAAGCTATTTAATTAATATGTCATATGTACAAGAACTTAAACCTTATTATAATGGCACGTATAATTTGCATTTAGACAGGTACGATGAGCAACCGATTCCAGTAAGCCGTAATTATGTAAAACGGCTTCGAAATAAAATTGAGCTATGACAAGTAATGAGAGAATTTTAACATAATAGCCTAGAAATCCTTCATGATAAGGAGGATTCAAATTAAATATTCAGAAAATTTAGTACAATCTCCTCTAAGAAGTAGTAATGGGGGGATTGTACGTGAAAACATTGAAATCAATTTTACTTTGGGGAGTTATTGCAGCGGTAGGAGCATCTGCTTTTGGTGTAATAGCTTTATCACAAGGTGAGACAATTAATGCTGTATGGCTATTAGTTGCTGCTGTATCAGTGTATGCGATTGCTTATCGCTTTTATAGTAGATTTATAGCAAGGAAAGTTTTTGGCCTAGATAATAATAGGCAAACGCCTGCCCATACGTTAAATGATGGGAAGGATTATGTTCCAACAAATAAATGGGTTTTATTCGGACATCACTTCGCTGCGATTGCAGGGGCGGGTCCTTTAGTAGGACCAATTTTGGCGGCGCAGATGGGGTATTTACCTGGAACTATTTGGATTATCGTTGGGGTAGTTATTGCCGGAGCTGTACAAGATTTTGTAATTTTATTTGCTTCAATGAGACGTAATGGTAAATCATTAGGAGAAATGATTAAAGATGAAATTGGTCCTGTTACAGGATTAATTGCGATGATTGGTATTTTAGGTATTATGATAATTTTATTAGCAGTATTAGCTTTAGTAGTTGTGAAGGCACTTGTTGGAAGCCCATGGGGAATGTTTACAATCGCAGCAACAATTCCAATTGCTATTTTAATGGGAGTTTACATGCGTTACATTAGACCAGGGCGAGTAGGGGAAGGATCAGTAATCGGTATTGTTCTACTAGTTCTATCGCTTATTGGTGGACAGTATGTAGCAGAAAATCCAACACTTGCAAGTATGTTTACTTTTAGTGGTGAAACAATTGCTATTATGCTTATCGTATATGGATTCATTGCATCGGCATTACCAGTTTGGATGCTCCTTGCACCACGTGATTATTTAAGTACATTTTTAAAAATAGGAACGATACTTGGATTAGCAATTGGTATTTTAATTGTAGCTCCAGATTTGAAGATGCCGGCAGTATCTAAGTTTATTGATGGAACAGGCCCTGTCTTCTCCGGGAATTTATTTCCGTTCTTATTTATTACAATAGCTTGCGGTGCTGTCTCTGGATTCCACGCTCTCGTTTCATCAGGTACGACGCCGAAAATGATTGAGCAAGAAGGTCATGCACAGCCAATTGGTTATGGGGCAATGTTAATGGAATCATTTGTAGCAGCGATGGCTATGATTGCAGCTTGTGTATTAACACCAGGAACTTATTTTGCAATTAATAGTCCAGCAGCACTGATCGGAACAGATGTATCACAAGYGGCTCAAGTTATTTCTTCGTGGGGATTTGCTATTACACCGAATGAATTAAAAGAACTTGCTGTTAACGTCGGAGAACAGACCATTTTATCACGTACAGGTGGCGCACCAACATTAGCAATTGGTATGGCACATATATTTTCACAAGTAATAGGTGGAACGGCGATGATGGCATTTTGGTACCATTTTGCCATTCTTTTTGAAGCACTATTTATTTTAACAACGATTGATGCTGGAACACGCGTAGGACGATTTATGATTCAAGATATTTTAGGGCATGTGTACAAGCCGTTTGCGAAAACAGATTCCACAATAGCGAATGTGGTTGCTACAACGTTATGCGTATTAGGCTGGGGGTACTTCTTATATCAAGGGGTGGTTGACCCTCTCGGTGGAATTAATACGCTATGGCCACTTTTCGGTATTGCAAATCAAATGTTAGCGGGGATTGCACTATTACTTGGAACGACAATTTTATTCAAAATGGGGAAAAAGGCATACGTTTGGGTAACGCTTATTCCGACTATAGGATTACTTATTGTAACGATGACAGCCGGTTATCAAAAGTTATTTCATGAAAATCCTAAAATAGGATTTCTATCACATGCGAAAGTATTTCAGGGAGCATTAGATGATGGTAAGGTATTAGCTCCAGCTAAAAATGTTGAGCAAATGAAACAAATTATTTTTAATGACTATATTGATGCGGCACTTTGTGGAATTTTTATGATAGTTGTAATTGCTGTATTAATTTCTGCACTTCGAATTTGGATTCAAGTATTAAGAAATAAGCCAATGCCGTTAAAAGAGGCACCATATATTCCAAAAGATGAAAGTGAGTCGAGGAACTATGCTTAAAAATTTACGGAACGTATGGGGAAAGAGAAAGCAATTTATTAGTTTACTTGTCGGAGTTCCAAGTTATGAAACGTATGTAAATCACATGAAATTACATCATCCAGAAGAGAAAATTTTATGTCAAAAGCAATTTTTTGCTGAGGCACAAGAAGCTAGATTTAATGCAAAAGGCGGAAAGATATCGCGATGTTGTTAATGGAGGAGACGAAATTTCGTCTCCTTTTTTATTTTGCTGTTCCACGTGGAACAATATAATAAAAAAGTTTGGGAATTATAGGGATTTCGTAATGAAATAACATATAGAAAGGGATAGATGGAAAAGAAAAAGTAGGGAGATTATTTTATGTTTAGAGATCTATTTGTAAATATGACAATCATTCTGTCCTTTATCTTTGTAGGTGCTCAGCTTTTAAGAGATAAGCCATTAAAAGAAGGATTCTCTTTTTGGCAGAAATGTTTGGTCGGTATTTTAACTGGAATATTAAGTATATTATTGATGCATTTTGGTGTGCATATTGAAGATATTATGTTGGATTTACGTTATTTAGCTGTTGTTTTGGCGATTATAATCGGTGGCCCGATAGCTAGTAGTATAACAGTTATGATCACTTTAATAACACGGGTATTTTTTACTGAATATTCTTTAGCCTCTGAATTGGCCTGCTATACTATCGTGGCAATAGGGATTGGCATTACTCTCATTTGGCGGATGAAGATTTCTATATTTACAAAATGGATATGGTTTAATGTGTACAGTTTGTCTATTTTAATACTACCACTTTATATTTTATTTAAGGATATATATGTAGTGGTATTATATTTAATTTGTTGTATTGTAGCGGCATACATCACATTTGTAAGTGCAAGTTACGTATTGCAATCCAATGAATTATTTCAAACGATGAAGCATTATGCAACGATAGATGCATTAACGAATCTAGGAAATGTAAGACAGTTTGATTTCGAGATGAATCGTCATATTGGTAGCAAGCATATGAAAAATGATTCACTTTGTTTATTACTTATAGATATTGATCACTTTAAGTATGTAAATGATACGTACGGTCATCCTGCTGGAGATGAAGTGTTAAAACAACTAGGGCGTATTTTGTTAGAAAATGCACCATTCCCAAATTTAGTCTTTCGAAAGGGTGGCGAAGAGTTTGCTCTGTTGTTACCGAAAAAAAGGGTAGCATTTGGAACTCGTATAGGGGAACAAATTCGACTAGCAGTTGAAAAGCATTCATTTCAACTGCAAAATGGGGAAAAAATTAAAATTACAGTTTCTGTGGGGCTTTCAGAATATAAAAAATCACCTGAGCAATTTATTCAATCAGCGGATGATGCGTTATATTATTCAAAAAGAAATGGTAGAAACAAGGTTAGTTCAGCATCATAGGAATTCGGGGAGTACTTTAAAAGATTTCTGTAAAGTAATTAAAACCCACAGAACAATAAATGTTCTGTGGGTTTTAATCTATTTTTAAATTTATGAATAAAAAGCTTTATGTTAGATTAGACAAGTTCTTTCGGTGCAACGAATTTGCGGTATGCACCGTGATGTGTTGGTCCTACATATTCGTTAATCTTAAATGAATGACGAATTGCAGCTGTGATGAATTCTTTCGCAGTTTTTACTGCTTCTTTCACCGTTTTTCCTTTTGCAAGTTCTGCTGTAATTGCAGCAGAATATGTACAACCTGCACCGTGTGTATTTGTCGTATCAATCTTTTCTGATTCTAGAAGATCGAATGTTTCGCCGTCATATAACACATCAATAGCAGTTTCTGTGCCTAGTTTGCTACCACCTTTAATCAGTACGTATTTAGCACCTAAAGCATGGATTTTTTTTGCAGCTTCTTTCATGTCCTCAAGAGAATTAATTTTCACACCACTTAATTGATATGCTTCAAATAAGTTTGGCGTTACGACTAATGCCTTTGGAACAAGAACGTCACGTAAGCAGTCATTTGTTTCAGGATGTAACGCTTCATCCGCTCCTTTACATACCATAACAGGATCAACTACTACATTTTCGAAATTGTGCTTTTCAATTGTTTCCGCAACCATTTCGATAATTTCTACTGATCCAAGCATACCCGTTTTTAAAGCATCTACGCCAACGCCTTCAATTGTCGTTTCTAATTGTGGTTTTAATGTAGAAGCTGGGATTGGGAATACGTTATGTGCCCAACCGTTATGTGGATCCATCGTTACGATTGTCGTAAGAGACGTCATTCCGTATACACCAAGTTCTTGGAATGTTTTTAAATCTGCTTGTATACCAGCACCGCCACTTGTGTCAGAACCAGCGATAGTAAGTGCCTTATTCAATGTCATTATGAAAGCCCCCTCAAGTGATATAATGAAAACTATGTTTTCACCATTATATCAATGTTACGAATAAGTACAAAGTGAAAAGTAGATGATTTATGTTAAGTACTATTTAAAATCTTGTATGTAGGAGACGAATTATGTTTCAAGAGAATCGTACAAATGAATTAGTTATATTAAAAGAGATTGCAGAAACATTGAATACCTCAAATGATACATATCACGTACTTCAAGCTGTGCTGGAAAAGCTGTTGAATGTAACTGGTTTAACGACAGGATGGATTTTCCTTGCGGATGAAAATGGTAGATATACAAAATTAATTGATTACCAATTACCAGAGGGATTGAAATTCGAAAATAAACGACCGATGTGTGAGGGGAATTGCTGGTGCTTACACCGCTTTGTGGAAGGAAAACTAGAGCGAGCAGTTAATATTATTGAATGTAAGAGAATTAATAATGCGATTGAATACAACTGGGGAGATACAGAAGGGATTGTACATCATGCGACAGTACCGCTAAAAGCGGGAGAAGATGAATTTGGCGTGTTAAATGTAGCTAGCCCAGGCAAAACGCATTTTTCGGAAGAAGAATTAGTACTATTACAATCAGTTGCCTTTCAAATTGGAACGGCATTAAAGCGTACAAAACTGTATGAAAATGAAAAGAGAAGAGCTCATTATTATGTAAAGTTAGAACGCTTTATTCAAGATTTAAGGACAATTCATAAATTTAATGCATTACCAGAAGAGATTGTAATGCAAATAGGGAGCTTATTTCTATGGGAGCAAGTTGTATTCTTTATTAGAGAAGAAAATGGACTAGCTGTGAGAGCTTCTTATAAGAAAGGTGAACTACAAGATGATTTGAGGGCAGCAGCACAGGAAGCGTTGGAAAAAGAAGAGTCTGTCTTGTCAAAGCGTCAGGTTGGGAATATAGAGCATCCCAATAGGGCAGTTATCGCTATTCCGATACATATTCAAGATCATATATTTGGAGTATTAAGTGTAAGTTCTAATAATGGAGAATTTGATATAAATACGATAGATGTAGTACAAGCGTTAGCAAATCATATTTCATTAATGATAGAGAACTTAAGATTAAATGAAAAACGCCGCGAACTTGTACGAATGGAAGAGCGTAATCGTTTAGCTAGAGATTTACATGATTCTGTTTCACAAAAGTTGTTTTCATTAACGTTTATGACGAAAGGCGCTGAAGCTGTCTTAAAGGGTCAAAATGAAAAGGTAGATCAGTCTTTGTATGAGATGCGTGAATTAGCACAAGGTGCCTTAAAAGAAATGAGGACATTAATTTGGCAGCTCCGTCCGGCTGGATTAGAGAAAGGGTTATTACCAGCTTTAAAGCAATATGGTGAAAGTTTAGGATTGAAAATTCGGGAACAAGTTACAGGTGTACGTGATTTGCCGCGTGTAGTAGAAGAAGCGCTATGGCGAATTGGACAAGAAGCTTTAAATAACGTAAGTAAGCATGCGAATGTAAGAGAAGCGACGATTTATTTCAAAGTGACGGAGAAAAATGTATCATTAGAAATAGTCGATCAAGGAAATGGGTTTGTAGAAAAGGATATAAAAGAGAAGAAATCACTCGGTATGACTACGATGCGTGAAAGAGTAGAATTAGTTGGTGGAACAATTAAAATTGTAAGTAGTAAGAAACGAACGAGTATAAAAGTAAATGTACCATTATGATGTGAAAATGAGGGAAGTTTGTGAAAATAAAAGTATTGTTAGTTGATGATCATACAGTTGTTTTAAAAGGATTAGCATTTTTTCTAAGCACACAGGAAGATTTTGAATTAGTTGGTGAAGCAAATAATGGGAAAGAGGCGCTAGTGAAAGTAGGCGAAACAAGTCCAGATGTCGTATTAATGGATTTATATATGCCTGAGATGGATGGAATTGAGGCAACAGCTTGTATTAAAAAAGAATATCCAAACGTGAAAGTAATTGTATTGACTAGTTTCTCTGATCAAGCTCATGTATTGCCGGCACTAAAAGCTGGGGCGAGCGGTTATATTTTAAAAGATATCGAACCAGATCAGCTTGTTGAAGCTATTCGAAGCGCGTATAAAGGTAATATTCAATTACATCCAGATATAGCAAATGCCCTTCTTTCTCAAACATTACCACAGGAAGAGAAAGAAGAAGAACCTTCCGTTCAAGTGGATGTATTAACAGCGAGAGAAAATGAAGTATTGCAGTTATTGGCGAAAGGGATGAGTAATAAAGAAATTGCTTCTGTTTTAGTTATTACAGAAAAAACGGTAAAAGCTCATATGAGTAGTATTTTGAGTAAGTTACATTTATCCGATCGCACACAAGCAGCATTATATGCAGTGAAAAATGGAATCGTATAAGACAAAAGTCGTAAGACCTAGTTCGCCTTTAGAAGGTGGACTTTTTTTATGGAAAAATACGTCTATGTGAGGACGTAATTGTTTTGATATAAAGATAAAATGTATTTGTAAGCAACAATAATTATAAGGGAGTACCCTTTTTCGTAAGTGATATATAACAACATAAGAGTGAGTAGTAGGAGGAAAAACAATGGCAACAGTTTTATTTGTAAAAGCAAACAACCGCCCAGCGGAACAAGCAGTTAGTGTGAAATTATACGAGGCATTTTTAGCAAACTATAAAGAAGCGCATCCAAATGATACAGTGGTAGAACTTGATTTATATAAAGAAGAATTACCATATGTAGGCGTAGATATGATTAATGGTACATTCAAAGCAGGTAGAGGATTTGATTTAACAGAAGAAGAAGCAAAAGTGGTAGCAGTTGCTGATAAGTATTTAAATCAATTCTTAGAAGCTGATAAAGTAGTTTTCGGTTTCCCATTATGGAACTTAACGATTCCGGCCGTATTACACACGTATATTGATTATTTAAACCGTGCTGGTAAAACGTTTAAATATACAACAGAAGGTCCAGTTGGGCTTATTGGAGATAAGAAGATTGCATTATTAAATGCACGCGGCGGCGTATATTCTGAAGGACCAGCAGCTGAAATGGAAATGGCTGTAAAATATGTAGCGAGCATGATGGGCTTCTTCGGTGCAACAAACATGGAAACGGTAATTATCGAGGGACATAACCAATTCCCAGATAAAGCAGAAGAAATCATTACTGCAGGTCTTGAAGAAGCAGCTAAAGTAGCAAGCAAATTTTAATTAAAATTATAATCGCCACTCGAAAAAACAGCATTAACATTTACATGTTAATGCTGTTTTTTTATATTAATTTGTAGTTTCGTTATGTTTAGGAAGCGGAAATGCATTCCCAATCGCGGCTGCCCCGAGCATCGGTAATAATAAATTGAGCGGGAAAAACATGAGTAATAGTAATGTTATAGCTATTGGTTTTCTTAATGCATAGCTTGAAATAGCTGTCGTGACGATGGCTACAGAAGCTATTGGATCTATAGGGATAATAGAAGCTATAGCATATCCGATACTTGATCCAGCAAATATAATTGGGAAAATATGTCCGCCGCGCCAACCCGTATTTAAACAAACGGCAGTAATACATAATTTTAAAATTCCTGAAAGAAGTAGTACCCAGAAGGATAAATGGCTCCATTCAACGACTAAATCTTTTAATTGATGTTCCCCTGAGAATAACGTGTAAGGAAGAAAAGTTCCTGTAATTCCTAATAAAATACCGCCTATAATTCCAAGTGATACCTTGTATTCTTTGAAGGGGTGGATTAATTTCTCTAATGTGAATTCTAATTTGAAATAAAAGAAACCAACTATAGCACCAATGCTAGCAAGTGGTAGAAAGGCGATCCATTCATTAAGAGCAAGAGACCCTTCCCCAAAATCAACAATAAAGGATCCACGATTATCGAGTTTACTAAGCAATAAGTAAACGGAAAAACCGGCAAAAGTGGTAGCTAAATATACAATTGCTTTTTTTCCTTTCGAAAATTCATTAATTTGTTCACCCTCATTTTCATTCGGAGCTAAATAACCGAATAATGGTGCATTAAAAATAACACTTAAAGTGGCACCAATTCCAACCTCTGTTAGTTCATTCATTCCCTTTAAAGCAAATTTAAAGCGATCTCCTACCCATGTACAAAGTCCACCGATAATTCCAACAAGTGCAGCTTCTGGTCCTAAACTTGCTCCAAATATTAAAACGATAATCGCAGTTAAAGTAGCTTTATGTACAAAACGGTATTCAATTCTACCTGTTTTTTTATATTCAGCCATCACTTCGGGCATAAGACGTGGATATGTACCGAAGTATTTTTGTGTTAAACCAACGAGGATACCACCGATGATTGTTACACAAATGGTGTAATAAGGGGGAGAAGAGAAAAGAGTAGGTAAGTATCCCCAAATAAAGTGAATTCCGATATTTATTGTGACTAAAAATGACCAGACCGTGACTCCGACTATAGAGCCTAAAAGAATGCCATATAGGACGAGTATATGGTGCATGTCCTTTTTATTTGTCATGTTGTACCTCCGTTATGTAAATTTTCATGTAGAAAGGATTAAATATGCTAGTGTGAATTGAATATATATATAGTATCTTTTTGAGGGGGTGGCTTATTCAATATATCGGGATCTCATGAAAATTTGAAACCAACGCGGTTAAACCACTTATTTAATTCTATATATGGATTGGAGTTTTTAAAAGGTCTTTTTCAAATGAATATGGAATATATTTCTTTTATTGTTTGTATTAAATTCCTTGCATTTAATTTAGAACATTCAGAAAAACTATTTGACATCAGGAAATTATTGCTATAAAATCAACGGTAATTGCATAGTCTTATCAAGAAAAGGTGGAGGGACAGGCCCGATGAAACCTTGGCAACAGCCGTATAACGGAATTGTGCCAAATCCTGCAGGTGATAATCCTGAGAGATAAGAAAGAGCCTTAGAGCGTGTTTTCAAACTGCTCCTTTCTTGTTTTCAGGGAAGGGGCAGTTTTTTATTTTGGATAAAGTGAAACTTTAATCAGTGGGGGTTTTGTCCCTCCCCCGCTAATTATTAGCCTTCATCAATCGGGCAGTTATCTCCCACCTAACTTCCTCGCATTTGCTGAATTTGGAGGTGGGAGTCTTACTGCCCGCAAATAGCGGGATAAAAGAAAGGAGAATGAGAGATGGGAGAATCATGGGGGAAAGGAACGATTTGTGTGCAAGGTGGCTATTCGCCAAAAAATGGTGAGACGCGTGTTTTGCCACTTTATCAAAGTACAACGTATAAATATGATACGTCAGATGATTTAGCAGCACTATTTAATTTAGAGGCAGAAGGATATATATATACGCGTATTGGAAATCCTACTCTAGCTGCATTTGAGCAGAAGTTATCAGATTTAGAAGGTGGTGTAGGGGCTGTTGCAACAGCTTCTGGGCAGGCAGCCATTATGCTTGCGGTTTTAAATATTTGCAGTAGTGGAGACCATTTACTTTGTTCTTCAACTGTTTACGGAGGAACGTTTAATTTATTTGGAGTGAGTTTGCGAAAGCTGGGCATAGATGTTACGTTCTTTAATCCTAATTTAACGGCAGATGAAATTGCGGCACTTGCTAATGATAAGACAAAACTCGTTTATGCAGAGTCGTTAGGAAATCCAGCAATGAACGTTTTGAATTTCAAAGAACTTTCAGCGGCAGCAAAAGAATTAGAAGTACCTTTTATCGTTGATAATACATTGGCGACGCCTTATTTATGCCAGGCGTTTGAACATGGGGCAAATATCATTGTCCATTCTACAACGAAATATATTGATGGCCATGCAAGTTCTCTAGGTGGGATTGTAATAGATGGAGGGAACTTCGATTGGACAAATGGAAAATACCCTGAGCTTGTCGAGCCTGACCCGAGTTATCATGGCGTAAGCTATGTTCAAAATTTTGGAGCAGCAGCGTATATTGTGAAAGCACGCGTTCAGTTATTAAGAGACTACGGAAACTGTATGAGCCCATTCAATGCATATATTAGCAACATTGGCCTTGAAACATTGCATTTACGAATGGAGCGTCATAGTGAAAATGCTCTCGAAGTTGCTAAGTGGCTTGCTAATCATGATCGCATTGAATGGGTGAATTATCCTGGATTAGATAGTAATGAAAATTATTCGTTAGCACAAAAGTATTTGAAAAAAGGTGCTAGTGGAGTTTTAACATTTGGTATTAAGGGCGGATTAGAAGCAGCGAAAGAATTTATCGCAAATGTAAAGCTTGCAACTCTTGTAACGCATGTAGCTGATGCAAGAACTTGTGTAATACATCCTGCTAGTACGACGCACAGACAATTAAGCGCAGAAAATCAGCGTTTAGCTGGCGTTACATCTGATTTAATCCGTTTATCGGTCGGTATAGAAGATGTTTCTGATATTATTGCAGATTTAGAAGCGGCGCTAGTCGGAGGCAAACAACATGCCGATCATAATTGATAAAGATTTACCAGCTCGCAAAGTATTGCAGAAGGAAAATATTTTTGTAATGACGAAGGAGCGAGCAGTAACACAAGATATACGTGCTTTGAAAATTGCTATATTAAATTTAATGCCTACAAAACAAGAAACAGAGGCGCAATTACTTCGTTTAATTGGAAATACACCGTTGCAATTAGATGTTCATTTACTTCATATGGAATCGCATCTGTCTCGCAATGTAGCGCAGGATCATTTAACGAGCTTCTATAAAACATTCCGTGATATTGAGAATGAAAAATTTGATGGACTCATTATTACAGGAGCACCAGTTGAAACTCTTTCTTTTGAAGAAGTAGATTATTGGGAAGAGCTTGGACGTATTATGGAGTATTCAAAAACGAATGTAACATCTACGCTTCATATTTGCTGGGGGGCACAAGCTGGTTTGTATTACCACTATGGTGTGCCGAAGTATCCTCTTGCGGAAAAAATGTTTGGTGTATTTGAACATGAGGTTCGCGAGCAACATGTGAAATTGTTACAAGGGTTTGATGAAGTGTTTTTTGCTCCGCATTCTCGTCATACAGAAGTACGAGAGAGCGATATTGAAGAAGTGAAAGAATTAACGTTATTAGCCAATTCTGAAGAAGCAGGCGTTCATCTTGCTATTGGGCAAGAGGGAAGGCAAGTTTTCGCACTCGGACATAGTGAATACAGTTGTGATACGTTAAAGCAAGAATACGAACGGGACTGCCAAAAAGGGTTAAATATTGATGTGCCAAAAAATTATTTTAAACATAATAATCCAAATGAGGAGCCAATTGTTAGGTGGAGGAGTCATGGGAATTTATTATTCTCCAATTGGCTGAATTATTACGTGTATCAAGAAACCCCTTATATATTGTAAATGATTGTATAACACGTGGTAGCGTTTTATTTGTAAAGATTAACCTTTATTTTTCTCAATATTCAAAATACATTGTTTTTCATATTTTTTGTCTATATAATGGCATCTAAACACAATTTTTGAGGGGTGGACAGTATTATGAAAGAAATTCAAGTGGGGTTATTAGGTCTTGGGACAGTTGGTAGTGGTGTAGTTCGTATTATTACAGATCATCAAGAACGACTTATACACCAAGTAGGTTGTCCAGTGAAAGTAACGAAAGTATTGGTGCAAAACATTGAGAAAGAGAGAGAAGTAGACGTGCCTTCTACTCTATTAACACAAGATGTGAATGAAATTTTAGATAATCCTAATATTGATGTTGTCATTGAAGTAATGGGCGGCATTGATGATGCAAAAGCATATATTTTACAAGCTTTAAAAAGCGGGAAGCACGTTGTGACTGCAAATAAAGATTTAATGGCGTTACACGGAGCGGAACTCTTAGCGGTGGCAAAAGATAATCAGGCTGATTTATTTTACGAAGCAAGTGTAGCTGGAGGGATTCCAATTTTACGAAGCATCGTAGAAGGACTTTCTTCAGATCTTATTACGAAAGTAATGGGAATTGTAAATGGAACGACAAATTTTATTTTGACGAAAATGTCAGACGAAGGGAGAGCATATAACGACGTGTTAAAAGAAGCTCAGCAGCTTGGATTTGCAGAAGCAGATCCAACATCAGACGTAGAAGGTTTGGATGCAGCAAGAAAAATGACGATTTTGGCTACTCTCGGTTTCTCTACAAATGTAGAGCTTGGAGATGTGAAGGTAAAAGGGATTACTTCTATTACAGCAGAAGATATTGAATATAGTAAGAGCTTAGGCTATACGATTAAATTAATTGGTCTTGCAAAGCGAGATGGCGAGAAATTAGAGGTTACAGTTGAGCCAACGCTACTTCCAAATGCACACCCTCTTGCGGCAGTGCAAAATGAATATAATGCTGTGTATGTGTATGGTGAAGCGGTAGGAGAAACGATGTTTTATGGTCCGGGAGCAGGAAGCTTACCGACAGCGACAGCTGTTGTTTCTGATCTAGTTGCTGTAATGCAAAATATTAGGTTAGGTGTAACAGGAAATAGTGCTGTAGTTCCGCAATATCAAAAGGTACTAAAAGAGCCAGATGAAATTATTGTGAAAAAGTTTTTAAGACTTCATGTGAAAGACGAAATTGGTGTGTTTGCAAAAATTACATCATTGTTCTCTGAGCGCGGTGTTAGTTTTGAAAAGATTATTCAAATGCCACTTGAAGAGAAAGGGAAAGCAGAAATAGTAATTGTAACGCATCGTGCTTCTCTTGCGGATTATGAGTACATTCTACATACATTGCAATTGTATGAAGAAATAGATTGTGTGAAAGCAAATTATCGAATTGAAGGAGATGCTAAGTAGTATCTCTTCTAATAAAACGAAAAAACCTATTAAGCGGCTTGCTTAATAGGTTTTTTCCTATTTAAAATTTGCGTACCAACTTGAATAAATGCTTGAATAATCCAACCTGTTGTAAAGGATAAGATAATTGTTCCAAAATAGATCGGCCCATCTAATAAGAAGCTTAATGTTAAAAATAAAAAAGCTAATGAAATTTCTGTTCTTCTAAATGTCCATTTCTTTTTCTCAGCAACAGTTAAAACGAAAGCCTCTTGAGGTGCTGCGCAAAGGTTAGTAGAGACGTAAAGACCAATTCCGGCTCCGACGAATAGGTTTCCGCAAATAAGTGTTATATATTTTGGAAGAGAGCGGATAATGTCCATAATGGTCGTAATAGAACCAACCCAATCAACAAAAAGAGAAATAAGAATCATCGTTACAATTGTGCCGATTGTAATTTGTTTTTTGTCCCAAAAGAGTACGATCAGGGTAAAAACAAAGTTAATCATGAAAATCCAAAAACCAATACTTATCCCAAAATTTTGATATAGTGCAATAAAGAAGGAATCATAAGGGCTAAGTCCAAAGGAAGTAATTGTCGTCATCATATTAATACCGATGGCGAGAATGAGTAAACCGCCAATGAAAAATATATATTCTAGTTTGAATCGAAGCATAGTTGTATATCCTTTCAAAATGTATTTGCTAAGAAAGGGTATACTGTGGAAAGCTTACCAGGTCAAGCGAGAATTTTTGAGGGGAAGGGGAGAATGAGATGACTAATATAAGAAAGATTGCTGAACTTGCTGGGGTATCTGTTTCAACTGTTTCACGTGTACTCAATAATCATCCGTATGTGAATGAACAGAAACGAAAAGAGATTTTAGCGATTATTGAAGAATTAAATTACACGCAAAATGTGAATGCGATTCATTTAGTGAAAGGAAAAACGAATGTAATTGGCGTTTTATTGCCGCACGTAAATGATCAATATTACAGTGCTATTATTGGGGGGATATCAAAGGAAACCGCAAAGAACAATTATAATATGATGCTTTGCCAGACAAATTATAGCGAAGAAAAAGAGCTTGAAATTTTACATATGTTAAAAATGAAAAAGCTTGATGGAGTAATTATATGTTCACGGACAAATAGTAAGGAAAAACTTGAAGAGTATACGAAGTTTGGTCCAATTGTGATGTGTGAAGAAATAGATTCGAATTTCATTTCGAGTGTACATATTGATTACTACAAAGTATTTTTGCGCGGGATGAAAAGCTTAATAGATGCTGGTCATACACGTATCGGATATTGCATTGGAAGAAGTAATAGTATTAATAGCCAGAGGCGAAAAAAGGCGTATGAGGATTCACTTCAACAGATTGTTGTAACACCGTTAGATGCCTGGAAGTTTAAGGGCTGTTTTACGGTGGAAGATGGGCGCAATGTAGTCAGGGAATGGGCTCGTATGTCTGTAAAACCGACGGCTTTTCTTGTATCTTGCAATCATATTGCTGCAGGAATGGTAACGGAGGCGAAAAAACAAGGAATTCGTATCCCAGAGGATATTACGATTATCGGATGTGATGATCAAGAGGTGGCAAATATATTAGGTATTACGACGATTTCGCATTCTAGTAAAAATGTTGGTGTAAAGGCATTTGAATTATTATATGAAAAGATTAATGATGAGGAAATAGATGTGAAACATGTAGAGTTATTACCAGATTTGGTAGATAGGGAAACGACATAATAGAGAAGGTGTGAAAATCGCTTTTCGAAAATTCGTTTGGTATAATTATGGACAATCTATAGGGGCTAAAAGGGGTTTTGATATGAGATCAAAATTAGTAAAAGTAATTCTACTCATTACAATTGCGTCTTTCTGTTTATTTGCATACGGTTTTGTTTCGGGTGTAAATGATGTATTAAATCCGAAAGCTTCAAAATTAATTACGAAGACTGACGTAGTGGCAAAAGAGAAAAAGAAAACGGGAACGTTACAAGTAGTTAGTTTAGGTGATTCGTTAACGCGCGGCGTTGGTGATAAAGAAGGAATTGGCTATATTGGACGAATGAAAGAGAATTTACAAAAAGATTATAAACAAAAAGTTGCACTAAGCAATTTGGCAGTTAGTGGTGCGAAAATGCCTGATTTATTAAAACAAATCGAAAGCAGCGGAGCTCAATATTCAATTAAGCAAGCAGATGTAATTGTTTTAACAATTGGAGGAAATGATTTATTCCCAGGATGGGAATCGCTCGGAAAGATAGATTTAGAGACGTATCGTCCTGATACGGAAACGTTTCAAAATGAAGCGAAGAAAATTATAGAAGAAATTCGTAAATTAAACACAGATAGTCCTATTTTTTGGCTAGGTTTATACAATCCTTTTGAGGATGTAGAAGATTTAAGAGGTTCATCAAATATTGTTGTTGATTGGAATGCTTCTTTAGAGAAGTTAGCATTAAATGATAAAAATGTATATATTACACCGACATTTGATTTATTCCAAAATCGTGGAAAAGATTTATTATACTCCGATCATTTTCATCCGAATGAAGTAGGCTACACATATATGGCAGAGCGATTAGTCCAAAACGTCGTAAGTAAATTAAAACTAGAGCAAGGAGGGATAAAATGACGACGATACTTTCTGTACGAGACTTGAAGAAGGTAATTGGAAAGAAGACGCTTGTAGAGGACATTTCATTTGATGTAAAACAAGGAGAAGTGTTTGGCTTTTTAGGACCGAACGGAGCCGGGAAAACGACAACAATTCGAATGTTAGTTGGACTGATTAAAGCGACAGAAGGTACTATTTCTATCGGTGGTTATTCTATTAAGGAAAATTTCAGAGAAGCGATGCGTCAAATTGGAAGTATAGTTGAAAACCCAGAGCTTTATACATATTTAACGGGATGGGAAAACTTAAAGCAATTTGCGCGCATGCTTGGTGATATATCAGATGAACGTATTATTGAAATTGCAAAAATGGTTCATTTAGATGAGCGTATTCACGATAAGGTAAAAACATATTCCCTTGGTATGAAGCAGCGCCTTGGAATTGCACAGGCGCTACTTGGAAACCCGAAATTGCTCATATTAGATGAACCGACGAATGGTTTAGATCCAGCTGGGATTAGAGAACTTAGGGAATTTATACATAAGCTTGTAAAAGAAGAAAATATGAGTGTATTTATTTCGAGTCACTTGCTAAGTGAAGTGCAACTGATATGCGACCGTGTTGCTATTATTCATAAAGGAAAAATGATAACAGTTGCACCTATTGAAGAGTTGATCAAAACAGCGAGTGATCGTGTGGAATGGGTCGTTACACCGATTTCCAAAGCGAAAGACATGTTAGACGCTGCTGAAGAGATAGAGGAAGTTAGTGTAGAAGATGAGCGTTTATTATGTCGTATGGATGTTGCGTCTATTAATGTTTGGAATAAGCATTTTGTAGAAAACGGAATAGATGTACATAGCGTCAAAGAGCTTGTATTTACGCTAGAAGATTTATTTATTGAACTCACAAGGGGTGAGCAACATGCGTGAATTTGCGAATCTAGTTTTAAATGAATCAGAAAAGATTTATCGTAAGAAACGAATTGTTGTTGTCATGCTTATTTTAGCAATCTTGATTCCACTTTTTGTGTATGCTCAGTATCGTGAAATAGAAACGACGCAAAAAAGGCTTGGTACGACCGATTGGAAAGTATCATTACAGCAACAAATTGTTGATTCACAAAACCGCTTGAACAATTCTAGATTGCCAGAAGAATGGCGGGATTGGTTAAAAGTAAGAGTGGAACAACAACAATATTATTTAGATCACAATATTAATCCGACTGCGCCAGGAGCACCGACATTTGTGAGGGCGTTTATTGAACAAGGAATAACGTTATTTATTCCATTGCTCGTTATGATTGTCGCCATTGATATTGTTTCAGGAGAACGAAGCGATGGTACGATGAAAATGCTTCTGACGAGGCCAATTCGGCGCTGGAAAATACTCCTTAGTAAATATGTGACGATGTTATTTTTCATTTCGCTCATATTGCTTCTTGTCGGTTTGTTTGCTTACGCATTATCAGGGCTTGTATTTGGATACTCTGGATGGAATTTACCTGTGTTAACAGGATTCGTCATTGATAAGGAAACGTTAAATACAAACTTTGTACACCTTATTCCGCAGTGGCAATACATTTTAATGGCGTACGGACTAGCTTGGTTTGTTGCTATCGTTGTTGGAACTATATCATTTATGGTCTCTGTTTTAATTCGTAATACACCAGCTGGTATGGGCGTTATGTTAGCTGCGTTAATTGCAGGCGGCATTTTAAGTTCATTCGCAACGTCTTGGGAAGGTGCGAAATACATTTTTAGTGTCAACTTATCGCTAACGGATTATTTATCAGGAAAACTTCCTGCATTACAAGGGTTATCAATGGGATTTTCTTTAATAAATTTAACGGTTTGGGCAGTAGTATCTCTTATCATTTCGTTTGTAGTATTTACAAGGCAGGATATGGTGAATTAATTGGATAGGAAGTGAAGGCATGGAAAACATTTTGCAGAATGATTGGGGACCATTACTGGGGCCAGAATTTAAGAAAGAATACTATCAAAATTTAGCTAACTTTTTAAAAGAAGAGTATGAGGAGCATGTGATTTATCCAAAGGTAGAAGATATTTTTAACGCTCTTCAGTATACAAGTTATGAAAATACAAAGGTCGTTATTTTAGGACAAGACCCATATCATGGACCGAATCAAGCGCATGGTTTAAGCTTTTCGGTACAACCGGGTATTAAAACGCCGCCATCATTGCTAAATATGTACAAAGAACTTCGAGATGAATACGGTTATGAAATTCCGAATAATGGTTATTTAGTAAAATGGGCGGAGCAAGGGGTTTTACTATTAAATACTGTGTTAACGGTTCGTCAAGGTGAGGCGAATTCTCATAAAGGAAAAGGATGGGAGCATTTCACAGATCGCGTAATTGAGCTATTAAATGAACGTGAAAAGCCAGTTATTTTCATATTATGGGGACGCCATGCTCAGGCGAAGAAAAAGTTAATTACGAATACGAATCATCGTATTATCGAGTCCGTACATCCAAGTCCATTATCAGCAAGACGAGGTTTCTTTGGAAGTAAGCCGTACTCTAAAGTAAATACGATTTTAGCTAATATGGGCGAAAGAGAAATTGATTGGGAAATTCCAAATTTATAAATAGAAAAGGTAGTTAACAGTTGTTAACTACCTTTTTATTATTGTTGTTCGTTCTTTAGTTTTGCATCTAGTACAAAAGTACCGAATGGGATAACTGATGAAACGAATGCCCCAAGTGCCCATAAAATTGATTTACGGTGTACGATTGTTACTTGAATTACCGCAAAGATGAATAGAATAAATAAAACGCCATGAGCCATACCTGTAATTTTAACAGCTGTTGCAAACCCTGCAAAATATTTTAATGGCATTGCTACAAATAATAGTAATAGGAAAGAAATCCCCTCAATTAAGCCGATTGCTCTTAATCTTCCGATTGGTGTAGATAACATGAAGTAGCCTCCTTTAATGTATGCTTGTATATAGTAAATTTGTATTCTTTTTCAAAATGAAATAGTCTATTTTGTTTAATTATATACAAAAAGAAAGTTTACACTACGAGAATAGTGCAAAGTTCAAAATATAGTCACAAAAGCATTGCAATTTAAATAAAAACCTATTTGAAGTATTTGACTTCAAATAGGTTTTATGAATGAAAATATTAAACAAGCGCTTCGCTTTTTAGTACAAATTTCTCTACAACTTTAGCAACACCATCGTTCATATTTGTATCTGTCACATAGTTTGCGATTTCTTTAATATCATCGGGTGCATTGCCCATCGCAACGCCAAGACCAGCAAATTCAATCATCGCTTGATCGTTATAGCTATCGCCCATTGCGATAACTTCTTCGCATTTAATACCAAGTTTTTGGATTAATTGGTTTAAGCTCGTTCCTTTCGTAACACCATGTTCAGTAAATTCTAAGAAGAATGGTTTAGAGCGCATAACGCTTAATTGACCTTCTAGTTGTTTTTGTAGTTTCTTTTCTACTTCAACAAGGCGTTCAGCTTCTTTATTCATTAATACTTTTACTACAGGCTCTTTAACAGCAGTTTTAAAATCATCTACTTCAATAATCGGCATACCAGTAATTTCGCCCTCAATTTTAGTATAAGGATTATTTTCTTCTGTTACGATATCATCGCCAATATAAGTATGAATCCATACATCTTCAGTTTTACTAATTTCAAATAGGTTGTGAACGATTTCAGGAGATAGCGTGCTACTGAAGATTTCTTCATTTGTTTTACAGTTAATAATTTTTGCGCCGTTAAAAGATAGAATGAAGCTACCGTATTCCTCTAAACGAAGTTCTTTTGCAACATTGCGCATACCAAACGTTGGGCGCCCAGAAGCAAGTACAACTTTAACTCCTTGCTCTTGTGCTGTCATTAAAGCCTCTTTCGTACGAGGTGAAATTGTATGGTCGTCGCGTAATAAAGTATCATCTAAATCTAAAACAATCATTTTATAAGTCATATAGAAAATTCCTTTCTTTGTTGAAATAGAGATAAATTTTTATGAAGATAGTGGGGAATATATAGTAAGACATCGAAATTCTTTGCATGAAACTAGGAGAAGTTCTGCATTGTTAGTATAAATTATCATGAGCGTGTTGCCCATGATAATTTATCATTATCGTAACAACTCTAAAGATAGAGTGCAATAATGGAAGTTTTCCAATTTACGATGGTTGTTTTTCGTGCGAACGAGAAAATAATATTTCCAGCAAGATAGCCATTACAGATCCAAGAACAAGACCGTTACTTAAAAATGATGCTAAAAATGGTGGTAGCGTAGAAAACGCTCCTGCTGGAACGAACATAACGCCGACTCCTGTAAAGATTGAAAGACCTGCTACTTTAAATAATTGTTCTTTATTTTGTACAGTGTCATATTCGCGGAAAGCGAGACCAATCATGCTTGCAAATACAGGATAAATCGCAGCATACCCAACTGCAACGGGGATGGCTGCAAAGAATGAAGTAATCTTTGGGAATATACTAACAAGAATGATAAAGCTTGACCCTAACATAAATGGAAGGCGCTTATAAATATTTGTCGTTGCAATAAATCCTGCGGATCCAGAAATGGCAACAGGGCCAATGGCTGAAAATAGACCGCCTAGCAATTGATTTATTCCTGTTATAATGCCAGCTTGTTTGAAGCGATCTGGAGCAGCATTTTCTTCATACTTAGAAACAACCTTTTGTACAACGCGAATACTTGCTAACATATTTGTTAGAAGTAGTAGTGTGACGAAAACTACCGTAATTGCCATGTTCCATTCAATGCGAGGCATTCCGAAAACAAACAGAGATGGAAGACGAATTATATCTGTCACAGGTTTTACTGGATTAGATAATCCGAAGCACGCAAATAATATCCAGCCGCAGACGATACTGAAAAGAACGGAATATTGTCCAATAATAGGTAGCTTCATAATGAAAAAAGATAGTAAAATAACAATGAGTGAAAGAATAAATACCTTTGGCTGTACTTCTGTATGTTGTCCATCAAGGCCAAACATGCCTTTTAAGAAGGAGCCACTAAGTTGTGCGACCAAAAGGAATAAATACGTTCCAATTACTGTCGGTGTAAAGTAACGAACTAGTTTATCAATAAGTCCAAAAACACTAAGAATAATACAAATGATGCCACTTAATAGGAAAGCGTACTGAAGGACCTTAAGTGTTTCATTGCTTGATCCAAATAATACGACGCCTAAACTTGCATACAAGGAGAAAATTCCCCACCAAAGGCCGGCAGGGCCTTCTTGGATAGGAAGTTTATGACCAAATATAGCTTGCAAGAGACCGGCAAAACCGAGAACAAATAATGTTCTTTGTACAAACGCGATAGCTTCAGCGCCATCAAGGCCGTAACTAGTTGCGACACTAATTGGTACAATAAGACTTCCAGCTAAAATAAATAGTGCCCATTGTAAGGCAGAAAGAAATAGCTTCATTATATCAACCTCTTTCATAGATTCCGTTTTCTAGTATATACGTATTTCATTTCCTCTGGCAAAGATTGTAGATAGAGAAAAGAGTTGAAACATAATATGAATGCACGGAAGCAATTATGGATAGCGGTTATATGTATGACTTTTGTTGTAATTCTAGGAATGCTATGATTTATGACAATTGAAGAGATTAGCTTGTTTCAAGCATTTTGGATGACGATGATTACTGTATTAACGGTTGGATATTGCGAATCCGTTAACAGTGCATTATATTGATACAGTATTGTATGGAATAGAGCAATCATTTGTAATTGAAGAAATTCAAGTTGGTAAAGATTCTAACTTAGCCAGTAAATCTTTATTAGAGAGTAATGTGAGAAATCAATTTGATGTAACAATTTTAGTGATTTTAAGAGATGGGGATATTATCCATAATCCAACGGGGCAGGAAAAACTGCAAGAACATGATATGATAATAGTATTTGGTTCAGTGGAGAAACTGAGGCAATTTGAGAAAGAACTACAAAGTAAGAGGTGACAAGGAATGCAAGTATCTAGCGATAAGGTTTTAAATAAAATGGCGAGTGAAATTGCAAAGGCAAAAAGTAGTGAAGGACAAAAATCAAAAGAGCATTTATTAGTTGTGCGTGCATTATGTGATTTATTATTAGATGAACAAGTTGAGCCTTCTACGTATAGAGAACCACAAGTTCAATCACAAATAATCGGATCTCAGCCTATAACAACAGTTCAACCGGTTATGCCAGTTTCTGGAGAACCTGTGTATATAAAAGAAGAAGGTGCAAATGGTAATTCTTTATTTGATTTTTAGGGATTAAATCGTTTGGATTATATGTGAAAATTGCTTATGATAAAAATAAAAAGGGGAATTAAGATGAAAATTTTCTTTTTACTAGGTTGTATTGCAGCGGGGCTATCTGTTGCATTAGGGGCTTTTGGAGCACATGGTTTAGAAAATAAAATTTCTGCAAAAATGTTAGAAGTGTGGAAGACGGGCGTTACATATCAAATGTTTCATGCAGGTGGCTTATTCGTAGTTGCTCTATTAATGGACAAAATGCAATCATCACTTTTAAACACTGCAGGTTGGCTTATGGTAGCTGGGATTATTATGTTCTCAGGCAGTCTTTATGCATTAAGTACAACAGGTATTAAATTCTTTGGCCCAATTACACCCCTTGGTGGTGTAGCGTTTATTGTGGCGTGGATTTTAGTCGGAACTGCAGTTGTAAAAGGGTTATAAAAAACAAAAGCTGGCATTCGCCAGCTTTTTTTTATGGTCTTGGAGCATAAGTTGCTTGTTGACCAGGTAAATACGTAATTTCTCCTGGGAATTCTACATAATCTAAATAAATCATTAGTAGTAAAAAGCGTTTTCCAGATTTCGGCTCACTAATTACGATATGATCACGGCCAGCTGCCTCGATGATCCCTGTATAAGATTGTGTTCCAAGCGAACTACCGCGTTCATAAGTCATTACAACTGTAGCTGGCTTACCCTTATTTAAACGAAGGATGTTTTCAATATACGATTGCTCTAGTGGTAACATACCTTGAGAAACTGCAAGTTGAGCCTGAGCAGCTTGTTGTTGCATCGCTTGCTGTTGTTGCTGTTGCTGCGCGGTCATTTGTTGCGGTTGCACATAAGTTCCAGATGGTTGATAAAAACCTGTTCCGTAGTACGGGTTTTGTTGCTGTGTCATTCAAAAATCCCTCCTCATTTTCATTCCTTAATATACGCTTGGACAATCCTCCCCGGATGGTTGGAAGAAGCAGTGCTTTTTAAAACGTCCAGAGTTTTGCTGGTTATACCAAGTTGGTGGGCAAGGACCTTCAGGTCTAAAAAACCATAAAGCGAAATTTGCAGGCCAAAAACGTTGCCCTTGAATTGTTCGACGGGCTAAGGCAATATCTTGTTCTCTTGCTCGTTGATAAAAATACCCTTTTTGAGTAGCTTCAAAACCACCAGGATTTTGATAAACCATCTGACGTAAGTTCCGTACTTTTTTAAAATCTAAACAATTTCCGCGGACACGATTTACACCGACATTTCCAACCATTAGCATGCCTTGTTGTCCTTCTCCTTCAGCTTCAGCACGCATGAGTCTAGCTAATAACTTTACATCTTCTTCTGTATGTGCGATAACACCCATTATGTGTCACCTCTCTTTTTGGAATACCCTTTGGAAAGAGGTTTTTCTTAGATGAAGTGTGGAACAATTACTAGTTCATACGTATGAGAAAAAGGACGCAGATATGACAACCAAACGAAGTTTTACATCTAGAGGGGAAAATAAAAAAAGCTAGCGTGAGCTAGCTTTTCATCATTAAAATACTTTAGACCATAAATTTGAGAAGAAATCGCCAATTGAACGCATTGTTAATACGAACCAATTTGCTTTTTCTACTTCTTCAGTCGTTTTTGCAGTAACTTTTATACTTTTATTTCCGTCTAAGAAACCATATTTATCAGATGGTTCTAAGACGATTGAACCTACCTTTGCATCTTTCTTAATAGGAGCAACTAAATGCCCATCTTCAGTAAGTGATTTATCTGCTTCAGTAGAAATTTTGTAAGGTGATTTGCTACCTTTTGCAGTAACTACTGTCACTTCTTTTTCTGGTGCAACTGTTACGTAGTCTTCTTTTCCTTTTACTACAGAAATTTTGTTATTTTTATCTATTTTTAATTTCTGTTTTTCGAAGTTATTAAATCCATATTCAATTAATGCGCGAGATTCTGTGAAACGTTCGTCCATTGATTTCGTTTTAATAATAACAGATATAAGACGTAAATCACCGCGTTTTGCTGTAATGGTAAAACCATACCCAGCGGTATCAGAGCTTCCTGTTTTTAAACCATCTGCTCCTTCATAAGAGAAAGCAGCACCTGGTAACATCCAGTTCCAATTTTCCATACGAATTGGTTTTGGATGATTATCTGGGAAGTTTCTAAATCTTTGTTTTGTATCCTCTAGCATTTCTGGATACTTTGTAATAATTATTTTTGAAAGAATACCCATATCGCGAGCTGACATGGAGTTTTCTCCATTCGGATCAGTTCCTTCAGGATGTTTTCCTTTTAAATCAGCGTTATTTAACCCAGTAGCGTTTACAAATTTATATTTCTTTAACCCTAGTTTTTTCGCATGTTCATTTGCGAGATTTAAGAAGTTCTTTTCACTTCCTGCAAGTAATTCTGCTAAAGCAATACTAGATCCATTTGCAGAGAAGATAACGATAGAATGGTATAATTCTCTTACAGTATATTGACGTCCTTTTTCGAACGGCACGTTAGAGAATTCATTATTACGTGAAACTTCATAAGCGTAATCAGAAATAGTTACTTTCGTATCCCAAGTGATTTTTCCTTCTTTAATTGCTTCTAATACGGCATAAATAACAATTAATTTTGACATACTAGCGATAGCTAGTAATTCATCTGGATTTTGTTCATGCAGTATTTTTCCTGTATCCGCATCAAATAGAAGTGCAGCAGCTGCCTCTATATGTATTTTTTCTTCTGCATGGGATGTTGTTACTCCTAAGGAAGAAAATGACAATAGAGATACTAGTAAAATAGACAAGATTTTCTTCATATACATTATCACCTTCGCATCGTTATTAGCATATAGCTCGTACCATTTTAGCATAAATTTGGATATAGAAAGGTTACAATTTTGTAAGGAAATTGAAAAGAATTTGTCGATTTTTGTTCAAATTTGCAGAGAAAAGAAGTTTTTTGAGGAGAAATATAGAGGGTAATAAAAAAAGGAACGAAATTCGTTCCTTTTTTACGATTTATATGTGTAAAAATTTCTCTACCTTTTCGTCTGGTAAAATGTTTCCGACGAAAAATGTTCCGAATTCACCATAACGAGCACTTACTTCATCGAAGCGCATTTCATATATAAGTTTCTTAAATTGAAGAACATCGTCAGCAAATAATGTTACGCCCCACTCAAAATCGTCAAATCCAACTGATCCTGAAATAACTTGGCGCACTTTACCTGCGTACTGGCGACCGATTTTGCTATGGCTGTACATAAGTTTCTTACGTTCATCCATAGGAAGCATATACCAGTTATCATTACCTTGGCGACGCTTATCCATTGGATAGAAGCAAATGTGATTTGCTTTCGGTAACTCAGGATATAAGCGAGCTAAGATTTGTGGGTTTTGGTATGGGTCTTCATCAGCTGGAAGATAGTTACTTAGTTCAACAACAGATACGTAAGAATATGCAGGAACTAAATATTCAGCTAATGTTGTTTTATTTAATTCTGTTTCGATTTCATTTAACTCTTCCATTGTTGGACGTAAGATCATAAGCATAATATCTGCTTTTTGACCAACAACTGTATACATTGCATGACTGCCTTTTTTTGCAGTAGCTACTTCGTTCCATTTTTCAACGACATTTAAAAATTCAGACACTGCTTGTCCGCGTTCGTCACTAGATAATGTTTTCCATGCTGCCCAATCAATAGAACGTAAATCATGTAAACAATACCAGCCATCTAACGTTGTTGTTGCTTCACTCATTCTATTCACCTCAGTTAATGATATTTTACACGTTAACTATAGCATATATAGGATTAAAAACATCTAAATAAAGTTTCGGCGCATAAAACTGTCACATTTATATTTACTGGAAAACGGGAGAAAATAAGGCTTAAGTAGGCTTATTTTTCCGGCTGAATTTTATGAAAATATAATCATTTTCATTTTATCTATTTTTTGGGAGCTATAAGTTTAAAATATAGCTGAAAAGAAGTATTCTTAAAGGTAGAGTTTTTAACATTTGTAGGAGGGTTTATTCGTGAGCAATTTATTTACAGCAGTAAAAGAAAAAGTTCAAGGAAAAGGCATTTCTATCGTACTTCCTGAAGGAACTGATGAAAGAATTTTAGGCGCTGCAGAGCGTTTAGCAAAAGAAGAGTTAGTAAAACCAATTTTAGTTGGTAATAAAGAAGAAATTAGCGCAAAAGCTGCTAGCATGAACTTAACATTAGCAGGCGTTGATATTTACGATCCAGCTACATACGAAGAGATGGATGCAATGGTAGCATCTTTCGTTGAACGCCGTAAAGGTAAAGCAACAGAAGAAGATGCTCGTAAAATTCTTAAAGACGAAAACTACTTCGGTACAATGCTTGTATACATGGGCAAAGCACAAGGTTTAGTAAGTGGTGCAGCTCACTCTACAGCTGATACAGTTCGTCCAGCACTTCAAATTATTAAAACAAAACCAGGCGTTACAAAAACTTCAGGCGTATTCATCATGGTACGTGAAGAAGAGAAGTATGTATTCGCTGATTGCGCAATTAACATTGCACCAAACAGCCAAGATTTAGCTGAAATTGGTATCGAAAGTGCGAAAACTGCTGAACTATTCGGTATTGACCCACGCGTTGCTATGTTAAGCTTCTCTACAAAAGGTTCTGCGAAATCTCCAGAAACAGAAAAAGTTGTAGAAGCAACTCGCATTGCAAAAGAAATGGCTCCTGAATTAACTTTAGATGGAGAATTCCAATTCGATGCTGCATTCGTACCATCTGTAGCTGAGAAGAAAGCTCCAGGTTCTACAATTAAAGGTGATGCTAACGTATTCGTATTCCCAAGCTTAGAAGCTGGTAATATCGGCTACAAAATCGCTCAACGCTTAGGTAACTTCGAAGCAGTAGGACCAATCTTACAAGGTTTAAATATGCCTGTAAATGATCTATCTCGTGGATGTAACGAAGAAGAAGTGTACAAGTTAGCTTTAATTACAGCAGCTCAAGCACTTTAATTCTATAACGAATTAATATGAAAAAAGACCATCCTATTTCTTTTGAAATAGGGTGGTCTTTTTGGTTTCTATTTTTCTAAACCAAGTGCCTTATTATTACGGTCAATAATACGTTGTAAATTCGTCTCATATAAAGGAACTTCATCTACTGTTAGCTGAGATGATGTTAACTTTGGAGTGAATTGTTGCAACGTTTTTAAAAGGCGCATCATTAAATCTTGCACTGTAATTGTTTCGCCAAGTAATTCAGATAGTGAAGCCATCGTACTCGGTACAATTTCAGGATACGTAAATCTTGTTTCTTCGCCTTGAATTGCTACGTTGTAAAAATCACGAACGAGTGCGGCACGCTCAGATCCGCTTCCTGTCGCACATAAGTAAATTTGTACAGCAACGCCTCCGCGAATACGGCGCTGAGAAATACCAGCAAATTTTTGATTGCGAATGCTCAAATCGTAGCTACCAGGACAATAAGAACCAACAATTTCTTTTGCTTCGATAGTCACATCGTAATCTTTTAACATTTCCTTAATTAAATGCCACATCGTATCGTATCCAAGATCGATATCGATACCCTTTTCTGTTTCTTGGAATAAAAGTGATACGTTTAAAACACCTTCATCAAGTACGACAGCAAGTCCACCAGAATTACGAACGATAACATTGAAGTCGTTTTCTTTTAAAAAGGAAATACCTTCTTCTAAATGTGGTAGGCGTGAATCTTGAATGCCAAGAACAATTGTATTGTGATGAACCCAAGAGCGCATTGTTGCAGCGGATAGACCATTTCCAATACTTGTGCATAACGTGTCATCCATTGCGAATGACTGAAGTGCATGGAAAGTTGGTCCTAAACTAGACTGATCTACAATACGCCACTCTGGCTGAGATAAAATCGAACGGGAATTGCTCATATAACTAACCCCTTATTTTTAAAATGACAATCTCTATTATAGCAAAAAATGTAGAAAGGGGTTTTTTCATATATAAAGGGAAGTTTAGAGGTGAAAGAATAAAAAGGATGCATTGCATGCATCCTTTTTATTCTGCAATTTTTTCTAAGTTACCGTTTCGATCCATGCGGAAAGATGTTTGTGAGCGTTCCTCATCATCCATTACTGCTAATTTACGAGCACGGTTCATAATATTCATAAGTGTTTCGTAATCCTCTTGTACAGTATGAGATTGTTGTTCTAATTTTTCTAGTTTCTTTTCTAGTTCTTCATTTCGCAGGATTTGCGTTTTAATTTCTTGTTTCAATCTCGTATTCTCGTTTTCAAGAGCTGTTACTTTTATATTTGAAGATCCAACTGTTTGTAAAAAGTAAATAACATCTTGCATTGTTATTGAGCTTTTTGGAGCAGGGACAGTCGGCTTTTGATATGGAGTAGCTTCTGTATATTGAACAGCTGTTTCATACGGTACGTGTTCTTCATAATCAGTTATCGCCGCCGCTGAAGCTGGTGGTGTGTAAAGCAAACGTTTTTTTGTCTGTTCACCGCCCGCAGCACGCATTTTATCTTTACGATGTTTTTTTGCTAGTTGAAGAGCTTGTTCATAGCTATAGCGAACAACAGCATTCCAGCGGAAACCACAAGCAGCAGATGTGCGATTTAACTGATCTCCTACTTCTTCAAAAGCATTTAATTGAGTACTTCCTTCTCGAACATGGCGAAGCACCGTTTCAGCAAGTAATAAATCGTCCTCGTCTGTCCAAGCATCTTGTCTTACTTTCATAGATTCAACTCCCTTTCTTTTTATGAACTTCCTATTTTTATAATGGGCAAAAAAATGAGCTTTTATACAAAGCTTTTAAAAATATGGTAGATTTCAATGAAGAGAAGAAATGTGGCTATGAATGATGAAAGCTTTTGAAGGAGAAAATATAAAAAATAGGTAGCTTTATATAGGAATAGGGCTACGCCCGGAGACTTGCAACAAGCTTCAAAGAGCGGTAAAATACCATTTAGTGTTTATTTTTAAATGTACTTGTGAAAAGTTTAAAATAGAGGAAGTGTTATATATAATGGGAAACGAATTTCGTGTGTGTGATGATTGTCAGGCAACGAACGTTAAAACGTTGATTCCGAAGTTAAAAAAAGTAGATTCATGTGCAACGATTGAGGTTGCATGTCAGTCTTACTGTGGCCCTGGTCGTAAAAAATCATTCGCGTTTGTAAATAATCGTCCAGTTGCGGCTCCAACAGAAGACGAATTAATTGTAAAAATTGAAGCAAAATTAAATAAGTAAGAAAAAGAAGAGTGAACAGATTACTCTTCTTTTTTTATGTCCATAAGATAGCGTTTTGTATGAATTCGTATTTCAAAATAATGGTTGACAGTCTTTTGACGTGGTAGGTAGAATAGAAAGTGTCTGATTCTGATAATCATTATCATGAAAAAGGTCAATTCACCTAATTTTTTTATTATTATTTGAGAATAAATTTCATTTTATTAAATATATGTTGTTGGTTAGGATGGTTGAGGGATGGAAGCGAGCGCAAGGAGTATAGAACAGCAAGATGTGAATGTTAAAGAGATTAAGAGCAGACCGCTCGTTGCTTCTATTATTTTAATAGCAGGCACAATTTTGTTAGCTTTAAGTATGGCAGTTTCTATTTCGTTTGGTGCAGCAGATATTAGTTTAAAGACCGTTTGGCAAGCTGTATTTCAGTTTGATGGTTCCATAACGCACCATAACGTAATTCAGGAACTTCGCATGCCTAGAGCAATAGGGGGCGTAGTTGCAGGTGCTTTTTTAGCGGTATCAGGTGCAATTATGCAAGGTATGACACGAAATCCACTTGCATCTCCATCGTTAATGGGGATTACAGATGGTGCTGTATTCGGAATTGCAATTATGTATGCATTCTTCCCTAATTCACCTTATTTAATGTTTGTTATCGCATCTTTTATTGGAGCTGCGTTTGGAGCGAGCATTGTATATGGTATTGGGTCTTCTTCACCAGGTGGATTAACGCCTGTAAAATTAGCTTTAGCAGGTGCAGCAATTAGTGCTTTATTAGGGGCAATTTCATCTGGAATTGCATTGTATTTCAACCTTGCCCAAGAGGTAAGTATGTGGAATGCAGGCGGTGTTGCCGGAGTGAAATGGCAAAGTATTAATATGTTAGTACCGATTGGTCTTGTTTGTCTCATTATAGCAATTATGATGTCGAGATATATCACAATTTTAAGCTTTGGTGAAGAAATTGCGATTGGACTTGGTCAAAATACGACATTAATTAAATTTATCGGAACAGTACTTGTTCTTGTATTAACAGGTTCTGCGGTTTCTATGGCAGGATCAGTTGGATTTGTTGGACTTGTAATTCCGCATATGACTCGTTTCCTTGTAGGCTCAGATTATAGATGGGTTATTCCATGTTCTGCGGTCTTAGGTGGATTGCTAATTGAATGTGCAGATATGTTATCTCGCGTTATTAATCCACCATTTGAAACGCCAATTGGAGCAATTACAGCGCTAATTGGGGTGCCATTCTTCCTCTACTTAGCACGTAATGAAGGGAGAGGAAAGATGTGAGGACGAGCGTCTTAACAAAAAAGAACGTTTCTATTTTAACGATTTTAGTAGGATTAATTGTTGCTGTATTTTTAATAAGTTTAAATACAGGAACATTTAAAATTCCTCCAATAGATGTATTAAAGTCATTGGTTGGATTAGGTGCAGAAGATCAATCTGTTATTTTATTTGAATTTCGTATGCCGCGTATGGTTATTGCTATATTAGTTGGTTCTGCATTAGCTATGTCAGGTGCAATTTTGCAAGGGCTATCACGAAACCCACTTGCTGATCCAGGTATTATAGGTATTAACGCCGGAGCGGGATTAACAGTTGTTGTATTCGTCTACTTTTTCTTTGGAAAAGTTGGAACTGGTACATTTTTATCTGTATTTATCCTTCCATTCTTCGCGCTAGTTGGTGCGATATTAGCAGCGGTTATTATTTATTTACTAGCATGGAAAGACGGTGTTTCATCAACTCGATTAATTCTTGTTGGTATCGCTGTTGCAGCCGGATTTGGTGCGGTTAGTTTAATTTTCTCTATGAAGATGACATCTAACGACTTCCGTTTTGCAACGATTTGGTTGGCAGGAAGTTTATGGGGAACAGATTGGAAGTTCGTACTAAGTGTACTGCCATGGATGATTATTTTCTTACCACTTGCCATTAGTAAAGCGCACATATTAAATGTAATGAATTTAGGCGACTCTACAGCAGTTGGCCTTGGTGTAAACGTAGAAAAGGAAAGACGTAAATTATTATTTATTGCAGTTTGTTTAGCTGGTGCATCTGTTGCGGTGGCGGGAGGTATTGGTTTTATCGGTTTAATGGCTCCGCATTTAGCGAGACGCCTCGTTGGTGGTAAACATCAAATTATGTTACCAACGGCTGCATTAATAGGAACGTTCTTGCTTTTATTTGCAGATGTAATTTCAAGAAGTGTGTTACCAACTTCAGAAATACCGGTCGGTCTTGTTATTTCTGTAATTGGTGCACCATATTTCATATATTTACTTATGAGGACAAAATAAAGGGAGGCTTTTTGTATGGCAACTTTAGCAGTTGATGCGGTATCTGTTGGGTATAATGAAGGGTTAATTATAGATGGATTAACAGTTGAAATTCCGGAAGGACAAATTACAACGATTATTGGACCAAATGGTTGTGGGAAATCCACATTATTAAAAACGGCTTCTCGTATTTTGAAAGCAAAACGAGGTACTGTTTATCTTGATGGAAAAGCAATTGAGAAACAGCCAACGAAAGAAATCGCAAAGAAAATGGCGATTTTACCACAAACTGCAGAAGTGCCAACAGGCCTTACTGTGTTTGAACTTGTTTCATATGGACGTTTTCCTCATCAAAAAGGATTTGGAACATTGAAAGAAGAGGATTATCGCTACATTCATTGGGCACTTGAAGTGACGGGGATGACAGAATTCGCAAATCGTCCAGCAGAAGCTTTATCAGGTGGTCAACGTCAACGTGTATGGATTGCGATGGCTCTTGCACAAGGAACAGATTTACTTGTGTTAGATGAACCAACAACATACTTAGATATGGCTCATCAACTTGAGGTATTAAACTTACTGAAGAAGTTAAACAAAGAAGAAGGCAGAACGATTGTTATGGTTATTCACGATTTAAATCATGCTTCTCGTTTCTCTGATCATATGATTGCATTAAAAGCAGGTAAGTTAATGAAACAAGGAACGCCAGATGAAGTTATGACGAGTGAAACACTTCGTAACGTATTTGAGATTGAAGCGCAAATCGTTCCATGTCCAGTAAATTGTAAACCAATTTGTTTAACATACGATTTAGCGATGATTAATAATCAATTGCGTAAAAAAGCATAATTAATAGAATTTCCCCCTCTTAAAGAGGTGAGAGGGGGAGTTCTAATGGACGTTGAGCTCTTACCCACGGATGGGAAGTTGAACGCCCGTTAGAACGGGTTATAAACAACAACTAATAAAAATATATTAATTAAATGTTGTTTCGTTTCTTATAGTTACATGCAAATTATAAGAGAAATACAGCTAGAAGGAGTCGGAATATGAAGAATTTTAAAATGGCACTATTAGCAATGGTACTAGTTGTTACTTCTGTACTATTTGCAGCTTGTTCTAACAAAGAAGAAGAAAAGAAAGCAGATGCGAAAACTGAAGAGCGCACTGTACAACACGCAAAAGGGGAAATTAAAATTCCTGCAAATCCAAAGAAAATTGCTGACCTTAGTGGTTCAACAGAAGAATTATTAATTTTCGGTATGAAACCGATTATTACTGCAAATACAACACAAGAAAAAATTGATTCACATATTGAGAAGAAATTGAAAGATGTAAAACCGGTTGGTTCTGCGTGGGGCGATAAAATTAACATCGAAGCAGTGGCTGCTGCAAAACCAGATTTAATTATTGTAAACAATCGTCAAGAAAAGATTTATGATCAATTATCTAAAATTGCACCAACAGTTATGTTAAAAACTCCATTAGACCAATGGCGTCCAAAATTCGAAGAAGTAGGTCAAATCTTAGGTAAAGAGAAAGAAACAAAAGAATGGTTCAAAAAGTATGATGAAAAAGCAAGCAAATTACATGACAAAATCGTTGCTAAAACTGGCGATGCAACATTCATGAAAATGGCTGCATATCCAAATGCATTCCGTGTATACGGTGACTACGGTTACGGTAGCGTAATCTTTGGTGATTTAAAATTACCAGCAGTTAAAGGTACACCAACTGATAAACCGTTAGTACAAATACAAAAAGAAGCTTTAATTGATTACAACCCAGATTACTTATTCGTATTTACAACTGGTGACGGTTCTCAGCGTCTAAAAGAATTCCAAGAAGAATCAATTTGGAAAAATATGAACGCTGTTAAAAACAACCATGTATTTACAATCAGTAATGAAGATGTAAACAAAGGATACTTCCCACTAGGTAAAGAAATGATCCTAGACGAAGTTACTGAGTTCATTTTAGGAAAATAATATATAAAGAAAAATCACCTTTGCTTTGGTAAAGGTGATTTTTCTTTATATAACAGGAATTAATATAGTCTTTCATTTCTTTCTGTTTCCTATATCGTTTATAATATATAGTAAGAATGCAGTAAAGAAAGGGGGATGTCGGAAAGTGGTATATTTAAACGACAAACTCAGCGAAACAAAAGTGTTTAAAGACCCAGTACATAAATATGTACACGTGCGTGATCGCGTTATTTGGGATTTAATCGGAACGAAAGAATTTCAACGCTTGCGCCGTATTAAGCAGCTTGGTACGACATTTTTTACATTTCACGGTGCAGAGCATAGTCGCTTTACTCATTCGTTAGGTGTATATGAAATTATTCGTCGTATGATTGATGATGTGTTTGATGGCAGACCGAACTGGAATGCTGAAGATAGATTGTTATGTTTATGTGCGTCATTACTTCATGATGTCGGTCACGGCCCATTTTCTCACTCGTTTGAAAAAGTATTTTCGTTAGATCATGAGAAATTTACGCAAAAGATTATCGTTGGTGATACGGAAATTAATCGTGTGTTAAGCCGTGTGGATAAGGATTTCCCGCAAAAGGTAGCAGATGTAATTGCGAAAACATCTACTAATAAATTAGCGATTAGTATGATTTCGAGCCAAATTGATGCCGATCGTATGGATTATTTATTAAGAGATGCATATTTTACTGGTGTAAAGTATGGGAACTTTGATATGGAACGTATACTGCGTGTCATGCGCCCGTACGGTAATCAAGTTGTCATTAAAAATAGTGGTATGCATGCTGTAGAGCATTATATTATGAGCCGTTATCAAATGTATTGGCAAGTATATTTTCATCCGGTAACACGTAGTGCAGAAGTAATTTTAACGAAGATTTTACACCGAGCTAAATCGTTGCATGAGAAGTATTATGCGTTTAAAAATCATCCTGTTCATTTCTATTCTTTATTTGAAGAAGAAGTAACAGTAGAGGATTATTTAAAGCTAGACGAGAACGTAATGTATTATTACTTCCAAGTATGGCAAGAGGAAGAAGATCCGATTTTAAGTGACTTATGCCGTCGTTTTATGAATCGAAATCTATTTAAATATGTGGAGTTTACAGATAAGCACGGTTTAGATAATTGGATGGAGCTAAGTAGCTTATTTAAAAAAATTGGACTAGACCCAGAGTATTATTTAGTTGTTGATTCAACATCAGACTTACCGTATGACTTTTACCGCGCAGGAGAAGAAGAAGAGCGTCTGCCAATCTTACTTCTTATGCCGAACGGGGAACTTAGAGAGCTTTCGCGTGAATCGGATATTGTTGAGGCGATTACAGGTAAGAAGCGAACGGATCAAAAGCTATTCTATCCGCATGATTTAATCTATGAAGATGGAAGAAAAGGAAAATATAAAGAGAGAATTATCGAGTTGTTAGAAGGAAAGAAATAAGAAGCAGCTAAGAGCTGCTTCTTATGAAAAAACTTGAAATTATTTGTCGCTTAAGCGTTTTCCGCCAACTGCATAATGGTTTTTAGACATTTCTTCGATGAAAACAACGATGTTTTCTTCAGGAGCACCAGTTGTTTCGCTTACTGCTGTTGTTACTTTCTCAGCAAGAGCTTTCTTTTGTTCTTCTGTGCGTCCTTCTAGCATTTTCACTGTTACGTATGGCATATATAATCGCTCCTTTTATGTAAGTTACACTCTTATTATAGCGGATTATGAGGAAGAACAATCGGAAAAACAAATAATTTCTTTTTTTGACATATTGAAGAGGAGATGAAGTATGGATCAGTTATTTAGATACCCATTGCAACAAATTCCGTTGGTAGCAATGGCGATTATTATTGCGCTATCTGTGCATGAATTTGCACATGCGTATGTTGCATATAAATTTGGAGACGATACAGCGAAAAAGCAAGGGCGTTTAACGTTATCACCGATGGCTCATTTAGATCCTATCGGTATGATTGCTGTATTAATTCTTGGATTCGGTTGGGCAAGACCCGTGCCTGTTAACCCATATAACTTTAAAAGACCGCGTCTTGCAGGAATATTAGTTTCTATTGCGGGACCGATAAGTAATCTTATCTTAAGTGCAATTGGTTTAATTATTTGGTATAGCTTAATAACATTTGGTGTGTTAGATGCGATGCCACTTGCAGTAGCAGATACGCTGGATCAATTTTTCCAAATTTTTATTATGCTTAATATTGTTTTACTTGTATTTAATTTATTACCAATCCCGCCACTTGATGGTTATCGCGTTGTGGAAGATTTAGCACCAGCAAATATTCGTGCGAAAATGACACAGTATGAAAAGTATGGATCAATTGCGTTATTAATTCTTGTTATTACACCGCTTAGCAATTACACAATTCAACCTATTTTCAATGTTGTTATTCCATATGTATTAGTATTTTTACAAAATATCATTGCGCCTATTTTCAGGCTTTTTTAATCATTAAGCGAGGAGGAGTTTACATATGACAGAGAAAAAGAAAAAAATCGGTTTTAATATCGTGAAAAATGATTCAACAGATGGACATGGTGGTTTTGGCGTTGGGGCATTAAGTTTAGAAAATATTTCTCCTGTATTTGTTGATGTATTAGAGAAAACTGCGTTCGTTGATATCGGTGCGATGCATGCGCGTAGTACAGTAGAAAAAGGAATTAAGTTTTTAACAAATAAAGATGAAGTTCCAAACGGAAAACCGTTTTGGCTTGTTTGGGTAACAATTGAAAGAACACCAAACGGTGCTTATTACGCAGGTGCAACAGCCTGTGAAATGACAGTTGATCGTGAAATTCGCCGCGGATATAAATCACTTCCAGAGCATGTAAATAAAATGGATAAATCACTAAAGCGTCACATCATGATTGGTCATATGGATGAATCATCTAAAAAAGTACTTGGTACATTCTTAAAAGAGCATAATGAAGCAATTTGGAACGAATCTAGTGAAGAATTGCGCCACGCATTATTAGGCGAATAAAAATAGCTGACGGATTTCCGTCAGCTATTTTTTTACCACGGGAGATATTTTTTCCACCAACCCGTCTTTTTCTTCTCTTCACTAACCTTTTCGAACTCTTCCTTATCATCAACGTGATCCATACAATACTCTGTTGGCTCTGTACCCTTTGCGAAATACATTTTCACAGAAATGGGACAATTTTTTGTAGCAATCTTACCGTTTTCAGGATTAACATCGACTGCAACAACATCTGCTGGTTGTTTGAACTCTTGTTTAGGCTGTCCATCTAATCCTTTTTCCATTGTATCGGTCCATATTTTTTTTGCGTATCCTTGTTCTGCTACGTTTGAAATGGATTTAGGTTGATCGTATCCAATCCAAACCCCTGTTACGAGCTGCGGGGTAAATCCAATCATCCAACTATCAGTTTCTGTAGAACCAGACTTTCCAGCATATGTTCTTGATAGTTTTGATAACATCGATTGACCGGTCACAGCGGCATAACTGCTTAGTTTTTTATTAAACATGCCTGCCATCATTTCTTCCATCACAAAGGCTTTGCTTTTATCTAGAACTTGTTTACTTTCTAAATGAGCGTCGTATAGCATATTTCCTTCATGATCAACGATGCGTCTTATAAAGATTGGTTTTACTTCTTTCCCGCCGTTTGCAAACATGCTATAAGCATTGACCATTTCAATTGGTTTTACAGGAGATGTGCCGAGAGCAAGAGACGGAACATCTTTTAATGCGCTAGTAATACCGAATTGCTTCGCTGTTTTTGTAAGAATGTCTTCGCCTAAAAATAGATTTGTCTTCACAGCATATACGTTATCAGAAACAGCGAGTGCTTGTGCCATTGTCACAAAGTCGTCTGCATAATAGTTTTTATAATTTTTCGGTTTATATTTGGAAAAACCGTCACCTAAAGTGAATACAGTGTATTCGCTTTTTAAGCGTGTGGCAGGGGTGAATCCTCGTTCTAAGGCTGCATAATATAAGAACGGCTTAAATGTAGACCCGGGCTGACGAGCGGCTTGTGTAGCCCTGTTAAATTGACTCGTATTATAATCAGTTCCACCAACAAGGGCAGCCACTTCACCCGTTTTTGGATTCATAGAGACGAGGGCAGTTTGGATGTTTGTTGTTTCAGGTATATGATTTTTTACAGCTTGCTCTGCTACAGATTGTAATTTAGGGTCTAGCGTTGTATAAATACGTAAGCCACCTCGCTGTAAGGCTTGCTCATCTAATCCGATATCACGAAGAAGAGAAGCTTGTACAGCATCTTGGAAATAAGGCGCGACCTCTGCCACTTTTTTCGTATCTAATGAGGCGAAAGTTAGCGGTTCCTTTTTTGCCGAGGCAGCTTGCTGTTTTGTAATATAACCTTGTTCTACCATTTCATCTAGTATGAGAGATTGACGCCCTTTAGCACGCTCTTCTTTTAAAAAGGGAGAGTAGAAGCTAGGTCCTTTCGGAATGCCTGCGAGCATACTAGCTTCCGCTAATGTTAATTCTTTTGCAGTTTTATCGAAATACAGGCGAGAAGCAGCTTCGATTCCGTAAGCACCATGCCCGTAATAAATTGTATTTAAATATCCTTCTAAAATATGATTTTTATTATAGTTCACTTCAAGGCGAACGGTATACATTGCCTCTAATAGTTTACGCTTCCACGTTTTATCATGATCTAAGTATAGGTTGCGAGCATACTGTTGTGTAATAGTACTAGCACCTTGTACTTTTGCCATTGCTTTTAAATCGGCAACAATGGCACCAACAATGCGCTTTATATCAAATCCATGATGTTTGTAGAATCGTTGATCTTCAATAGATAGTGTTGCCTCTTTTACATAAGGAGAAATTTCATCAAGAGATACATTATAGCGCTTTTGTGTTTCATTACTTTGCCCTATAACAGTGTCATCATTAGCGTAAAAGACACTCGTTTGCGGCACTGCAACAGGGGGAGGCCCCATAATTTTTGCAGCTATAATGATAATAAAAAAGGAAAAAACGAAAAAAAGAACACAAGAAAACATTACGGTGAAGAAAAGACGTTTATATTTTTTAAGTTTTGGATTCATAGTTTGATCCATCTTTTTCAGCCCCTCATTAATACAAGCATTATTGTATTAGTATTGAGGGTTTTCGTTTATTTTAAACAATGAAATTTTGAAAACAAAAAAGCCCCTTCAATTAAGAAAGGAGCTCAAAGGCACGTGCTGGCCAATCGGTAATGATGACATCTACACCATAGTCAATCATAGTTTGTAAATCTTTATATTCATTAATGGTGTAAGGACGAAAAACGTATCCTTGCCCCTGTGCTAATTGGACAAACTCTTTCGTTAATAATTGAAAGTTTGGATGTAATCCAGTCGCCTCGCGCCTTTTTGCTTCAGCAATAGGATCTGCAAGTGGTGTATCGTACAAAATCGCTCTTGGAATTTCTGGAGCAATTTCTGCTAATAATGAAACGGAATCGTGGTTAAATGATGAAAATGCAATTTGATTGGATAGATGATATTCACGAACAAGAGCAACAACTTTTTCTTCAATATTTGGATAATGAAGAACATCTGTTTTTAATTCAATGTTAAGTTGTAAATTTGTTGTAGAGAGCCAAATAAATACTTCTCGTAATGTTGGGATTTTCGCCTCATGGAAAGAAGGATCTTTATGGCTACCAGCATCTAAAGCTTGTAATTCCTCTACAGTTTTCTCAGAAACAAGTCCCACGCCATTTGTTGTGCGGTCCACCGTTTCATCATGAATAACAACTAGTTCACCATCTTTTGATAGATGAACATCAAGTTCAATTCCGTGAGCCCCAATGCGTTCAGCCTCTTGGAAGGCAATCATCGTATTTTCTGGGTGTGTTCCTTTTACCCCGCGATGAGCGAAAATAAGTGGTTTATTCATGTGGAAATCTCCTTATCATCTCTTTTCTTTCATTATGAAACTGCTTTGAGAAAAATACAATTCATATGACAAACATTTACAAAAGTATAACAGTTGCACAAAAGTTAACGTTAACGTAAAATGTAATAATCAGTGAAGGGAGGAATACACATGTATAAAATTGATGAAGTAACAAAGCAAGTTGGTTTAACAAAGCGTACACTTCGTTATTATGAGGAAATTGGTTTAATTCATCCCCCAGAACGCAGTGAAGGGAACATTCGCCTGTATACAGACGAGGACATTGCGAGAATTAAAAGGATTGTGGAAGCGAAAGAAGTACTAGGAATTACGCTTCAAGAAATGCAACATTTCTTATCGTTAAAAGAAAGAATGGAACAAAGAAGAAATAGTGAGAATCCGCGTGACCGTGAAGTGATTCAAGAAATTAAAGAGATGCTTGAAAAACAAGTGCAAACGTTAGACGAAAAAATGGAGCAAATGCAGCGTGTTAAGGCAGAGCTAGAGGATAGTTTAAGCCGTGCAGTTACATTTTTAGAGAATACAAAAGGAGAGTAATCAAAATGGAGAGCAAACAAAAATTAGGGAGATTGATTACAGTGGTGGCTACCTTCCTTGCCTTTTCAGGTATAGGAGTAGTCGATCCAATTTTACCAAGTATTGCTGAACAAATTGGTGCTTCGCATTGGCAAGTCGAGATGTTATTTACAGCATATATTTTAACGATGGCAATTATGATGTTACCAGCTGGAATATTTGCATCAAGATTTGGTGATAAACGAATGATGACGATCGGTCTTGCGATTGTAACTGTATTTGCATTTATATGTGGTATATCGCAAACGATTGCTCAATTATCTCTTTTCCGCGCGGGGTGGGGATTAGGAAATGCGATGTTCTTCGCAACGGCGATGACATTATTAATTGCATTAAGTAAAGAAGTTCATGAAGCAGTAGGATTATATGAAGCAGCTATTGGTTTAGGGATGGCAGGTGGCCCATTGTTAGGTGGTATATTAGGTGGACATTCTTGGCGTTACCCATTTTTTGCGACGAGTATTTTAATTTCTTTAGCATTTATTTTAGTTTTCTTTTTTGTAAAAGAACCGGAGCGAAAAGTGAAGCGTAAAGCGGCAGGCGTAGGAGAATTACTTAACCTGGTGAAGTATAAACCGTTTATGCAAGGTGCTATTTCGGGAATGTTATACTACTACGGATTTTTCGTCGTGTTAGCATATTCACCACTTATTATGCATTTATCTGCTATTCAATTAGGATTTGTATTTTGCGGATGGGGATTAGCATTAGCTTACGGATCAGCAATTTTAGCGCATAAGCTAGAAGGTAAATATGAACCAAAAACATTGTTAAAAGGTAGTTTACTCGTATTTGCGATTTTCTTAATTGCACTATTCTTCGTTAAAATTATGTGGTTACAAATCGTGTTAATCGTTCTATCAGGATTAGCATCAGGCTTAAATAACGCGTTATTTACAAGTTATGTAATGGATATTTCACCTTATGAAAGATCTGTTACATCAGGTGTTTATAACTTCGTTCGTTGGTTAGGAGGCGCGATTGCTCCAATTTTATCAGGAGTCATCGGTCATACAGTTTCACCACAAAGTCCGTTTTTAGTCGGTGGAATTGTTGTGTTAGTTGGTTGCGTAATGATCTTAATTCCGATTCGTAAACCGGTAGAAATAGAAACAAAAACCCTTTCTTAAGAAAGGGTTTTCTTTCCTATTACAGAGCAATCCCTTTTCACATATATGTTAGAACCCTCTGACTAAAATATATTTTCGGTATTTTTGTACTTTTAACTATACTTTTTGGATGTTTTGTTTTATTTTTGTTAGGGGACATTAATGATGTCCCTATTATAAATTTGCATTGAAAGGCGTGATTGTACGATGGAACTATGGTTCACTGAAAAGCAAACAAAGCATTTTGGAATTACGGCGCGTATTAACCGCACATTACATACGGAGCAAACAGAATTCCAAAAACTTGATATGGTTGAAACGGAAGAGTTCGGAAACATGCTTATTTTAGATGGCATGGTTATGACAACAGAAAGGGACGAGTTCGTTTATCATGAAATGGTAGCGCACGTACCTTTATTTACACATCCAAACCCTGAAAACGTATTAGTAGTAGGTGGTGGCGATGGTGGTGTTATTCGTGAAGTATTAAAACACCCAAGCGTAAAGAAAGCAACTCTTGTTGAAATTGATGGAAAAGTAATTGAGTACTCTAAACAATACTTACCATCAATTGCAGGCGCATTAGATGATGAGCGTGTAGAAGTAAAAGTAGGAGACGGTTTCCTACACATCGCAGAAAGCGAAAATGAATATGACGTAATTATGGTAGATTCTACTGAGCCAGTAGGCCCAGCAGTAAACCTATTTACAAAAGGCTTCTACGCTGGAATTTCTAAAGCGTTAAAAGAAGATGGTATTTTCGTTGCTCAAACGGACAACCCTTGGTTTACACCAGAACTAATTACAACTGTGTTTAAAGACGTAAAAGAGATTTTCCCAATTACTCGTCTATACACAGCAAACATTCCGACGTATCCAAGTGGACTTTGGACGTTCACAATCGGATCTAAAAAACATGATCCATTAGAAGTAAGTGAAGAGCGTTTCCATGAAATCGAAACGAAATATTACACAAAAGAATTACACAATGCAGCATTCGCATTACCGAAATTTGTTGGCGATTTAATTAAGTAAGAGCGTTAAATTGAAATAAATAAAGTGTAAGTAACTCATTTAAGGTGTTTGTCTAGAAGGCTTGAACATGCTAGTTACTTACACTGCTACAAATGAAGTAGTCTTCTTGTGATAACAAGAAGGCCCAGGTAAATCGAGAAAGAGGAGCAATGCGCTCCAAATTTGAGAAATAGTGAAAGGTTGGGATACCTTAAGTTCCACATAAGGAGGAAAAGAATATGCGTTTTGATGAAGCTTATTCAGGTAAAGTATTTATTAAAAGTCATCCAAGTTTTGAAGAGTCAGAGGCAGTTATTTACGGGATGCCTATGGATTGGACAGTAAGTTTCCGTCCAGGATCTCGCTTTGGCCCTGCACGTATTCGTGAAGTATCAATCGGTCTTGAAGAATATAGTCCGTATTTAGATCGTGAACTAGAAGAGGTAAAATATTTTGATGCGGGTGATATCCCATTACCATTTGGGAATCCACAGCGCAGCATAGACATGATTGAAGAATATGTAACAAAACTATTAGATGCCGGTAAGTTTCCACTAGGTCTCGGCGGAGAGCACTTAGTGTCTTGGCCAATTTTTAAGGCAATGGCAAAAAAATATCCGGATTTAGCAATCATCCATATGGATGCTCATACTGACTTACGTGAGTCATATGAGGGAGAGCCTTTATCCCACTCTACACCAATTCGTAAAGTGTGCGATTTAATTGGTCCGGAAAACGTATATTCTTTCGGTATTCGTTCTGGAATGAAGGAAGAATTCGAATGGGCAAAAGAAGTAGGTATGAACTTATATAAATTTGACGTATTAGAACCGTTAAAGGAAGTATTACCGAAACTTGCAGGACGCCCAGTCTATGTCACAATTGACATCGACGTATTAGACCCAGCTCACGCTCCTGGAACAGGAACATTAGAAGCTGGAGGTATCACATCTAAAGAACTATTAGAGTCCATCGTAGCAATTGCAAATTCAAATATAAAAGTAGTCGGAGCAGACTTAGTAGAAGTAGCTCCAGTCTACGATCATAGTGATCAAACACCAATCGCAGCAAGCAAATTCGTGCGGGAAATGCTGCTCGGTTGGGTTAAATAAAAGCGTAGGCAGCTCGCTCAGAATGTGAGGAAGAAGCGAAGCCACCGATCATTCTAGCCGCTGTAGCTGGATAAAGTAAAAGTGAAGCCGACTCAAAAAGTGTTTTGAGCCGGCTTCTTTTATTAATAGGTAGGTTATTATTGTCTTATTTAGTAGTTAAGTCGATATCCTTTGTCGAAACGTCGATATATGCGGAGTTGTGTTCAATATAATTTCACTTACCGTCACGCGACATAAAAAAGAGCTATTCTCAAACGATGAGAATAGCTCCCTTTCTTTACGCAACGTTCTCTTCCGAAGTAATTCCGCGAATTTCATCAGCAGAACGGATTGGATATTTGCGGAACACAATGGAACCGACGTATCCAATAATAGTGGTAACGATTCCACATAATACGGCAGCAATCGTTACTTTTATTACATCATTAAATCCGAACAGTACGAGAAGTCCTGGAATTGGTGATGCTGTCCCTGGTGCATTATTAACGAGCTGGAATAGCGACGTAATAATACCGGCAAGCGCACCGCCAACAAAGTTTGTCATATAGATAGGAATTGGATTTGCTGAGACAACATCGGCCTGTGTTAACGGCTCGATTGCCACGGCGATTGTATCTTTCTTTGAACAGATTTTTAGTCGTTTAAAGAAAATGAAGTTCATTGGGGCAGAAGCTGCTACGGCAAGACTACCAATTGCCATTGGTAAACCAGTTAATCCAAGCATTGCAGTTAGTGCCATAGAACTTAATGGAGATGTAGAAATAACTGTTATTAATCCACCAAGCATAATACCCATAATGATAGGACTTTCTGTAGTCGCAACTGAAATCATAGAACCGATTTTACCGAGTGTTGCGTTAACGAGTGGATCCATAAGCATGGCCATTCCACGTGAAATTGGTGCGGCAATACATAGAATTGCTAAAAATTCTACACCAGCTGGTAATTTCTTTTCGAGAAATTTCACGACGAAAGCACAAACGTATCCAGCGAAAAATCCTGGTAAAATACCGAATCCACTAGTAGCTATACCGATTAAAACAGCGTATACGGGTGAGACACCGATTGCTAATGCGACTAAAATTGCCGCTGCGACACCGCTCATGCTACCAGAAGCTACTCCTACTGATTGTAAAAAGTCATTATGAAACATTTCTCCACCAATATAACGGTGAAATGCTTCAATAAGAAAACTTGCGATTGCTGCATTAGCTAAAGCGCCCATTGCTTTCATTCCGTAAGGCGCACGGTAACTGAAAAGTGTAAATAGACAAAGTACAACAAGTAATAGTGCTAAACCTTGCAAGATAGCCATTTGAAAATTGTCTCCTTTGATTTTTGTAATAAAAATTTGTATCATTCAATAATAATATAAAAGTTTGTTAAACGGAAAAAATTTTTATTGGGAAATTGCTGTAAGGTGAAAAACTCTTACAATAATGTAAGGAAAGTGTAAGGCATTTCGATAGAGTATAGTATGCCTTTTTTCGTATAATACAGGTATAGACATACGGCTAGTGAGAAAGAAGTGCAAACAGGAGGCGCATTTATGAAATTGGTAATTAAAGTTTTAGCTGTGTTCGCCATTATTTTAGGTGGAACAGCATATTATTTAAACACGAAAACAGAAGGTGTGCATGCTTTTGTAGACAACTTCTTTTCAAATAAAGAAATACAAGATTATTATGCTGTTATAGATAAAAGTGAGAAAAAAGACGATGAATATTTGTATACATTTAAAGGGTATACAGAAGATGGAAAGCTACAAGTTATTAAAAGAATGGTGAACCGTGAATTGCATACGGGTGCTTTTATAAAAATTTATGCAAAAGGTATGCAGGGAAAAGGATGGGCTGAAATCTCGAAAGAATCAATCCCGCAAAAAGCGTTGCAAAAAATAGAAAAACCATAAAAGGAGCGAATCGTTCGCTCCTTTTTTAGTGCGTTAAAATGGTGATAGCTGAACTTTCTTTATTAGAAATGATTTTTGCCCTTCCGCCAATTGGGAAAGTAAAAATAGGAGTTGTATGTCCGAAACTTGTATTTGCAATGATAGGTATATGTGTAAGTTCAGGCTTTGAAGCAATCATTTCTTGAATGTCTTCTATCGTACATTCTGCTCCTTTTTGCATTCGTCCTATAACAATGCCTTTTACATGTTCAAAGTCAGGTTGATGCATAAGAGAATGTAAATATCGATCAAAAGTTTTTAGGGTAGATTTTCCTGTTAAACTATCCTCTTCAAGAAATAAAATTTTGCCCTGTAAGCTTGGCATATATGGTGTACCTTGCAGTAAATTAAATGTGCTCATATTGCCACCAATAATATCTCCCATCGCTTCCCCTTCTTGAATTGAAACATATCCTTCATTTTTAATAAATTCTCGATTTTCTTGATCCATATACCAAGAGTCATCGCTCCAAGTTTCAGCTGGTAGTATTTCAATAGGTTCATGAGAAGTTAAGCACTTTAAAAAGTAATCGGTCGTATAATCGAGCCCTTTCTCCATTCCAAATGAAGAGAAGTGAGGACCTGAATATGTAACTAAGCCTGTTTTAGCATAAATCGCGTTACTTAAAGCGGTAATATCAGAATAACCGCAGAAAATTTTCGGATTTTCTCGAATTAAATCATAATCGAGATGTTTCAATAAACCATTAGAGTTGTATCCGCCAAGTGTCGTCAAAATGGCTTTTACATTAGGATCTCTAAATGCTTCGTGGAGGTCTTGAACTCGTGAAGAAATAGAAGAGGAAGCGAATCGATCTATCTCATCAGCATATTTTGAGAATGTAACTTGAAAGCCTATGTCGGTTAATCTTTTTATAGCAAGGTCTCTGTTTTCATTTGAGACAATACTTGAACTACAAGATGGTGAAATAGCCCTTATTTCATCACCTTTTTTTAATTTTGTTGGTAGCACCAAATTCACCCCTTTAAATGAAAGAATATTTAGATTTAAAAAATATTTTAACATATGAAATAAAGTGAAGGTGAATTATTTTTTGAAAAGGAGTTTTCCTGATTTTTCAGCAGACAGACAGAGTCTTTTTTTGATATGATAGGAAAAGTGATTTATTATAAGTAGTATTTAATATCTATAACATTTGAAGGGTGTGCAAGACGTGAAGAAACAACTTGCAGGCTTGCCGGTACACGTTCATTTCGTAACAGAAATCCGTGAAGGGGCGAGGAAGGAAACCGTTGCTTTTGAAGCAAATGGTCAATACTATGTAAAAGGTCAAGGTACATATATAACATTCCAAGAGCCGAACGAACAAGGCGAAGTGAAAACAATTATTAAAATTCAAGATGAACAAGTTCTCATTATGCGTTCAGGTGCTATTTCTATGCGTCAGACGCATGTGAAAGGTGAATGGACAACTGGTACGTATACGAGTGAACTTGGTACGTTTGCATTGCAAACGAAAACTGATAACGTTCTTTTTAAATGGTCGGATGAAAAGAAAAAAGGACAACTCTTCTTAACGTACGCATTGCTTCTAAGTGAACAAGAAGCTGGCAGATATACAATTACACTTAATTTGAAGGAGGCAAAATAATGAATTCTTTAGAACAAGTAAAAGGATTGATTAAAGAAGAAATTCAAGCTGCTGTATTAAAGGCAGAACTAGCGACAGAAGAACAAATTCCAAACGTTGTATTAGAATCTCCAAAAGATAAAACAAATGGTGACTTCTCTACAAATATGGCAATGCAACTTGCACGCGTTGCGAAAAAAGCACCTCGTATGATTGCAGAAGACTTAGTTGCAAACTTCGATAAAGCAAAAGCTTCTATTGAAAAAATTGAAATCGCTGGTCCTGGTTTCATTAACTTCTACATGGATAATAGCTACTTAACAGACTTAATCCCAACAATCGTCAACGCTGGTGAAGCATACGGTGAAACGAATACTGGTAAAGGTGAAAAAGTACAAATTGAGTTCGTATCTGCGAATCCAACAGGTGATCTTCACTTAGGACATGCACGTGGTGCGGCAGTAGGTGACACTTTATGTAACGTATTAGCAAAAGCAGGATATGATGTATCTCGTGAGTACTACATTAATGATGCTGGTAACCAAATTCATAACTTAGCTCTTTCTGTTGAAGCTCGTTACATGCAAGCTTTAGGTTTAGAGAAAGAAATGCCAGAAGACGGTTACCATGGTGCGGACATCATTGGAATCGGTAAACGCTTAGCTGAAGAGTTTGGCGATCGTTATGCAAAAGCTGATGCAGAAGAAAGTTATGAATTCTATCGTTCATACGGTTTAAAATATGAGTTAGCAAAACTTCAAAAAGACTTAGAAAGCTTCCGTGTTAACTTCGATGTGTGGTTCTCAGAAACATCATTATACAAAAACGGAAAAATTGATCAAGCTCTTGCTGTATTAAAAGAGCGTGATGAAATCTTTGAAGAAGGCGGAGCAACTTGGTTCCGTTCAATGACTTATGGTGACGATAAAAACCGTGTATTAATTAAAAACGACGGTTCTTACACATACTTAACACCAGATATCGCTTACCACCGTGATAAATTAGAGCGTGGTTTTGATAAGCTAATCAACATTTGGGGTGCTGACCACCACGGTTACATTCCTCGTATGAAAGCTGCTATTCAAGCGCTAGGTTACGATAAAGAAACACTTGAAGTAGAAATCATCCAAATGGTACAACTGTACCAAAATGGTGAAAAAATGAAGATGAGTAAGCGTACAGGTAAAGCAGTTACACTTCGTGAGCTTATGGAAGAAGTAGGCGTGGACGCAATGCGTTACTTCTTCGCAATGCGTAGCGGTGATTCTCATTTAGACTTTGATATGGACTTAGCTGTATCAAAATCTAATGAAAACCCAGTATACTATGCACAATATGCTCATGCTCGCGTATGCAGTATCCTTCGTCAAGGTGAAGAGTTAGGATTAGCTACAGGCGGAGACGTGAATTACAAACTTGTTACTTCTGAGAAAGAAGTAGAGTTACTGAAAAAACTTGGTGAATTCCCAGCTGTAGTTGCGGATGCAGCGCAAAAACGTCTGCCACACCGCATTACAAGCTATGCATTTGAATTAGCAGCAGCATTACACAGCTTCTACAATGCAGAAAAAGTATTAAACCAAGATAACTTAGAATTAAGTAAAGCTCGTTACGAATTAATGAAAGCAGTACGCACTACACTTCAAAATGCATTAGCAATCGTAGGAGTATCTGCACCAGAAAAAATGTAATAGACAAAAGAAAAGATACTTATTTTTGTTTAGAAGTGATATACAAGTTGATATAAAGACATCTGATCAGTCTATACACTGATTAGATGTCAAAGAAAGAAGATCAACGAAAAGACGTATGGGGAAGAACCTCACGTACGTCTTGATGAGGGTAAACTGAAATAAAAAAGAGATGGCAGAGCTGTCTCTTTTTTTTATTTCAGTTTTCTAATATAAATACATGTGACAAATATATGTTATGGTGATGAAGTGAAAATAGTAAAATACCAATTAACTATTGATTTTTAGGAACGATTCTAGAATAATAGACTGTTGGGGGTAAAATTATCAAAAATCCATATATGTATTATTAGTTGGTGGAATGTTACTAGGAAATGGTGTGATTGTTGTAAAAAACATTGTTACAGCTATGCCAAATACTAAAATAACAATTCATCTAACCAAGTATCTAACCAATTAGTAATTAATCTTGAAAACTTCCAGCTTAGTCAAGAAACTAGGGGGATATGTTTAAAATAGTACATATAGTACAATTGAAGTTTTCATGATTTGATAAAAAATAATGAAAGGATATAAATCTCTCGGTTTTGATATTATCATCATATATAAGCTCATTTTAATTCTTCGACATAGCCATGGAACCCATTAGGCAAAGTGTTTTTTCTCGACACTCATTTATATACTCCAAAAATGAAAAGGCTGAATTTCGTATTTCTATGCGATTTACATGAAATCAGTTGACAATCATACTCTTTTTTAGTTACCCCCAAATTCGGTCCACTGTATTCAAATTTGGAGAATATGACTATCATCTTGCATAGGCAAACAATACTTCATCCAGAGCGTTTTTAATTATATAATGCTGGCGGTGGAACGCTTCTTGTTCTACTTGTTTCGGTGTGTAGGTCGGCTGTGTAACTAAACACAAAAGGTTTTAACATATGGCCAATTTCACCGCAACTTATAATGGCAGAAAACGCATCTTCAATAACATCTTTTAGAATACGAGTATCCAAGTATGTTTCACAGTTCGAACTTTCCTTGGCTGATATGCTAATTTCGATTATAGATGGTACTTCTTGTTATTCTTTAGGAGGATAAGTAAGGAAGTTGACCAAATGCATATTTACTGTGAAGTAGCTAGGCCATACTTGTCGGTAACGAATTTTTCTGTATTTATAGGGCAAACGTTTGCGCTGAATATGAAGAAATTTCGAGAACTCTACGGCATAATAAGACGAAAGACTGTTATGAGTTTTATCGTGAGTGCTTTTCGAACTGTCTTCTTCTGACTTTAAAGTTATTCTATGGTCCGTTCATGTGTACTTGTAATTTGAATTTCTTTATCAAAATTTGTCCTGTATCTGTTTTTGTTAAACAGTATATACGAGAAATGAAATGTCAGGGGAATTAGACGAATCTATATAAGAGCCAAACTGCAAGTTTCTAAGTAATAGAAGGATTGAAAAAGAGAAAAAGATGATAATAGCTGTCAAACATATTTTAGTAAATTGGCTTAATGACATTGAATTGTAGAACCTTTGTTATAGTATGCTTGTACCAGGATCTATCTATTTTTAATTTTATAGGAGGATAACATAAAATATGTATTTAAAAAGAGTTACTTCGATTTTTTCGATTATAATGATTTTCATGTTTACTATAGGTCAGAGTTTGCTACCTATAGTAGCAAATGCACAAGAACTAAACACAGCAGGACTTGTGGATAGTTTTCAGATTGGTAAAACAAATCTAAGTACCACAGAACGGACTAAAGTCACTGTAAACTTCAGTGAAAAAGATGGACTTAATCTGAAGCCTGGAGACACACTAACATTAACACTGCCTCCAGAATTAAAAGGATTAGATAGGGAGTTTCCATTAGATGACTATGGTACTTGTAAAGTCACTGCAGGTACTGTGGTATGTACATTTAATGATAAAGTGAGCACATATGAAAATATTCAAGGGTATTTAAACTTTTTCGTGGAAGCCACTAATGTAGGAACGGATCAAAAGAAAGAGATTGAAACCAATTTCGGTACAACTGTAGATAAGCAGTCTGTAACAATTACCGGTCCAAGTAGTGGCGGTGGCACAGATCCTGGAAAGCCACCGTTTTTTTATAAAACTGGTGATATGAACTCAGGTAAGGACAATGAAGTACGTTGGTTCTTGAATATAAATTTAAATAAAGAAGAGTTAAGTCGTGATATTGTTGTGACTGATAATTTACAGGAAGGTCAAACACTTAATAAGGATAGTTTCTATATAAGTGTAGATAATTACCTAGGTAATCGATATTTAACGCTACAAGAGTTTGAACAGCAAGGTTACGGAACGATTACCTTTACTGGTGACAGATCATTTAAAGTTGTGCTTAATAAGGATAAAGCGGGTCTTGCTGCCTTTTCGATTGGTTATACATCTACTATAACGGAAGCCGGAAAGAAGCAAGAGTTTTTTAAGAATGATTATACGATTGATTACCAAGTTCTAAACGAAGAACCAGTTAATGAATCGGGTAGTCACCCAGTCGAAAATATGACAGCTGGCGGTGGTGCTACTGGTAACAAGGTTCCAAAAGGAAAGCTGAAAATTGTTAAGCATATTGAAGGAAATAAAGAAAAAGTAATTCCGAATGTTTCGTTTAAGTTGTATAAAGAGTCTGGTGAACAAGTTGGGGGCGAATATAAAACAAATGAAAAAGGGATAGTTGAAACTCCTCAATTATCACCAGGTAAATATTATGTACAAGAGGCTTCAGCTCCAGACTATATTGATTTCGATCCTCAGAAAAAAGTAGAGTTTGAAATAAAATCAGATGATGAAAATGGAGTCGAACTGGATATTCCAAATAAAGTGAAAGCTACATCTGTTTCAGGAACGAAGATGTGGAATGACAACAACAATAAGTTTGGTAAACGCCCAGAAAGCATCACAGTTCAATTGCTTCAAAATGGAACAGAATTTAAAACACAAGAAGTGAAAGCTGATAAAGAAGGCAACTGGAACTTTAGTTTCACGGATCTTCCAAAGTACGATGAGCAAGGAAGCGAGTACACGTACACAGTAAGTGAAGTAAAAGTAAACGGATATGAAACAAAAGTAGACGGAACAACGATTACGAACACTTACAAAAATACGGACAAAACAGAAGTTAGTGGTAAGAAAGTCTGGGAAGACTACAACAAYAAGTTCAATACACGCCCAGAAAGCATCACGGTTCAATTGCTTCAAAATGGTAAAGAGTTTAACAAGCAAGRAGTAAAAGCTGATAAAGAAGGCAACTGGAATTTCAGCTTTAAAGATCTACCAAAGTACGATGGACAAGGAAATGCGTACACGTACACAGTAAGTGAAGTAAAAGTAAACGGATATGAAACAAAAGTAGACGAAACAACGATTACGAACACTTATAAAAATACGGAAACGACTGAAGTTAGTGGTAAGAAAGTCTGGGAAGACTACAACAAYAAGTTCAACACACGCCCAGAAAGTATTACGGTTCAATTGCTTCAAAATGGAACAGAGTTCCAAACACAAGAAGTGAAAGCTGATAAAGAAGGCAACTGGAATTTCAGCTTCAAAGATCTACCAAAGTACGATGGACAAGGAAATGAGTTCAAGTACACAGTAAGTGAAGTAAAAGTGAAAGACTATGAAACAAAAGTGGACGGAACAACAATTACGAACACTTACAAAAATACAGAAACAACTGAAGTTAGTGGTAAGAAAGTCTGGGAAGACTACAACAAYAAGTTCAACACACGCCCAGAAAGTATTACGGTTCAATTGCTTCAAAATGGTAAAGAGTTTAACAAGCAAGAAGTRAAAGCTGATAAAGAAGGTAACTGGAATTTCAGCTTCAAAGATCTACCAAAGTACGATGAAAAAGGAAACGAGTTCAAGTACACAGTAAGTGAAGTAAAAGTAAACGGATATGAAACAAAAGTAGACGGAACAACAATTACGAACACTTACAAAAATACAGAAACAACAGAAATCAGTGGTAAGAAAGTTTGGGATGATAATAACGCAATAGATCGTCCAGTATCCATCAAAGTAGACTTATTACAAAATGGAAAAGTGATTGACACGAAAGAAGTAAGCGTGGCAACAAACTGGAAGTACACGTTTGAAAAACTACAAGTATATGATGCAAACGGAGTAGCGTACAAGTATGAAGTGAAAGAACAACCAGTAGCGGGATACAAATCCGAAGTAAATGGTTATGACATCACGAATACAAAAATCAAGGACGAACCAGGTGTAGATCCAAAAGATCCAAGCACAGATCCGAAAGATCCAAGCACAGATCCGAAAGATCCAAGCACAGATCCGAAAGATCCAAGCACAGATCCGAAAGATCCAAGCACAGATCCAAAAGATCCGAGCACAGATCCAAACACAAATACAGACAAAAATAGCGATTCAAAAGTTCCACCTACTACAGAAAATGATAAGCCAACATTACTTCCTAACACAGGAGGAACATCAGCAGAAACGATTTCAATTCTTGGCGGTATGGTATTGTTCCTTTTAGGTGGAATTCTATTTGCTCGTCAGCTAATAAAATAATAAAAGAGCTTTAGATTATTGATTAAACCGTAATCTGAGTAGCAGACAAGTTGAAAAATTACTATTGATATTACGCCCTTTAGGTAAGTATTCAAAAAACTTCACGATAAAGTGAAGAGAAGAATGCAACCTGAAGGGTTTTTTTATAGAAAAAGAGAACAGTTTCAAGTTGGACTCAATCGGCAGCCCAATAATATGGTCAGCTTTCATAGAGATAAGCGGCTCTAAAGCGATAACAAAACCGGTTTTAAGAAGTCTATTATCCATTGGACCATAAGCTTAGAATGCGGTGTGGTATCTCATGTAATTTAAGATCAATGACCATGTTCCATTAAGTTTTGGATGACTGTATGGCCATTTTTATGGCGAATTTAGAAATAGTATTCTGTAAAGCTTTGTTCTTGAGTAGCTGCAGCAGCGTTTGTTTCAGGAATAAAGGCATTAGTTCCTGAAATTCAAGTTAAAGTTAACGCACCTGCAAGAATAATTTTTTCATAATGGAAAAGCCTCTTTATTAGACGTAATCACTATTATTACAATTTTTATTCTACATGGTAATACCATGTAATAAATATGCTATTATGCATATTTTGCAATTTTTTATTCTATATGATAATGCCATGTAATAAACATGTTTTTATACATATTTATTTTTCCTTAATAAAAAGCCACCGATTAATCGGTAGCTTGGAAATAGTATTAAGCAGCTTTTTGTCCTGCTTTCACGTTAGATTGAAGGATATCATAGACACCGGTTCCAATGACCTCTAATGCCATTTTCATACGTTCAGGTGAAATGTTTTCGAATACATTATCTTGAGGTGTATGGTATACCTTTTCGATATGATAGATTAATGGATTCCAGCTATCGACACCCATCCAAATAAATAGAGCGGAGGGAATACCCACTTCAGCAAATGGCACGTGATCACTAGAACCGAATTTTCCTTGAAGAACGAGATCATTATTTAATTGTTTACCTGCTTGTAAAGCGGCATCCGTTACAAGGTTTGTAGAACCATCAGGAGTCATAGCGTATAAATTCTTTGCTTTATCATAATTTGTTGCCACCATATCAGCATTAAAGACACCTAAAATACGGTCACGTTCTTTTTGAGATAGACTATTCACATAATAACCCGAACCGAGTAAACCCATTTCCTCGGAACCGAAAGCAATAAAGCGAATTTCTTTATCAGTTTCTACATTTTGAAAAGCACGAGCTAATTCTAATACTAATCCAGTCCCAGAAGCATTATCATTGGCACCAGGTGCGCCACCGACGCTATCATAGTGCGAACTTACAACGACTGCTTTTTCATTACCTGTACTATTTTTTGGTTTCTTTTTTGCAATGACATTTAGTGATGTTAAATTAGATTCGTGTCTAGCTTTTAAAGAAAGGATTGTTGTTCCTTTTTTCGCAATTTCTTCTTTAAATGCATTCCCTTGAGCGTAAGCAAGGCCAAATACAGGTACGGATTGTTTTTTCGTTAAGCGAGGATTGAAAGTTTGTCCATAGTTTCCGCGTCCTCCAATTAAACTGTATAAAAGAACCCCTTTTGCCCCTTTACTAACAGCATTTTCAACTTGCTTATTATAATCCGCTACTGTTGCACCTCGTTCGAATAAAACAATTTTTCCGCTAACCTCATTCGGAATTTCATCTAATTTTGTTCCATTTTTAACGAAGATAAGTGGTGCTGTGATAGCTGCTGTAGAAATTAGTGCATTGGGAGCAGCGCCAGCTTGCCAATTACGTTTTGTGGATAATGGTGATTCGATAAATCCAACGTATTGATCCGGTACTTGAAAGGGCTGATATTCTACTTCATATCCCATTGATTTAAGCTGCATACCAACGTAGCGAGAAGCCCATTCTTCTGATTTTGTACCACCAGGGCGGGGACCGATTGTCTCGGATAAGAAACGGATATGTTCGATGGCGCGGCTTGCATCAACTTGTTTTGTAATAGATGGGGCCTGTGTAATTTCTGATGTAGAATCAGCTTTTGCTTGAACAATTGGAGCTAAGCTAAAGGCGAGTGATACAGTAAGCAAGGAGCTTACTATTTTTTGTTTCAGTGATTTTCTCATTTTTTCCTCTCCCATTCTTCTATTCTCTCTGACTGACAAAAGAAGACGGATAACGACTTTATTTTACTCTTGGATTTCTGAAATTTCAATCTATTAACATTGAGAAATAAAGTAAAACGTTAATGAGTGGGATAAGAAACGCTATATGTATATTTGCATATTTTTAGTGAGTATATGTATGCTATCATTCTAAATGAAGGTTTGCTTTCTGTTCTGAAGGCTCCTACATTGCATGAATCTAGTGTACCCAAACTTTAGATTATGTAGGGAAAAGGAATCCGTTATAGGGTTTCTTTTCTCATGTTTGAATCATGTGATGGTAACTATGTTTCCGCATTTCATAATTATCATCAGTGATATATGTAAGGCATCCATATGAAAATACGAGGCTGTTCAAGAGTTTTCCGTACTTTTGGACAGCCTCACCCCGTTAAGAAGGTGATGCTTTGATGCACCACCTTTTTATTTATATAAGCTTTTACATGCATAAAAATAATAAAAAACAGCCGTTTCAGTAACAGGAATCTACAAAACGGCTGCTTTTTATTATATTTCGGTTAAGATAATCGGTTCGCCACGTGTTACAACGATTGTATGCTCACATTGTGCAACAAGACTTTTATCAGGTGTAACGAATGTCCAACCATCATCCCCGCGCTCAATAATATGATCTGCTTTCATAGATATGAATGGCTCTACAGCGATAACAAGACCATCTTTTAGAAGTGCATTATCCATTGGATCATAGTAGCTTAAGATATGATTTGGAGCCTCGTGTAAGCTAAGCCCAATGCCGTGACCAGTTAAGTTTTGAATAACGTTGTATCCATTTTTATGTGCAAAGTTAGAAACAGCACGACCAATTTGGTTTTGTTTTGATCCAGCTTTTATTTTTTTCATTGCTTCCCAAAACGCATCTACCGCAGCTTGGCATAGCTTTTCTTTTTTTTCGTCTTCACCAAGAACAAATGAAATACCTGTATCTGCATAATAACCGTCAAGTGCTGCTGATACGTCTACGTTTACTAAGTCGCCTTCTTTTAATACACGATCTCCTGGAATACCGTGAGCAACTTCTTCGTTTATACTAATGCAAGTTACACCTGGGAATTTATATTCTTTTTCAGGTGCTGATATAGCACCGTGCTCATCTAATACTTTTTTACCAATTAAATCAAGCTCTTTCGTTGTCATACCTGGCTTCGCTTGTTGTTTCATTTCTTCGCGTGCAAGTGCAACGATGCGGCCGATTTTTCGTAAACCTTCTAAATCTTGTTCATTACGAATAATCATGAAAACCACTGTCCTTCCTCGAATATATATCTTATCCGATTGTATCATGTTTATTTTGCTCCTGCTACTCGCTTGCAGTATGCGGGTTGATTCCTCTCACAAAGAATACATGACAATTGTCATATGGATGTCATGACGCATCATACTGTTTCCTAACTTTTCCAACACATACAATGTAAATATAAGAAACGGCGGGGGTGGAGAGATGGAAAAGATTATTGAAGTAAATGGTGTTTCTAAAACATTTAAACATAAAAAAGCAGTAAATAACGTTTCATTTCATGTAAATAAAGGACAAATAGTAGCATTACTCGGTCCAAATGGTGCGGGGAAAACAACGACAATTTCAATGATGCTCGGATTAAAAGATCCGACAGAGGGGAATGTCTCTATATTTGGAAAGAGTCCGAAGCATAGAGATGTTCGTAATAGCCTTGGTGCGATGCTACAAGAAGTAAGTGTGATTGATAGTATCACGGTAGAAGAGGCAATTGAGTTATTCCGTAGTTATTATACGAATCCTGTAGAGAAAGAAATATTACTGCAGTTGTCAAACTTAGAACCAGAAAGAAAGCAAAGATGTGAGAAATTATCGGGCGGTCAAAAAAGAAGGTTAAATTTTGCGCTGGCACTTGCAGGGAATCCAGAGTTGTTATTTTTAGATGAACCAACTGTAGGGATGGACATAACATCTCGAAAAACGTTTTGGGAAACGATTAGAAAATTAGCAAGTGAAGGGAAAACGATTATTTTAACAACACATTATTTAGAAGAAGCGGATGCGCTAGCAGATCGAATTTTATTATTTGCGAACGGAAAGATTATCGCAGATGGCACACCAGATGAGATGAAAGCGACTATTTCTCGAAAAACAATCTCGTTTTATTCGAAAGAGAAAATTCCTAAGAGTTTACTAAAGGACTTACCGCATGTAACAGAAGTACAGTCAAATGAAGGGCGCTTCACTTTAACGACGGAAGATACAGATGCCACTTTACAAGCAATTTATCAGAGGAATCTACCTGTAACAGACGTTTCAGTTGAACGTGGAAGCCTCGATGAAGCATTTGAACAGTTTGTTGCAAATCAGAAGGAGGGAATCGCATGAGAGCATTATGGATGCAATGTAAAATAGAGGTTTTACGTACGTTCCGCAATAAATTATTCATCTTTTTCTCATTATTAATGCCAGTTATGTTTTATTACATCTTTACAAATGTTGTTCAAGTCCCGCAAAACGGAGATGCATGGAAAGCACATTATTTAATTTCAATGGCGACTTTCAGTATTGTAGGGACTGCCCTTTTTAGTTTCGGTGTGAGACTTTCTCAGGAAAAAGGGCAAGGATGGACACATTTGTTAAAAATTACACCGCTTCCAGAGGGAGCATATTTAGCAGCTAAAATTATTGCTCAAACAGTAGTGAATGCTTTTTCAATCTTAGTTATTTTTATGGCAGGAATATTAATTAATAATGTTGAGTTAACGATAGGCCAATGGATTGGTGCAGGATTATGGCTATTACTAGGCGTGACACCATTTTTAGCCCTTGGAACAGTAATAGGTTCAATTAAGAAGGCGGATGCAGCAGCTGGTTTAGCCAATATTTTAAATATGAGTCTGGCTGTAATCGGTGGATTATGGATGCCAATTGAAGTGTTTCCGAAAATATTAAGATCTATTGGTGAATGGACACCAACATACCACTTTGGAAGCGGTGCATGGGACATTGTAGCTGGGAAATCAGTTGGTTGGGAAAATATCGCGGTACTAGGAGGTTATTTCCTTATATTTGTTGTAGTATCAATATATATAAGAAAAAGACAGGAAGCGGTATAAATGATAGAGAAGAAGAGGTTTGAAGTTTTTCCGAAACAGATGGGTTTCTTCCCGTATATGTGGTTAGTGTATCTGTTATTTCCGATTTACCATCTAACGCAGGTATCAGGGTGGAAACTTGGGATAGGGAGCGGTATGTTGGTGCTTTTTATTATCACATACCGTCAACTTTATTTTGTTAATAAGACGTTCATTTTATGGGCATGTATTCAAATGGTACTCATCTTTTTATTTGCCTTATTTTATAATGCTTTTATGATATTTTTTGGTTTTTTCACGGCAAGTGCGATGGGCTTTGCGCCAAGTAAGAAAGTATTTCGAGTGTTGTTAGGACTGTTGATTACAATGCTTGGGGCCTTTATATTCGTATATTTTAAGCATTTAACAACTACAAATTTAGTGAATATAGTTCCAATGTTTATTTTAATGCTTCTTACGCCATTTGGAATGCGTAATTTTAATCAAAAAAAGATGTTAAAAAATCAACTAAACGAAGCAAACGAACAAATTAAAGACTTAGTAAAACGTGAAGAACGTCAGCGAATCGCAAGAGATCTTCATGATACGTTAGGGCATACGTTATCTCTTATTACTTTAAAGAGTCAGCTTGTGGAGAAATTGATTGTGAAGAATCCAGAACGCGCAAGTATAGAGGCGAAGGAGATTACACAAACATCTCGTACTGCTTTAAAACAACTGCGCGAGTTAATTTCTGATATGCGTATGATTACAGTGGAAGAAGAACTTGAGCAAATAAAAGCAATTTTACAAGCGGCTAATATTGAATTAGAAGTAAAACAAGAAGCTAATTCTAGTTCGTTATCACCAATTGAACAAAATATTTTAGGAATGTGTTTGCGTGAGGCAGTTACGAATATTGTAAAGCATAGTAAGGCGACGGAGTGCATTGTATCTGTATTAGAATCGCAAGGTGAACTGATTTTGAAAGTAGAGGATAATGGCGTAGGTTTGGAAAATCAAAATCATGATGGAAACGGTATTCGCGGTATGAAGGAGCGGATCGCCCTTATTGATGGGTTTGTTGAACTAAATACGATAAATCCAGGGACACTATTAATAGTAAAAGTACCAGTTGTTATTAGAACAGGAAAAGATGAGGTGAGGGCATGATTCGAATTATTATTGCAGAAGATCAGCGAATGCTTCGTGGTGCGTTAGGAGCCCTGCTTGATCTAGAGGATGATATTGAAGTAGTTGGTCAGGCTGCGAATGGGGAAGAGGCGTTAAAATTAATCGAATCGCTAAGGCCTGATATAAGTATTATGGATATTGAAATGCCGATTCAAAGTGGTTTAGATGTTGCTGAAGCGCTGAAGAAGGAAAAGTCACCTTGTAAAGTAATGATTTTAACAACATTTGCACGACCAGGTTATTTTGAACGGGCAATGAAAACTGGTGTTCACGGGTATTTATTAAAGGATAGCCCAAGCGAGGACTTAGCTTCAGCAATTCGAAATGTCATGAAAGGGAAGCGAGAAATTTCGCAGGAGCTAATGTTTGGCTTATGGCAGGAACAAAATCCGCTATCAGATCGTGAAAAAGAAGTGCTGGTACTTGCGAAAGAAGGAAAGACTACAAATGAAATTGCTAAGATGCTTTATCTTTCGCCTGGTACAGTACGTAATTATATTTCTGAAGTATTAGCGAAACTGGAAGCAAAAAATAGAATTGAGGCAATTACAATTGCGGAAGAAAAGGGATGGATATAAAAAGAAGTTTACCTATGAGTGGTAAACTTCTTTTTTCTTATAAACAACGGTTTCACTAGAGAATTCCGTCTCAGCTGAGTCGCTTGGAATTTGAAGTGTAGTACGTAATGTAGATTTTGCTTCATTTTTCGACAAAAAATTTGTTATAGTAAGATTAGGTTGTTGGTCTAAATTTTGGACAACTTTACCACTAACAGTTGTAATTACTCCATTTTTATCTACTTTTACAATGAGATCTTGACCATATACTTTATAGTTTTTGTAAGTTTGTGCAAGGCGAACTTCGGTTTTATTTACTTTTGTATCTTTATTTGTAGGCTGGGAATCTACATTCATTTCAGTTGTCACTCACTCTTGTTGAGCTTTAGCCTCGTTTATCTCATCTTTTAAATACTTTTTCGCCATATTTTTTTCGTATTATTTTGAGGTTGTGTTAATTTTTTTATCGTTAAACTAGGCTGAGCAATTTCAACTTTTACTTCATTTCTATCTAGTTCTTGGGTGTGAATAGCTTCTGCTGATAAAGGATAAAGAAGACCGAATGTAACGAAAGCACGGGCAAATTTTCTATAATTTATCTATAAAATTACTAGTCTATTATATTATGTGAGATGGATTGTATGAAAAATTTGCCGAATTTTATATATATTATGCATTATTTCATATCAAAAATTGTCGAATTCACATTATTGTAGTGGTATGACAACTTAAAAAATTAGATTGTTATAATGGGATGGTGAGTAAGTATGCACGCAGAAAAATTAGGAAGCGAAATAAAGAAAATTAGGGTGATGAGAGGATTAACACAAAAACGGTTATCCGATAATATATGTCACCAATCGGAAGTGAGCCGAATTGAATCGGGCGCGGTATACCCAAGTATGGATATATTGCAAGGTATTGCGGCGAAATTACAAGTTCCCATTATTCATTTTTATGAGGTACTCATTTATTCTGATATTGAGAGGAATAAGCAGTTAAAAGATCAAATTATTATGCTTTGTAAGCAAAAGAAATATAAAGAAATTTATAATAGGGTATGGAATGAGTTGAAGAAGGAAGAATATCATCCCGAGCTTGAGCAATTTCTTCAATGGCAATATCATGTAGCTGCTTACATATTGAAAAAAATCGATTACGATTATTGTATTTTAGAATTAAAGAAATTGCTCAATCAACAATTGGTAGGAATAGATGTATATCAGAATCTTTATATTGAAAACGCAATTGCAAACATTTATGCTGAAAATGGCTATTTTAAGAAGAGTATTGAGTTATTTGAAAATATATTAAAACAATTAGAGGCATTGCATGATAATAAAGAGTTTGATGTGAAGGTGAGACATAATCATGCAAAAGCATTATACTTAGATAATCAATATGAAGAAGCGCTTTGTCACGTAAACAAAGCCATTGAACTATCGTGTCAAATTAATAGTATGACATTGATTGGACAGTTATACTATCAAAAAGGTGAATGCCTAGAAAAGCTAGAGTGTGATAGAGCAGAAATTGAAGATGCTTATGAAAAAGCGTGCTTCTTTTTCGATATATTAGGAATCCATGCATTAAAAGAATCACTTATAAAAAAAATGAAGAAATAAAAAAGACCTAAAAAACAAATATGCATAATTGCATACGATATGGATAAATTTTCATGATATATTTAAAGAAAAAATGTGGGTGATGGAATATGAAAAAACTACTTATTGGTAGTCTATTAACGTTAGCGATGGCATGGGGTATTTCACTAGGAGATACAGCTTTAGAGAAAAGTCAAGTGATTTCCTATAATGATCAAGAGATACAATTAGCTTCAGATGTACCTTTTGAGTACTAAAAAACAACCGTCTTACTTAGACGGTTGTTTTTTTGTGGAGTAACATCCAAACATCTTTACTAGAAACAGGTTTGCTAAAGAGGAATCCTTGAATATGGTCACAGTTTTGTTCATGTAAAAACTTCCATTGTTCTTCTGTTTCTACACCTTCCGCAATAACCTCTAAATTTAATTCTTTCGATAGCTTAATAATGGAAGCGATAATCGCTTCTTCTAAAGGGCTATTTGTAATTCCACAAATAAATTCTCGAGCAATTTTTAATGTATTGATTGGATATTTCGTTAAATAAGCTAAAGAACTATAACCAGTTCCAAAGTCATCAATTGAAATTTGGATACCGAGATTTTGAAGTTCTTCTAGTTTAGCAATTACAGAATGATTTTGATTAATTGCGATACTTTCTGTAATCTCAATATCTAGCGCTTCCGGCTTTAGTTCTGTTTCTTCCAAGACCTTTGAAATAGTTGATATTAAATATGCGTGATTAAATTGAACAACAGATAAGTTTACACCAACGTTTAAGTGAGAAAATCCTTGGTTATGCCACTTTTTTGCTTCTAAGCAGGCGGTACGTAAAATCCAATTGCCAAGTTCAATAATAAATCCTGTTTCCTCTGCTAGAGGAATGAATTGGGCAGGCGATACAATTCCGAGTTTTGGATGTTTCCAGCGAACTAATGCCTCAAAACCGATAATTTGTTTTGTTTTTGTATTTACTTGCGGTTGATATTCAAGGGAAAATTCATTTTGTTGCAGAGCTTTTGAAAGTTCACCTTCTAGGAAGTGTATTTCATTTTGTGCAATACTCATTTCTTTTKAGAAGAAAATGAATCTATTTTTCCCATTAGCTTTTGCTCGATACATAGCCATATCTGCATTTTTCATTAATTCGGTTACATCGGTTCCATAGTCAGGGTACATTGCAATTCCGATACTCGGTGTAACAGAAAGTTCTTCATCTTTAATAAAGTAAGGCTTATTTAAGATAGTTAAAATTTGTTCAGCTATAAAAGAAGCACTTTTTTCAGAGTACATATCTGGTAATAGAATCGTAAATTCATCTCCGCCTTGGCGGGCAACGATATCTTTTGAACGTAAACATCCACGTAATCTTTTTGCTACTTCAATTAATAATAAATCCCCGACATCATGGCCGAGTCGATCGTTAATTTTTTTAAATCGATCTAGGTCGAGGAACATAACCGCAACGTCATTAGTGTTGTTTTGAGCTAGATTTAAAATCGTTTTTAAATCTTTTTCGAATTTCCGTCGATTCGGTAGTCCTGTAAGTGCATCATGGAAAGCCATATGCTCTACTTGCTTTTGTTTTTCATATAAAGTTGTAATATCACGTGCGATACCAAACATCCCAACAACTTCTTTATTTATAAAAATAGGGATGAATGTAATGTGAAGGTGATAATAATAGCCTTCTTTTTCTTTTGTACGAATTTCTAGAGTTTGTGGTCTACCTTCTTTTGTAATTTGTAAAGATTTCTTCAATAATTCATGATCTTGTGGATCAATGAAGTGTTGAAGAGAATAGCTTGTTACTTCACAATAATAGGCTGTAAATAAACTTTCACAAGCCTTATTAGATTGTTGAAAAATCCCGTTCATATTTAAAGAAAAAACAGCATCAGGATGATCTTCGAATAAAGATTTATAACGTTGTTCACTTTTTGATAGGGCAGATACGCCTTCTTCAACTTCATCTTCTAGTTGTGTAGTCAACTGTTCATACGTATCGATTAACACTTGATTATCTTTCCACATGTAAAGTTGTCGTAGGATTAATAATACTAGTGATAATACTAGACCGATTAGCATGAACTTATCATCCCAAGGTTGAATAACAACAAAGGAAAAAGTAATGATTATACCAAAATAAGGTAATATAAAGCGTACATAATCGAATCGATAATATTTCGTTTTCGTTTCATGTTGCATTGGTTTATCCAAAATGTACAGTATGGACGATAAACCGATTAGTAAAATCGAAGCAGTATGTATTAAATAAGAGACTTCAGAAGAAGTTCCCATTCCCGTGTTTAATTGGAATAGATGTATATATCCGTACACAAGTATGATAGTAAAGCCAATAATTAATGAGATTCTACTAGAAGAATACCGTTCTCTTCTATATAGGCTAATAACGGCGTAAATTACTAATGATTGTGCGATAAAATACCCAATCAAAATCCACGTGTCCTTTGTTAACATACGAAAGCTTGAAATATCTAAAATAAAGGTTAAGATAAAATAAATATTCATAATAATAATGAATATGCTATCGAATGAAAATTGAGCAAGACCCCTAATGGAGTAATGTTTTATAAACTTTATAGCAAAGCCAGAAAAAAGCAAAATATATTGTATGATAAAAAAAGGTAGTGATTCATATGAGAATATAACTTGATCATAAATAGAAAGTGAATGAAGAAATAAAGTTATTTCCATAATTAGTCCACATATGCAAGTACATAGTAGTAAAACCCAAAATAGTTTATCACCGCGCTTCATTTTTTTAATTGCTTTATATAAGCAATAGCAAGAAAAGAGTGCAGCAAAACAAAATAAGAAGAGAATTCCAATTTCTTTTATATTTAAATCCTTAGGGATAAGGAATATCCAAAGAGAAAATATAATTATATACATCATGACAAATTGTACATATTTTTTTTGATTAATCATATTATGACTCCGTTTCAATAAGGTTGAATCTCAGGGGAAAATGCTAATCTAAATAGTAGCATACAAACGGGGATGTTTTTTACTATAAAAATTACTTTTTTTTGAAAAAAATAGCGCAACGTTACAATTTACCATTGTAACGTTGCGCCATTTTTTCTTTTTATCCCTCTTATAGAAGAGATTTCATCTATTAACTGAAGAAGTGCTAAATCCTTTTGTTTACTTTCAATCATAATATCGAAATCATGATCAATTTTTTTTGTAATGTGTAAAAAAGGTTTAATAAACTCTAAATCAATATAATTTGCGTGAGCTCTAAATTCTTTTTCGGATTTAGGAGAAGAAATATGAACTTTAGGAAGGACATTTGTATGTGACCAAGTTTTAAATATCATAGGAAGTAATTCTTCTAGCGGTTCATTACAAAGGTTCGCTATGTGATGATGATAATCGAACACGAAAGGGATTTTTTCTTTTTGACAAATAGCCAAAGTTTCAGAAGTTGTATACGTTTTATCGTCATTTTCAAGAGTCATTTGTCCTTTTATATGGTAAGGGAGTTTTTGTATGTTTTCATGAAAACGTTCGATTGCCTTCTCCTTATTTCCATACGCACCACCTACATGGATATTAATGTAGGAAGAATCTGCAATTCCCATAGCATTTAACACATTATAATGATAGGTCATATCTGTAATAGCATTAGTTGTAATATGTGGTTTGTCGCTTGTAAATAGTGTGAATTGGTTGGGATGAAAACTTACGCGTAAATTGTGTTCTTGAATTAATGCTCCTATTTTACGCCATAGTGGAGCAAATAGTTGAATGTAATCAAATTCAACTTCAGGATGTGTTGCAAGCGGGACGATAGAAGATGATAAACGATATAATGGAATTTCGTGTGCAATATTGTAATGAAGGATGCGTATTGTGTGTTCTAGATTTTGCAGTGTAACATTATATAATTTATCTTCACGCTCTTGTTTTTTTAGCTTTTTCCAGCTTGTAAATGTCATTGTTTTGGCAGGCGAACAGTCCCATAATGCCGTAGCATGTGAGACATATCCAAATCGAATTATCATATGTAATGCACCTCCTTGGCCCTTGAAATTTCTCTATAAAAAGAACGCGAGTATCGTTCCTATCCATTCCTTTCCTCTATCGATAATGGAGAGAGGGCTGACATCTTCAAAGGAAAGTAATGAGGAGCGTTCCAAATCTTCCTCGAATTTACTTTTTACTTCTTGTATGAAATGTTTATCGTATAAAAGGCAATTGATTTCATGGTTAATATATATACTTCTCATATCGAAATTAGCAGTTCCGATATCACAAGTATGATCGTCTACTATAATAATTTTTGCGTGGAAAAATCCTTGCTGAAAAGCGTAAATATTACAACCAGCTTGTATTAACTTTCGGCAATATGGGAATTTTGCTTCTCGAACGAGGGCGTGATCAGCTTTTTGTGGAACGAGAATAGTTATTTGAACCCCACGTTTTCGCGCTTTTAATAATGCATTCATAATTTTTTTTCCAGGAATAAAATATGGTGTACCGATAAAGAGTTCTTTTTTCGCGCTTTCGATTAAATGTAAAAATGTATTTTGTAAATAGGCACCATCAGTAGGGATGAAACGATGTAGAATGGTCCCTGGTTGTTGCATAGGAAAATAAAGAGATGAATCTAATAAATTTTGGTCTGTATCGTCGAGCCAATCATGTAAAAATTGTTTTTGTAAATCTTGTATCCCTTCTCCTGTAAGACGTAAATGATAATCTCGCCATAACCCTAACCTTTGATTATGCCCTAAATATTCTTCGCCAATGTTAAATCCACCAATATAACCAATTTTCCCGTCAATAACTGTAATTTTTCTATGGTTTCTTTGATTTGCAGAAAAGAAAGGAAAAGGAAATTTCACTTTATGACAAAATGAAAAAGAGACACCATGCTTTTGTAGCGAGTAAATCGCTTCTTTTGATAAATAATGACTTCCAAACCGGTCGAGTAAAAGTCTTACTTCAATTCCTTCTTGTGCTTTATCGATAAGTAACTTTAAAAACGTACGACTTATATCATCGTTTTTTACAATAAAAAATAAAACGTGCACATGGTGTTTAGCTTGTTTTATATCAGTAAAGAGAGCATCGTATAGATCATTTCCGTATGTATAAAGGCGAAAATCACTTTGACGTAAAGGGAAAGAACGAGAACGTACACGCTTTAAATGAACAATTCTCCCATATGAAAGGTCGATTGTAATCCAGAGAGCGCTGCCTAATAACAAGAGAGATAAGAAAAACATAAGTAAATTCCCTCCTTCACGGTCTTTTCACCATCAATTTTTTACAAATCAAAATTTCACTGTATCCCGCTATTTGCGGGCAGTAAGACTCCCACCTCGAAATTGGGTTAAAAGCAAAGAAGTTGGTTGGGATTCGGGCTGCCCGTAAAATCCCGATTGGTGAGGGCTAATAATCAGTAGGGAATAAACCGCTCCCTACTGATTAAAGTTTCACTTTATAGTTTCACCGAAATAAACAGCTTTATTAAAAAATGTGTTGTTGTATAACAAAAAACTGTTGACTGAATGCTCACTCATTATATAATGGGAATAGGGGATATAATTCAGAAAATTATATATTTTCGAAGATTCTAAAAAAGAAAGAGAGCTTACAAAGAGAGGGGTAGCATAAAATGAATAGCTTACTAATCATTAATTGGCTGGCTGCCATTGCTGTTATTGCTTATGCGGGGTATTTGTTTGTATATCTTATACGAACAAGGATGGCCTACATACAATTAGGAAAAAAGATCGAATTTGACCGTCGCTTTAAAGAGCGTTGGGATCTTCTTAAGGTCAATGTTTTCGGTCAGAAAAAGCTGCTGAAAGATAAAAAGAGCGGCATCATTCACGTTATGTTCTTTTACGGATTTATTCTTGTCCAATTTGGAGCAATTGACTTCGTTTGGAAAGGACTTGCACCAGGATCGCATCTTCCACTTGGACCACTATACCCTGCATTTACATTCTTCCAGGAAATTGTCACACTCGTTATTTTAATTGCAGTCTTTTGGGCTTTTCATAGACGCTATATTGAAAAGCTTGTTCGTTTGAAACGTAATTTTAAATCAGGCCTTGTTCTTATCTTTATTGGTGGCTTAATGATTTCTGTGCTACTTGGTAATGGAATGGGAATTATATGGCACGGCGAGGAGCTTTCATGGAGTGAACCGATCGCTTCTGCAATCGCTTACGTTTTCTCGGGATTAAATGAAACCGTAGCCATTTCAGTGTTCTATTTCTCTTGGTGGGTGCATTTACTAATTTTGTTAACGTTTTTAGTTTATGTTCCACAATCAAAACATGCGCATTTAATTGCTGGACCAGTTAACGTGTTTTTTGGTCGTCTTTCAAATCCGGGAAAACTTGAAAAAATTGATTTTGAAGATGAAACACAAGAAACATTCGGTGTTGGTAAAATTGAAGACTTTAGACAAAATCAACTTATCGACTTATATTCCTGCGTCGAATGTGGTCGTTGTACAAATATGTGTCCGGCAACAGGAACAGGGAAAATGTTATCACCGATGGATTTAATTTTAAAACTTCGTGATCATTTAACTGATAAAGGCGCAGCGGTAACATCAAAAGCACCGTGGGTTCCAGTTGTTGCTTTTAATAATACACAAGGAAATCAGTTAGCGATGATGGCAGCTGGAAAAGGACAACAAGAATCAGCGGCTACAGCGCTAGCGTACGACCCAAGTTTAATCGGAGACGTTATTACAGAAGAAGAGATTTGGGCATGTACAACGTGCCGTAACTGTGAGGACCAGTGCCCAGTTATGAATGAGCATGTTGACAAAATTATTGATTTACGCCGCTATCTCGTTTTAACAGAAGGAAAAATGGACGCGGAAGCGCAGCGTGCAATGACAAACATTGAGCGTCAAGGTAATCCGTGGGGACTGAACCGTAAAGAGCGTGAAACATGGCGCCAAGGTGACGATGAAGTAACAGTTCCAACTGTAAAGGAGAAATCAAAAGCTGGCGAAGAGTTTGAATACTTATTCTGGGTTGGATCAATGGGTTCGTATGACAATCGCAGTCAGAAGATTGCGATATCATTTGCGAAGCTAATGAACGAAGCAGGCATTTCATTCGCAATTCTTGGTAATAAGGAAAAGAACTCTGGTGATACACCGCGCCGCCTTGGAAATGAATTTGTATTCCAGGAAATGGCGACTAAAAATATTGAAGAATTTGAAAAAGCAGGAGTGAAGAAAATCGTTACGATTGACCCTCATGCTTATAACACTTTTAAAAATGAGTACCCGGACTTTGGCTTACAAGCAGAAGTCTATCATCATACAGAATTACTAGCCCAGTGGGTGAAGGAAGGTCGTTTAAAACCTGTCCATTCTATTGAAGAGACAGTTACGTACCATGATTCCTGTTACTTAGGAAGATACAACGAAGTATACGAAGCGCCGCGCGATATTCTAAAAGCAATTCCAGGTGTAAACCTTGTAGAAATGGCGCGTAACCGTGAAACGGGAATGTGCTGTGGTGCGGGTGGCGGCCTAATGTGGATGGAAGAAACGACAGGTTCTCGTATTAACGTTGCTCGTACAGAACAAGCGCTAGCTGTACAGCCGTCAATTATCGGTACAGGATGCCCGTATTGCTTAACGATGATTAGTGACGGCACGAAAGCGAAAGAAGTTGAAGAAACAGTTCAAACTTTGGACGTAACAGAGATTTTAGAACGCTCAGTTATCGGACAGAAGAAAGAAGCAATGTAGTTTGTAGGAATGCATTTAAATTTAGAAAGAGGTGCAATAATTGCACCTCTTCTAGGCGCAAGGATACCGAGCGAGCGCTCGGTGCTAAAAAAAGAAATGGGGGAAAGAAACATGAGTAAAACAGTTATTTTAAGTGCTGCAAGAACACCGGTTGGAAAATTTGGAGGAACTTTAAAAGACGTGAAAGCAACAGAACTTGGAGGAATCGCAATTAAGGCAGCGCTTGAAAGGGCAAATGTTTCCGCTAGTGATGTTGAAGAAGTTATATTTGGAACGGTTATCCAAGGAGGGCAAGGACAAATTCCATCACGTCAAGCAGCAAGAGCGGCCGGCATTCCTTGGGAAGTGCAGACAGAAACAGTAAATAAAGTTTGTGCATCAGGGCTTCGCGCAGTTACGTTAGCAGATCAAATTATTCGTACTGGTGATCAATCACTGATTGTAGCTGGTGGAATGGAATCGATGAGTAACAGCCCTTACATTTTACGAGGGGCAAGATGGGGATACAGAATGGGTAACAACGAAGTTATCGATTTAAACGTTGCAGACGGTTTAACATGCGCATTTTCAGGTATACACATGGGTGTTTATGGCGGAGAAGTTGCGAAGGAAGATGGAATCTCTCGCGAAGCACAAGATGAATGGGCATATCGTAGCCATCAACGTGCGGTTTCGGCACATAAAGAAGGGCGTTTTGAAGAGGAGATTGTACCAGTAACAATTCAGCAAAGAAAAGGCGATCCTATCGTCGTGGCTAAGGATGAGGCGCCACGCGCGGATACAACGATTGAAAAATTAGCGAAATTAAAGCCTGTATTTGATAAGACGTCAGCGGTGACAGCAGGTAATGCTCCGGGACTAAATGATGGCGGTGCTGCACTTGTATTAATGAGCGAGGACAGAGCGAAGCAAGAAGGAAGAAAACCATTAGCGACAATTTTGGCGCATACGGCGATTGCGGTAGAATCGAAGGATTTCCCAAGAACGCCAGGTTATGCAATTAATGAATTGCTGAAAAAGACAGGTAAGACAATTGAAGACATAGATCTATTTGAAATCAATGAGGCATTTGCGGCTGTAGCAATTGCAAGTACAGAAATCGCAGGGATCGATCCGGAAAAATTGAATGTAAATGGCGGTGCTGTAGCAATGGGGCATCCAATTGGAGCGAGCGGAGCACGTATTATCGTTACACTTATCCATGCACTGAAGCAGCGCGGCGGCGGAATTGGAATTGCTTCTATTTGTAGCGGTGGCGGTCAAGGTGATGCAGTGATGATTGAAGTTCACTAATTAAGATTAGAAGATATATAGTTTATTAACAATTAAGGGGGAAGAAAAAATGAGTGTACAAAAGATTGTTGTAATTGGTGCAGGGCAAATGGGTTCAGGTATCGCACAAGTGTGTGCAATGGCAGGCTATGATGTGAAAGTGCAAGATTTAAAGCAAGAGCAATTAGATAGAGGGCTAGCTGTTATTTCGAAAAATTTAGCCCGCCAAGTAGAAAAAGGCCGTATGAAGGAAGAAGAGAAAGATGCGACTTTAAATCGCCTTACATGGACGCTCGATTTAAATAGTGTCAAAGAAGCTGATCTTATTATTGAAGCAGCTGTTGAAAAAATGGATATTAAAAAGAAAATTTTTGCGAATTTAGATGAAATCGCTCCAGAACACGCAATTTTAGCGACGAATACGTCATCGTTACCAATTACGGAAATTGCAGCGGTAACGAAACGTCCTGAGAAAGTAATCGGCATGCACTTTATGAATCCAGTTCCAGTTATGAAACTCGTTGAAATTATTCGTGGTTTAGCTACAGATGATGCAGTGTACGAAACGATTGAGGATATTACGAAAAAAATCGGGAAAGTGCCAGTTGAAGTAAATGATTTCCCAGGGTTTGTATCGAACCGTATTTTATTACCGATGATTAACGAAGCGATTTATACGTTATACGAAGGAGTGGCGACGAAAGAAGCGATTGATGAAGTAATGAAACTCGGTATGAATCATCCGATGGGACCACTTACGTTAGCTGACTTTATCGGTTTAGATACGTGTTTATACATTATGGAAGTGTTGCATGAAGGATTAGGAGATAGTAAATATCGCCCATGTCCATTATTACGTAAGTATGTGAATGCAGGATGGTTAGGACGTAAAACGGGTCGTGGTTTCTACGTTTACGAATAAATTCCTCCCTTTATTAAAGTAGTGGTCTGACCAAATTGTTAAGAAGATATATAGCAAACGGAGGCGAAGTACATGAATTTTCATTTTACTGAAGAGCAACAAATGATGAGGAAAATGGTTCGAGATTTTGCGCAGAAGGAAATAGCTCCCTTTGTTCCTAGTATGGAACAAGGGGTGTTCCCGAAAGAGATTTTGCAAAAGATGGGTGAGCTTGGACTAATGGGTATTCCAGCGCCTGCAAAATATGGCGGGGCAGAAATGGATTTTATTTCTTACATTCTAGCAATTGAGGAAATTTCAAAGGTAAGTGCAACGGTTGGTGTAATTTTGGCTGTACATACGTCAGTTGGAATGAATCCGATTTTATACTTCGGAACAGAAGAACAGAAGCAGAAATATGTTTCTAAACTGGCGACTGGTGAATATTTAGGCGCATTTGCTCTAACAGAACCGAATGCAGGATCAGATGCAGGTAGTTTGAAATCAAGAGCTGTAAAGAAAGACGATCACTACATCATTAATGGATCGAAAGTCTTTATTACAAATGGTGGTGAAGCAAGTACATATATCGTCTTCGCGTCTACAAATCCAGATGCGGGGAAAAGCGGGATTTCAGCATTTATAGTAGAGAAAGATACACCAGGCTTAATCATTGGAAAAGATGAGCATAAGATGGGTCTTCTTGGTTCTCGTACAGTGCAACTTACGTTTGAAGATATGAAAGTGCCGGCCGAGAATTTACTTGGTGAAGAAGGACAAGGATTTAAGGTGGCAATGGCGAATTTAGATGTTGGGCGAATTGGAATCGGAGCGCAAGCATTAGGAATCGCGGAAGCGGCGCTTGCATGTGCGATTGATTATGCGAAAGAGCGTGAGCAATTCGGAAAGCCAATTGCGGCGCAGCAAGGACTCGGATTCAAACTTGCAGATATGGCAACAAGTGTAGAAGCATCGCGATTACTTGTATACAGAGCAGCATCGCTAAGAGCACAAGGATTACCATGCGGTAAAGAAGCTTCTATTGCGAAATTATTTGCTTCTAAGACGGCTGTCGAAGTTGCGATTGAAGCGGTGCAAGTATTTGGTGGTTATGGTTATACGAAAGATTATCCAGTAGAAAGATTTTTCCGTGATGCGAAGATCACACAAATATATGAAGGAACGAGCGAAATACAAAAGCTTGTAATTAGTCGAGCTTTATAAAAAGGCAGAGGGGGAGACGGGAATGCATTTTAAATTATCAGAAGAACATGAAATGATAAGAAAAATGGTTCGGGATTTTGCGAGAAATGAAGTAGCACCGACAGCAGCAGAGCGTGATGAGGAAGAGCGATTTGATCGCGCTTTATTTGATCAAATGGCAGAGCTTGGTTTAACCGGTATTCCGTGGCCTGAAGAATACGGCGGAATTGGAAGCGATTACTTGGCGTATGTAATTGCCGTTGAAGAATTATCCCGCGTTTGTGCTTCTACAGGTGTAACGTTGTCTGCACATACTTCACTTGCTGGATGGCCAATTTTTAAATTTGGAACGGAAGAGCAAAAACAAAAGTTTTTGCGCCCAATGGCTGAAGGGAAGAAAATTGGTGCATATGGCTTAACAGAACCAAGCTCTGGATCAGATGCTGGTGGAATGAGGACGACTGCAAAACGAGATGGAGACCATTACATTTTAAATGGTTCGAAAATTTTTATTACAAATGGCGGTATTGCTGATATTTATGTTGTTTTTGCATTAACAGATCCTGATTCGAAGCAGCGCGGCACGAGTGCATTTATTGTGGAGAGTGATACGCTAGGATTTTCGGTTGGGAAGAAGGAAAGTAAGCTAGGGATTCGTTCTTCGCCAACAACTGAAATTATATTTGAAGACTGCCGTATTCCTGTAGAGAATTTACTAGGGGAAGAGGGCCAAGGGTTTAAAGTTGCGATGCAGACATTAGATGGCGGCCGTAATGGTATTGCGGCACAAGCAGTCGGTATTGCACAATCCGCTTTAGATGCTTCTGTAGAATATGCAAGAGAACGTCATCAGTTTGGGAAGCCAATTGCGGCGCAACAAGGAATTGGCTTTAAACTTGCGGATATGGCAACGGATGTAGAGGCAGCGCGTCTTTTAACATATCAAGCGGCTTGGCTTGAATCAGAAGGGCTTCCGTATGGGAAAGAGTCAGCGATGTCAAAAGTATTTGCAGGTGATACAGCGATGAAGGTAACGACTGAAGCGGTACAAGTATTTGGTGGTTATGGTTATACGAAAGATTATCCAGTAGAGCGTTATATGCGCGATGCAAAGATTACACAAATATATGAGGGAACACAAGAGATTCAAAGGCTTGTAATTTCTCGTATGTTAACGAAGTAGGAACAAAAGCGTAGGTATTTTCCTACGCTTTTTACTTCCAAAAATAATAGAGAGAGGTGAAGGGATGGTTAAACATAATGTACATGCGTCAGTGAAAGATGAAAAATTAGTTGCGTTAAGACGTGAACAAATGATTAAAGGTGCGGTGCAGCTGTTTAAGCAAAAAGGATTCCCGCGTACAACAACGAGAGAAATTGCGAAAGCGGCTGGATTTAGTATCGGAACACTTTATGAGTATATTCGCACAAAAGATGATGTATTATATTTAGTTTGTGATAGCATTTATGAACATGTAAAAGAGCGGTTAGAGGAAGTGGTGTGTACAGAGAAGGGAAGTATAGAAAGCTTAAAGATAGCGATAATGAATTATTTTAAAGTGATGGATGAATTGCAAGAAGAAGTATTAATTATGTATCAAGAGGTACGTTTTTTACCGAAAGAATCACTCCCATATGTATTAGAAAAAGAGTTTCAAATGGTCGGGATGTTTGAGGATATTTTAGAGCAGTGTACGGAAAATGGGACATTTACACTAAATAAAAAGGAAATACAGCTTCTTGCACATAATATTTTCATACAAGGACAAATGTGGGGATTTAGACGTTGGGCCCTGCAAAAACTGTATACTCTCGAAGAATATACAGAAATGCAAATTAGGTATGTACTGCAAGGAGCACATATGTCTCCGAAATAAAGAATGGACAAATTATAATTTTATTGCCCGTAAATAGCGCGATAAAAGTTTCCCGTTTTTTTTGTAGCATATTTGTGCGACTTTTGTTTATAATGAATAGTATGGATTTTTTTAAGCAGACCGTTATATATAAGCTTATATTTGAAGAAAGGAAGTGCCGCATAAGTGGGTTTTAAGCAATATTCACCAGAAGAGCTAAAAGAATGTTCAATGATTGAAGTTGTACATAGTGTTTTAGGGAATAAAAGACAAGCAACGACATTCAACGAGTTGGTTCAAGAAATCGCTCAAGTGCTGGGACTATCTCAAGGGCAAGTTAATACGAAACTCGCACAATTTTATACAGATTTAAACATCGATGGACGTTTCATTAATTTAGGAGAAAATCGTTGGGGGCTACGTAGCTGGTACCCATATGAGCAAATTGATGAAGAAATTCTGCCTCAGCCAAAACCGAAGAAGAAACGCAAAGTTGAAGAAGACGGTTTTGACGACTACATTGAAGAAGATGATGTAGAAGAAGTAGAAGAAGAAGAAGTAGAAGAAGATGTAGTAGATTTGGACAAAGTTCTTGAAGACGAAGACGCAGATGATGAAGATGATGATCTTGATGATTTAGAAGAAGATAATGAAGACTTCGCAGAAGAAGAACTTGAGTATGATGAAACTGAAGAAGAAGAAGAGGAAGAGCGGTAGCTCTTGACTTTTCATTATCGTCCATGTAGAATCATTTTTGGGCTCTTTAAAAAAAGACGATAATACTTTTAAAGTGTAAATATAAAAGAAAATTGCTCCCTACTTATTACTTTATGTGATGAGGGGAGCAATTTTCTTTTTTGTTTTTTGTTTAGAAAATAAAAAGAGCCTAACAATAAGATAGATACAGTGTTATCTACATACGTTGCGCTTTGCAACGGTGATTATATAACAACGAAGTAGAAGGGAGTATTTTCATGACTAAGTATATTTTTGTAACAGGCGGTGTAGTATCGTCTTTAGGTAAAGGTATTACAGCAGCATCTCTTGGAAGACTTTTAAAGAATCGTGGTTTAAACGTAACTATTCAAAAGTTTGATCCATACATTAACGTAGACCCAGGGACTATGAGCCCCTACCAACACGGTGAGGTATTCGTAACAGATGATGGTGCAGAAACGGACTTAGACCTAGGTCACTATGAGCGTTTTATCGACATCAACTTAAATAAATACAGCAACGTAACAACAGGTAAAATTTACTCTTCAGTTCTTCAAAAAGAGCGTCGTGGTGAATATTTAGGAGGAACAGTTCAAGTTATTCCTCACATTACTAACGAAATTAAAGAACGTGTATATCGTTCTGGTCGCGAAACAAATGCCGACGTTGTTATTACAGAAATCGGTGGAACTGTTGGTGATATCGAGTCTCTACCATTCCTAGAAGCAATTCGTCAAATTAAGAGCGACATCGGTCGTGACAATGTAATGTACATTCACTGTACGTTAATCCCGTACTTAAAAGCAGCGGGTGAAATGAAAACAAAACCAACGCAACATAGCGTTAAAGAGCTTCGCAGCTTAGGTATTCAACCAAATATTATCGTTGTTCGTACAGAACTACCTGTTTCTCAGGACATGAAAGACAAGCTTGCATTATTCTGTGACATCGATACAAAAGCAGTTATCGAAGCACGCGATGCAGATACTTTATATGCGGTTCCATTATCTCTTCAAGAACAAAACATGGACCAAATCGTTTGTGATCACTTGAAGTTAGACAATCCAGCTGCAGATATGACAGATTGGACTGCGCTAGTTAATAAAGTACGTAACCTTTCTAAGAAAACAAAAATCGCTCTTGTTGGTAAATACGTAGAGCTTCAAGATGCATATATTTCTGTTGTAGAAGCACTTCGTCATGCAGGTTATTCATTCGACACAGATGTAGAAGTGAAATGGGTAAATGCTGAGCACGTAACAGCAGAGAACGTAAAAGAATTAGTTGGCGATACAGATGGTATCCTTGTACCAGGTGGCTTCGGCGATCGTGGTGTAGAAGGTAAAATCGTTGCAATTCAATATGCTCGTGAAAACAAAGTTCCATTCTTAGGAATTTGCCTAGGTATGCAACTTGCATCAATCGAATTTGCACGTAACGTATTAGGATTAGAAGGAGCTAACTCTTCTGAAATTAATCCTGACACACCTTATGCAATTATCGATTTATTACCAGAACAAAAAGATGTAGAAGATTTAGGTGGTACACTTCGCCTTGGTCTATACCCATGTAAGCTTGCTGAAGAAACAAATGCTTACAATGCTTACAATGAGCCGGTTGTATATGAGCGTCATCGTCATCGTTATGAGTTTAACAATCAATTCCGTCCAGATATGGAAAAAGCAGGATTTGTATTCTCTGGTACAAGCCCAGACGGTCGTCTAGTGGAAATTATTGAATTACAAGATCACCCTTGGTTCGTGGCAGCACAGTTCCATCCAGAACTTGTATCTCGTCCAAACCGTCCACAACCATTGTTCCATGACTTCGTAAGTGCTTCTATTACGAATAAAGAGAGCAAGTAATAAAAAAAAGCGCCTGAAATAGGGCGCTTTTTTTAATATTCGTTTAACATTTCATCAATTGTAAATTTCAATCCGTGATAAGCAAATAAAGCTATAATTAAACTTGGGAACCCATAGCGGTTACCTTCATCATCTGGAATAAGACCTTTTAACAGCTTTGTATCAATATGTACATCTGTATATTGTTCCAGTGATTCAACACCTTCTTGAATAGCCGAGATTCCAACGATAGATTGGCCTTCTTCATGAAGTTTTTTCGCGGTTTTTATAATTTCTTCATCTGTCGAAAAACGACTAATAAGAAGTACGCGGTCCGCAACAGTCACTGCCGCCGGTTCACCGTTTTCTATTAAACGTTTTGCTTGTTTCATTGGTTCGGCGCCAAATAATGCTTCTGAAACAATACCTTCCATTTCGTTTGTACCATGCAAGTAAATGAAGCCATCACCAACTAACGCCTGGGCAAGTAGACGAGCGCTATCTTCTATATTCATTTCCTCTTTTTGAGAAATTCGGGAGAAATATCCATTTAATTGAGTCGAGAAAATTTTTAACATGTTGTTGCTCCTTTCTTTCGTGTTAGCTGGTTCTCATTATAGCTTATTTTTTTTGGAAAGGGGAAATAGTAGGGTGGCATAACAAAATAGGAAACGGTAAAATAAGAAAGAATAGGAAGGGATTTGGCAAAGAGTAGCGAAAATAAACCGATAAGATATAAGAAGCTTTAAATCTTGTACTTACACAGAAAGGTTGGGAGTTATGGAAGGGAAAATTTTAATCGTTGATGATCAATATGGCATTCGTGTTTTATTGCATGAAGTGTTCCAAAAAGAAGGTTATCAGACTTTCCAAGCAGCGAATGGATTTCAAGCTTTAGATATCGTGAAAAAAGATAATCCGGATTTAGTAGTGTTAGATATGAAAATTCCAGGTATGGATGGTATAGAGATTTTAAAACATGTAAAAGAAATTGATGAGAGTATTAAAGTTATTTTAATGACTGCTTATGGAGAATTGGATATGATTCAAGAAGCGAAAGATTTAGGAGCTTTAATGCACTTTGCTAAACCGTTTGATATTGATGAGATTCGTCAAGCAGTGAGAGATCAGCTTGCCGTAGAGGCGTAAAAAATGAATTTTTTATAAAAAATATGGAAAAAAGCGTTTACATGGACTATTGAGCAGGTGAATACGGTTGAGTTTTTGAGTACAAGTTGTTATCCTATTGAGTGTAGAAAGAAGTCCGGTATGTAAATATACATATTTTACCTTATTCTGGTCATACTACCAGCGATAAGAATTTATCGGATACAAAAAACGTTTTTTAGGAGGATTCACCATGCCTTTAGTTTCTATGAAAGAAATGCTAAACACAGCACTAGAAGGAAAATACGCAGTTGGTCAATTCAACATGAACAACTTAGAGTGGACTCAAGCTATCTTAGCTGCTGCGGAAGAAGAAAAATCTCCTGTAATCTTAGGTGTATCTGAGGGTGCAGCTCGTCATATGACTGGTTTCAAAACAGTTGTAGCTATGGTTAAAGCTTTAATCGAAGAAATGAACATTTCTGTTCCTGTAGCGATTCACCTTGACCATGGTTCAAGCTTCGAAAAATGTAAAGAAGCAATTGATGCAGGTTTCACATCTGTAATGATCGATGCTTCTCACCACCCATTCGATGAAAACGTTGAAACTACTAAAAAAGTGGTAGAATACGCACACGCTCGTAACGTATCTGTTGAAGCTGAGCTTGGAACAGTTGGCGGACAAGAAGACGACATCATCGCTGAAGGCGTAATTTACGCTGATCCAGCAGAGTGTAAGCACCTTGTTGAAGCAACAGGTATCGATTGCCTAGCTCCAGCTCTAGGTTCTGTACACGGTCCTTACAAAGGTGAGCCTAACTTAGGATTCGCTGAAATGGAACAAGTTCGTGACTTCACTGGCGTACCTTTAGTATTACACGGTGGTACTGGTATCCCAACTGCTGATATCGTAAAAGCTATTTCTCTAGGTACTTCAAAAATTAACGTAAACACTGAGAACCAAATTGAGTTTACAAAAGCTGTTCGTGAAGCATTAAACAAAGACCAAGAAGTTTACGATCCTCGTAAATATATTGGACCTGGCCGCGACGCTATCAAAGCAACTGTTGCTGGTAAAATGCGTGAGTTCGGTTCTAACGGTAAAGCGTAAGAATAAAATTCCGTTTTGGAAACCGTCTAGTCTTTTAGACGGTTTCCTTTCGTTGTATAATGAAAGCGCGAACAAGTCTAAAGATTTTATAAAGTGAATTTTTGGTTTGCAAATATAGAAAATAACGTGCATAGTCCTATTAATAAATGTGGTAAGTATCTGAATTGAGTAATTTGATTCGATGAATAGTTAATCTTCATCTATTTGTACAGCAGGGGAGCTACAGGTGATGGTTTTCTACTTATTGAGTTTCAGGATGGAAAGAGTGATTGAGATTCTTAAGGGGGAATCTTCTACTTCTTATAAAGAAGTAGAAGATAAATGCATTCACAAGAAGGGAGCTCAATATGGAAAAGTTGCTAATTGAAGGCGGAAGAGCTTTAAATGGAACGATTCGTGTGAGTGGTGCAAAGAACAGTGCTGTTGCACTAATTCCAGCGACAATTTTAGCAGATACTCCAGTAACTATTGGCGGTGTTCCTAATATTTCGGACGTGAAAATGTTAGGAGACTTACTAGAGGAAATTGGAGGGAAAGTAACTTATGGGCAGGAAGAAGAGATGGTAGTCGATCCTTCTAACATGGTTGCGATGCCTTTACCAAATGGAAAAGTGAAAAAATTGCGCGCCTCTTATTATTTAATGGGTGCAATGCTTGGCCGTTTTAAAAAAGCTGTTATTGGGCTTCCAGGTGGATGTCATTTAGGGCCACGACCGATTGATCAGCATATTAAAGGGTTTGAAGCGTTAGGGGCATATGTTACAAATGAACAAGGTGCCATTTATTTAAGAGCAGACGAACTACGTGGGGCACGTATTTATTTAGATGTTGTTAGTGTAGGAGCTACGATTAATATTATGCTAGCGGCTGTACGAGCGAAAGGTAGAACTGTTATTGAAAATGCAGCGAAGGAACCAGAGATTATTGATGTAGCTACATTGTTAACGAGTATGGGAGCACGTATTAAAGGTGCTGGTACAGACGTAATCCGAATTGATGGTGTGGATTCACTGCACGGTTGTCACCACACTATTATTCCAGACCGTATTGAAGCTGGTACGTATATGATTTTAGGGGCTGCGTCAGGAGGAGAAGTAACAGTTGATAATGTTATTCCTCAGCATTTAGAATCCGTTACTGCGAAGCTAAGAGAAGCTGGTGTTCAAATTGAAACGAACGATGACCAAATTACAGTGAACGGCAATAGAAGGTTAAAAGTAGTTGATGTAAAAACGCTTGTATATCCAGGGTTTCCAACGGATTTACAACAGCCGTTTACAACGCTTTTAACAAAAGCGCATGGAACAGGAGTTGTAACTGATACAATTTACAGCGCACGTTTCAAGCATATTGATGAATTGCGCCGTATGAACGCGCAAATTAAAGTAGAAGGCCGTTCAGCAATTGTGACTGGACCGGTTTTATTGCAAGGTGCGAAGGTGAAAGCGAGTGACCTACGAGCTGGTGCGTCCCTTGTTATTGCGGGTTTAATGGCAGATGGCATTACAGAAGTAACGGGACTTGATCATATTGATCGAGGTTACGAAAATATAGTAGACAAGCTTAAAGGGCTTGGTGCAAACATTTGGCGAGAACAAATGACAAAGCAAGAAATTGAAGAAATGAAGAATGCATAAAGTGAAACTTTAATCAGTATGGGGTATCCCACGCCGATTATTAACCCTCACCAATCGGGATAAGGTGGTGATACTTCCGTTAATGGGGAGCGAAGAATCACTACTAACGGAAGTACACTTTATAGAAAAACAAGGTTCACAAAATACGGCAGAAATATAAAGACTTAAAGGAGAGGGATTATCGTGGAAAGAAGTTTATCTATGGAGTTAGTACGTGTAACAGAGGCTGCAGCATTATCATCAGCGCGTTGGATGGGGCGCGGAAAAAAAGATGAGGCAGATGGTGCAGCAACATCAGCTATGCGTGATGTATTTGATACAATTCCGATGAAAGGTACAGTTGTAATTGGCGAAGGTGAAATGGATGAAGCGCCAATGCTATATATCGGAGAAAAATTGGGTACAGGATATGGACCACGCGTAGACGTTGCAGTTGATCCTTTAGAAGGGACAAATATCGTAGCGGCTGGCGGCTGGAATGCGCTTGCTGTTATTGCAATTGCAGATCACGGCAATTTGTTACATGCTCCTGACATGTACATGGATAAAATAGCGGTTGGTCCAGAAGCAGTTGGTGCAGTTGATATTGACGCACCTATTATCGACAACTTACGTGCAGTTGCGAAAGCGAAAAATAAAGATATCGAAGATGTTGTAGCGACAGTTTTAAACCGTCCACGTCATCAAGCAATTATCGAAGAAATTCGTAAAGCTGGTGCTCGTATTAAATTAATTAACGATGGAGATGTAGCTGGAGCAATCAATACAGCATTTGACCGTACTGGTGTAGATATTCTATTCGGTTCTGGTGGAGCACCTGAAGGTGTATTAGCTGCGGTCGCATTAAAATGCTTAGGTGGAGAAATTCACGGGAAGCTCTTACCTCAAAACGAAGCTGAACTAGCTCGTTGTAAAAGAATGGGTATTGAAGATATCAATCGTATCCTTCGTATGGAAGACTTAGTAAAAGGTGACGATGCAATCTTTGCAGCAACAGGTGTAACAGACGGAGAACTATTACGAGGCGTTCAATTTAAAGGTAGCGTCGGGACAACACAGTCCCTTGTTATGCGTGCAAAATCAGGCACAGTACGCTTCGTAGACGGCCGCCATAGCTTAAATAAAAAACCGAATTTGGTTATTAAATAAAAAGTGCAAGCGGCTCGTTTAGAATCGCAGGAAGAAGCGAAACCACCGACCATTCTAGCTGCTGAAGCTGGATTAAATAAAAGCAGAAATGCCTTATCTATTCTGCCTTAAAATCAGGTGAGTAGAAAAAAGAAAGAAATATGAAAAGGCGAAGACAAATTTTCTTGTCTTCGCTTCTTGTATTTGTGTTTCAACGTATTGATTAAAACTAGATAAAAGGGTTACAATAGTGAATATTATCCTACTTGAACTTATTGCCTTTCATTATTATTTATTTGCCTTCCGTATTTTTCCCTTTACCCATGTGAAAAGAGAATAAAGTTAAAGTGTGGTGTCTGAATGAATTTGTCAATTGCAGCATTAGAAAACATGAAATTAAAAGAGTTATACGAGCTTGCGAAGGAATTTAAGATTTCGTATTACAGCAAGTTAACGAAAAAAGAGCTAATCTTCTCTATCTTAAAAGCTCGAGCAGAAAAAGAAGGTTTCTTTTTCATGGAAGGCGTATTAGAAATTATTCAATCAGAAGGATTTGGATTCTTACGTCCTATCAATTATTCTCCAAGCTCAGAAGATATTTATATCTCGGCTTCGCAAATTCGTCGTTTCGATTTACGTAATGGAGATAAGGTTTCTGGTAAAGTACGACCTCCGAAAGAAAATGAGCGCTATTTTGGATTGCTACAAGTTGAAGCTGTAAATGGAGATGATCCAGACTCAGCAAAAGAGCGTGTACATTTCCCTGCATTAACACCGTTATACCCAGATCGCCAAATGAAATTGGAGACGGAAACGAAAAAGTTACCGACACGCATCATGGATTTAATCGCACCAGTTGGATTTGGACAACGTGGTTTAATTGTTGCGCCTCCAAAGGCTGGTAAAACAAGTCTGTTAAAAGAAATTGCACACAGTGTCACAACAAATCATCCGGAAGCAGAATTAATTGTACTTTTAATTGATGAGCGTCCAGAGGAAGTAACAGATATTGAACGTTCTGTTAAAGGTGATGTTGTAAGTTCTACTTTTGATGAAGTGCCAGAGAATCATATTAAAGTAGCGGAGCTTGTATTAGAGCGTGCAATGCGTCTTGTAGAACATAAAAGGGACGTTGTCATTTTAATGGATAGTATTACCCGTTTAGCGCGTGCTTACAACCTTGTTATTCCGCCAAGTGGTAGAACCTTATCGGGTGGTATTGATCCTGCTGCTTTTCATAGACCGAAGCGTTTCTTTGGGGCTGCGCGTAATATCGAAGAGGGCGGTAGCCTAACGATTTTAGCAACAGCGCTTGTTGATACAGGGTCTCGTATGGATGATGTAATTTACGAGGAGTTTAAAGGAACTGGAAATATGGAACTTCACTTAGATCGCTCATTAGCTGAGCGCCGTATCTTCCCAGCGATTGATATTCGTCGCTCTGGTACGCGTAAAGAAGACCTATTAATTCCGAAAGAACATTTAGACAAGCTGTGGGGTATTCGTAAAACAATGCGTGATACACCAGACTTTGTTGAAGGCTTCTTACGTAAACTTCGTCAAACAAAGACAAATGAAGAATTTTTACAAAACATTGTTGCAGACTCAAAAAGGTATGTAACCACTAAGTAAAGGGAAAAGATGGGGACTCGCTTATTTCGTAGTAAGCGAGTTTTTTATGTTTTTAAGGGAATATTAGAGAGTAATATATGGAAAAAATTTGTTTTTTGAGATGGAAATCATATTTGGATTGAGAGCTTGAAGTGCCCTACGATTCTGGGCGAGCCGCTTGCGCTTTAAGGTGTATCTAGTTCCACCTCAGCGGCTAGAATGGTCGGTGGCTTCGCTTCTTCCTACGAGGCAAAAAGCGCTTCTTGGTCGAGAGCTTGAAGTGACCTGCGATTCTGAACGAGCCGCTTGCGCTTTTAGGTATATCCAGCTCCAGCGGCAAGAATCTCCGGCCATTTCGCTCTCTCGGTCGAAGCAAAAAGCGCTTCTTGGTCGAGAGCTCCAATGTCCTGCGATTCTGAACGAGCCGCTTGTGCTTTTAATTTTTAAAAAGACAAAAACAGGTAGTTGCAAAATGGAGTTAGCCTTGTTATAATTTCATCATATGTGTTTCATCAATATAGTTGTGTAAGCAGCTGAAGATGAAAAACTCTGTTTCGAAAATGATTCAGGGCGGAAGGAGATGAAAAGAATGAAAGCAGGAATCCATCCAAATTACAATAAAGTTGTATTTATGGACACGAACACTGGCTTCAAATTCTTAAGCGGGTCTACAAAAGGCTCTAGCGAAACTGTTGAGTGGGAAGATGGTAACACTTATCCATTACTAAAAATTGAGATCAGTTCTGATTCTCACCCATTCTACACTGGACGTCAGAAGTTTGCTACTGCAGACGGACGTGTTGACCGCTTCAATAAGAAATACGGCATCAAGTAATAAAGAACATAAAACAGGCAAGTGTATGTATTCGCTTGTCTGTTTTTTTTGCGAAAATATTAAACCTTTACCCTACTTTGGATTAGGAAAGTAGATGAAAGGAGAGCTCAATGTACTTAATGAATCAAAATGGTTGGATTGAAGTGATTTGCGGGAGTATGTTTTCTGGAAAATCAGAAGAGCTCATCCGCCGTATACGCCGTACACAATTTGCGAAACAACATGCAATTGTATTTAAGCCATGTATTGATAATCGTTATAGTGAAGAAGATGTTGTATCACATAATGGATTAAAGGTTAAAGCAGTTCCTGTTTCAGCTTCAAAAGATATATTTAACCATGTAACAGAAGAAATGGATGTTATTGCAATCGATGAGGTACAATTTTTTGATGGGGACATTGTGGAAGTGGTGCAAGTATTGGCAAATCGTGGCTATCGTGTCATTGTAGCTGGATTAGACCAAGATTTCCGTGGTCTACCATTTGGACAAGTTCCTCAGCTGATGGCGATTGCTGAACATGTAACTAAATTGCAGGCAGTTTGTTCTGAATGTGGATCTCCTGCAAGTCGTACGCAACGTTTAATCGATGGAGAACCAGCGGCATTTGATGATCCAATTATTTTAGTTGGGGCTTCAGAATCGTATGAACCACGTTGTCGTCATTGTCATGCAGTACCTACAAAACAAAGATAAGTGAAACTCGCTATGTAGAGCGGGTTTTTTTCGAAAATAGATGAAGATTGGTGGCCAGCTCTTCGTGTCTAAGAACCGCCGCTACTCAAGGTGAAAAGCACCTTTTGTGCGAGAGAACCTTAGCCAGTCAGAGCTGAGCGAGCCGCTTGCGCTTTTAAATATTATCTAGCTCCAGCGGCTAGAATCTCCGGCCATTTCACTCTCTCGCTCGAAGCAAAAAGCGCTTCAAGGTCGAGAGTTCCAATGTCCTGCGATCCTGAGCAAGCCGCTTACGCTTTTAAATATAATTTGCGTTTTTTTGATTAAGTACCATATACTATTTGTATTAGATACTAGGATGTAGAGGTGAATGGTGTGTTAGATCGTTTGCAAGCTGTAGAAGATCGTTATGAGAAGTTGAATGAGTTGTTAAGTGACCCAGAGGTTATTAGCGATACAAATAAGCTTCGTGAGTATTCAAAAGAGCAATCTGATATTCAGGACACGGTAGAGGTGTACCGTGAGTATAAAGATGTTCGTGAGCAATTACGAGATGCAAAGGCAATGTTAGAAGATAAGTTAGACGCTGATATGCGTGATATGGTAAAAGAAGAGGTTTCTGAATTAGAAGGACAAGAGAAAACATTATCAGAACGTCTGAAAATTTTACTTGTTCCAAAAGACCCTAATGATGATAAAAACGTTATCGTTGAGGTTCGTGGCGCTGCTGGTGGTGACGAGGCAGCTTTATTTGCTGGTGATTTATATCGTATGTATAGCCGTTATGCTGAGGTGCAAGGTTGGAAAACTGAAATTATCGAAGCGAGCTATACAGAGTTAGGTGGATATAAAGAGATTATCTTTATGATTAACGGTAAAGGTGCTTTCGCGAAGCTGAAATTCGAGAATGGTGCTCACCGTGTACAACGTGTTCCTGAAACGGAATCTGGCGGACGTATTCATACATCTACAGCAACTGTAGCTGTACTACCAGAGGCAGAAGAAGTAGAAATTAATATTCATGAAAAAGATGTTCGTGTTGATACGTTTGCTTCTAGTGGTCCTGGTGGACAAAGCGTTAATACAACGATGTCAGCGGTACGTTTAACGCATTTACCGACTGGTGTAGTTGTATCTTGTCAGGATGAGAAATCACAAATTAAGAATAAAGAAAAAGCGATGAAAGTATTACGCGCACGTGTTTATGATAAATTTAGACAAGAAGCGCAAGCTGAGTATGATCAAAACCGTAAACAAGCTGTTGGTACGGGAGATCGTTCAGAGCGTATTCGTACGTATAACTTCCCGCAAAACCGTGTTACAGACCATCGAATCGGTTTAACGATTCAAAAGCTAGATCAAATCCTACAAGGTAAGTTAGATGATTTCATCAATGCCTTAGTGATGGAAGATCAGGCGCAAAAGATGGAGGCAGCTGAGTAATGCGTGTCTATGAAGCCCTGAAATGGGCTTCTTCTTTTTTACAGGAAAATGGACGAGATGAAAATGCGGGAGAAATTGTCCTTTGTCATGTATTAAAGACGAACAGAACCGGAATGCTCATGAATATGCGTGAAGAAATAACTGCGGAACAAGAGAAAAGTTTTGCACAATTTATCCACAAGCATGTAGAAGGTATTCCGATCCAATATATGCTCGGTTATGAAATGTTTTATGGCCGAGCATTCTTTGTAAATGAAGAGGTATTGATACCAAGACCGGAAACAGAGGAACTTATAGTTGGAGTGCTAGAGAGAATTGAGCGCCATTTCGGTAATGAGGAGCTTCACATAGCGGATATTGGAACAGGTAGTGGAGCGATTTCTATTACGCTTGCTTTAGAAAATAAAAACCTTCATGTGTATACAGTAGATATCGCACAGGAGTCGATTGAAGTTGCAAAAGAAAATGCAAAAACTTTAGGGGCGGATGTAACTTTCTATCACGGCGATTTACTGTCTCCGTTTTATGAAACAGGTCAGAAGTTAGATGTTGTTGTTTCCAATCCTCCGTACATACCAGAGGAAGATTGGCGTGGTCTTTCTACTGTTGTGAAGGAGCATGAGCCGAAGCGTGCGCTTGTTGGTGGGGAAGATGGACTAGATTTCTATCGTCGTTTTATGGAGGAATTGCCGAATGTATTACAGAACAAGGCGATTGTTGCGTTTGAAATTGGTGTAGGGCAAGGTGAAGATGTGAAAGCATTATTACAGCAAACTTTCCCGCGCGCTCAAGTTGAAGTTGTATTTGATATTAATGGAAAAGATCGCATGGTATTTGCAGAGATGGAGTAAGGGATAAGCCTTACTCTATTTTTTGTATGAAAAATTCGTAACTACTCAGCCATACATTTTATTTAGAATTTTGGTAAGGGGTATTATTTCAGCGAAAATAAGCACCTTATTACCTATAGATTGCTGTCATAAAGATAAAAATGGACATACACCTTGTTGCCTGTCTTTGTTTTAAAACTTTGCGCGTGGCAGGAAAAGGCCCTGACCGCTCCTATACATAGCCAGTCCCTATCGCCAATTAAAAAAATGCTTTTCTATCGGTTTTTTATATAGATTTCGAATTTAATAGTTTAGAAAGATGAAAGTCTGTCCACACTGTTTCTAGAGGGGACGGTGGAGGAAATGAAAAAACAAGTTATTGCTTACTTTCTTTTATTATTAATTGGTGCACAGTTACTTGTGCAGTTTGGATATATGAAAGCTGATGCAAAAGGGCCTACTGTTATTCCGAAAGAGGCCGTTCGATTACGTATTTTAGCTAATAGTGATTCCGATAAAGATCAGGCATTAAAACGTAAAGTACGTGATGAAGTGAAAGCGCAAATTGATGGATGGGTAGCGGAGTTAACGTCATTTGAAGAAGCTCGAAAAGTAATTCAAAATCATATTCCTGAAATTGAAAAGACAGTGGCGAATACGCTGAAAAGAGAAGGAAGTAAAAAGGCGTTTCAAGTGAAATTCGGTAAGAATGTGAAGTTTCCTACAAAGGTATATGGGAATTTTATTTATCCGGCAGGAGAATATGAAGCGGTACTTATTACAATTGGAAAAGGTGAAGGTGCAAACTGGTGGTGTGTATTATTTCCACCGATGTGTTTCTTAGATTTTTCAAGTGGTACAGCTGTAAGGAAAGAAGAACATGTTGTGAAAGCTGAATCTCCTGAAGAGGAGCAGGTGAGACAATCAGATGAAGAAGTGGTGGATGTACCGGAGAAGAAAGAGGATAAGGTGAAAGAAAAGAAAGTAGTAAAGCCGGAAAAAGCTGAAAAAGTAACAGCACAGGAAAAGAAAGTAGTAAAACACGAAACACAAGTAGAAGAACAGCCTGTAAAAAAAGTAGAAACAAAAACTGTGGAGAAAGTGGAGAAAGTGGAGAAACCTGTGGAGCAAAAACAAGAAAAGCAAAATGAATATGTAACAGTAGAAGAGGAAGAGAAACCAGAGGTTAAATTATTTATCGTCGAAGCTTTTACATCTTTATTCTCTAAATAGTGCTATTAATAAATCCTTCCTCATATATATCAATGAGGAGGGATTTACTATGAAGAACGTATATTTTGCTACGAAAGCAGATGTAGAAAGATTACATTCTTTTTTCGGACAAGCTAATAAAAAAGATGATAAAATAAATGAGTTGTACGCACAATTTATGATCTTGGAAGAGGCGGGAGAAATACGAGCGGTAATTGGATATGAACAAAGTGGAGAAAATGCACTTATCCGTTCTTGTTTATTCACACCTAATGTGGATAAACAGACTTTCTTATATTTTTTCGAGATGTTTTTGCAGTATATGAAAGAAAAAGATATTCGACAATTGTACTTACTCACAAATCATCCACAATCTGTGACCATCTTTCAGTTTTTTAACTTTGTCATTATAGAGAAAGAGGAAGTGCCAGAGGAAATTCGACAGTTAGAACACTTTTGTAAAAATATAAAAGAGCTAAATGCAATAATACTAAATTGTCAGCTATTCACAAAGTTATCCACGGATTAACAAGGTTTATCCACATTTTGTGGATAAACCTTGTTTGTCTTTTGGATAAATCTCATAGTAAACTAAAAATAGACAAGTATTTCATGGTAGAAAAGGACGTGGGAAAAAATGCATACAAATATGTGGGTTGTGGATAATGTTGTGGAAAGAAAAAAATATTATCCACAATTAAAAGAAGCAGCAAGATTATTAAGAGAAAATGAAGCGGTAGCCTTCCCAACGGAAACGGTATATGGGTTAGGAGCAAACGCAATGGATGATGAAGCGATAGCGAAAATTTTTGAAGCGAAAGGGAGACCGAGCGATAATCCACTGATTGTTCACATAGGAACAAAATCTCAGTTAGATGGTATCGTAAGAGAAATTCCGCCGGTTGCAGAAAAGTTAATGGAGCATTTTTGGCCAGGACCATTAACAATCATTTTACCGAGAAAAAAAGGGATTTCAGAGAGAGTTACGGCAGGACTTAATACAGTCGGAGTGAGGATGCCGGATCATCCAGTAGCGCTCGCCCTTATTGAAGAGGCAAACGTGCCTGTTGCGGCACCGAGTGCGAATCGTTCAGGACGCCCAAGTCCAACGTTAGCTTCTCATGTGTATGAAGATTTAAATGGGAAAATTGCTGGTATTGTTGATGGCGGGGCAACAGGAGTAGGCGTTGAATCAACTGTAATTGATTGTACGAGCGAAGTTCCGACGATTTTACGTCCAGGTGGGATTACGAAGGAGCAATTAGAGGCCGTGATAGGAAATGTTTCTTTAGATCCAGCTTTAAAGGATGAGAAAGAAAAACCGAAATCACCTGGAATGAAATATACACATTATGCACCGAAAGCGCCACTTAGTATTGTTGAAGGGTCCCGTGAGTTTATTCAACGTATTGTGGATGAGAAAAAGAAAGAAGGATTTAAAGTAGGTGTATTAACGACAGAAGAGTATCAGCATGTGTATAGTGCAGATGTTGTATTGTCTTGTGGTGTGCGAAGTGATTTAGCCAGCGTTGCGACTAAGTTATATGATGTACTTAGAACGTTTGATGCAAGTGAAGTAGATGTTATTTTTAGTGAATCATTCCCGAATGAAGGCATAGGAAATGCAATTATGAATCGTTTAACAAAAGCTGCGGGGCATCAGATTATTATTGAATGATAATGTACCTTTAGCAAACAGAATATTTCTCCTCGGATAAGCATATTGTGAAGTAGCACGTCCGAGGGGGGATATGAATGACACTTGAACAATTAATACCTTTAATAATTATGGCATTTGCCCTGGGGATGGATGCATTTTCAGTGAGCCTCGGTATGGGGATGGTAACATTAAAGTTAAGACAAATCCTTTATATAGGTATGACGATTGGGATATTTCATATTATTATGCCATTTATCGGAATGGTACTAGGGCGTTTTCTATCAGAGAGGTATGGGGATGTCGCAAACTTTGCAGGAGCTATTTTATTAATTGGGCTAGGGTTCTATATCGTATATTCGTCTATTTTAGAAGGGGAAGAGACTAGAACTGCTCCAATTGGAATTAGTTTATTTGTATTTGCATTTGGTGTCAGTATAGATAGTTTTTCAGTAGGTCTTAGTCTTGGAATTTACGGAGCAGAGACAATTATTACGATATTATTGTTCGGACTAATAAGTATGTTACTGGCTTGGATGGGTTTATTGCTTGGTAGCCATGCCAAAAATATACTTGGCACATACGGTGAAATAGTAGGTGGTATTATTCTTGTTGGGTTTGGATTGTATCTCCTTTTTCCTATATAATTTTATGTAGGAGGGAATTATGAACAAGCTATTGGAATAGTATGTTAAGCTTTTAACCTTCTTTCCTCGATGGCTAAGAAGACTTATAATATTGGGTGTTATTTTGCAAATTTCGATGTTAGGTTGGATTAAGTTAATTCGTGAATGGTGAGATAGTTCTTTTCTGTGCATAGTTTCGTTTGTACTATATTGATCACACTAAAAAATTACAAATATAGAAAGGATGAGATGAATGACGAGATTGAAGCAAGTTTTTGGTATTATTATTAGTTTTTTTGTTTTTTGGTTCAGTATGCTCGGTGTACAAATGTTTGCTGAGTTTTTAGATATTGAGTCATTGAAGTTTGTTGCAGGAAAATCGGAGGCGGCGCGTACTTTTTATTCTCCGTACCCGTTTTTAATTGTTTTCCTTATTACGTTACTTTCCTTATATTTCTTTGTAATAAAGCTTGGTAGATCTAAAAAAGAGAAATTCCCGGCATTAGAGGAGAAGAACGAAGAATTACGATAAAAAACCCCCCGCTGAAAGCGGGGGGTTTTGTTTGAGTGATGAAGCTGGAGCTTTTCGGTGGTATCCAGTTCCAGTGGCCAGCTCTTCGCGTCTAAGAACCTCCCGCACTAAAGGTATAAAGCACCTTTTGTGCGAGAGAACCTTAGCTGGTCAGAGCTAAGCGGGCCCCTTCCACTTTTAAATGTATCCAGCTTCAGCGGCTAGAATGGTCGGTGGCTTCGCGCCTTCCTGCGAGGCAAAAAGCGCCTCTACGTCAGGAGCTCCATCCCCCTCTCATTCTGAGCGAGCCGCTTCCGCCTTTAAATGGGCCTCACTAATTCAAATTGTTCTCCTAGTTTTGCGTAGTTGTGTCCTGCTAGGCGGCTTATTGGTTTTAGTTCTTCGGCGTGAATTCGGCCGTTTTCGTATAAGTGTTCAGCGACGTGAAAGCGAACGACGCGGCCGATTAGTAGGTCACAAGCTGGCGAGTCTTCGGTTCCGCCGAGTGGGATAGCGCGTTCTAATATACACTCCATTCGAATGTTTGCTTCTTTAACCCCTGGTACTGAAATGACATCACTGTCAATCGGTGTTAGTTTTGCTAATTCGATTTCACTTTCATTAGGAGGTAGGTTCGCTGCTGTTTCATTGATCGCTTCTACGTAAGATTCATCAGAAATATGTACGACAAATTCCCCTTTTTCTATTGCGTTTCTGGAAGTGTCTTTCTGTTTTCCTTCTTTGCGTTGTACTGAAACTGAAATAAGTGGTGGATTGGCAGCGACGATATTGAAATAACTATATGGCGCACCGTTCAATACGCCATCTTTAGTTACAGAAGTAACGAATGCAACAGGACGTGGAATGATACTTCCTGTTAGTAATTTGTAATTATCTTTTTCAGTTTGTTCGTTTGGATTAATGGATAACATGTTGTAATCCCCTTTCTAAATATGAATACTTATTGTTCCTTTACAAGATATCAATGGGAATCTCCTGCTGAAAATAATATTTTTTTGATGATGTAAAAAAAAGAGATTACCTCGATTGTACTGAAGTAATCTCTTTTTTGGTAAATATCTTGAAATAGAGATAAATATTAAAGTAAAACGTAAGCGCCAGGTCCAATTAAAGCTACACCGATAGCGACAGCGATTAACATTAAATTATATTCGAATCCGTTTTGTGTTACCCAGTAACCATTTTTTCCGTGAACTGTGAAAATTGCTACTAACATTGTTCCTACGATAAATAATGAACCAACTACAGTGAAAATACCTGCTGCGAATAAGAAACCACCTAATAGTTCAGTTGCGCCAGCCATAAATGCCATAAATACACCAGGACGTAAGCCGATTGACTCCATCCAGCCGCCAGTTCCCTTTAAGCCGTAACCGCCGAACCAACCAAATAATTTTTGAGCACCATGACCCATGAATGTAATTCCTATAATAAGACGAATAATAAGAAGACCGATATCCATCATTTTAAAAAACCTCCTAAAAGTTATTAACTTATCTTATGTAAGTAATAATAAAATAGTTACTTACTTTAGTCAAGTGGATTTTAACAAAAATTTGAAAGGAATTTTACAAATTAACAACAAAAAATAAAATGTAGTAAAGACCTCTAGACAAGTAAGTGAAAAAAAGAGAAAATATAAGTAGAAGTTAACTTCTCATTGTTATTCAGACAATCAGAATTGACTGGAATTTTGTGAAGCGCTACAATAAGAGTCTAGTAGTAATGACATGATTTATTTCGAAAGAGTTTTTACAGTATAACATTCGAAGTATGAAGTCTTACGTGTATTTCGATCTTGAATAGAGATTGCCCTATAAACTTTTAGGTAAATTATAAGGAGGACTATCCTATGTTTAAAAAATTATTCGGTTTTGGTTCAAAAACAAATGAAGAAACAATCGTAGCTCCATTAACTGGAGCAGTGAAAAATATTGAAGAAGTACCAGATCCAGTATTCGCTGGTCGTATGATGGGTGACGGTGTTGCGATCGATCCTACTGAAGGTGTAGTTGTATCTCCAGTTGATGGTGAAATCGTACAATTATTCCACACGAAACATGCTATTGGAATTAAAGCGAAAAACGGTACAGAAATTTTAATCCACGTTGGATTAGAAACTGTAAAAATGGAAGGTGAAGGTTTCGAAGCTCACGTTTCTGAAGGACAAGCTGTAAAAGCTGGAGATAAATTAATCTCATTTGACTTAGAATTAATTCGTGAAAAAGCGAAAAGCACAATTACTCCAATCGTTATTACAAACACAGATGCAGCTGAGTCTATTAAGACAACTGTAGGTGTAACAGCTACAAAAGGTTCAACAGAAGTAATGAAAGTTACAATGAAATAATTATTTGATAGAAGGAATCCGTTTCATATGAAATGGATTCCTTATTTTGTTTCGTAGTGTGTTCATTATGTATGGTAAAATACTTTGGGCACTTGGAAATAGGGTTTCATATATGTGAATAAGGCGCGTTTTTCTTAGAAAAAATATAAGAGAAATGCGCCTTTCGTATATTCACATTTCTTTTGTTCTATTCTAATATACGCTATGATAAAGTGAAACTTTAATGAGTGGAGGGTGTTCATCCCCCGCTGATTATTAGCCTTCACCAATCGGGATAAATGTAGGAAACAGAAAAAAAGGGGTGGGTTTAGATGAAACGGGTGTTATTTGTTTGCACAGGAAATACATGCCGTAGTCCGATGGCTGAGGCTTTGCTTCGTCATTATGGAGAAGGTAAATTTGAAGTGCAATCTGCTGGTGTCTTCGCCTATCCTGGAAGCGATGTGTCGATACATGCAAAGGAAGCTTTAGCTGAAAAAGGAATTGTAATCGATCATGCCGCGCAGCAGGTAAACGATACTTTGGTTGATTGGGCGGACATTGTAGTAACAATGACGGAAAACCATAAGCAAATTGTACTTGGGTATTATCCGAGCGTGGAAAAGAAATTGGATACATTATATGGATTAACTGAGGGTGTAAGTAAGGATATTTCAGATCCATTTGGCGGATCGCTTTCTATTTATAAAGAAACGTTAGAAGAGATGGAAAAACTTGTACAAACTTTACTGAAAAAACATTCAGAAGGTTGATGTTTCGTGTATAATACGATATTGGAGATCACTTTGTTCCATTTAGGTAGCGAGTGTGAAATGAAGATAATTGATTGAAACTTCGGAGGGGTAAAAATGAAAGTAGTAGTAGCATCTGATCACGGCGGTATGAATATCCGTAAAGAACTTGTAAGTTTATTAGAAGAGCTAAATATTGAATATATTGATTTAGGTTGTGAATGTGAAGCTGGTTCTGTTGATTACCCTGATTTTGCGTTTCCAGCAGCAGAAATGGTCGCGAATGGTGAAGTGGATCGTGGTATTTTAGTTTGCGGGACAGGCATTGGTATGTCAATCGCAGCAAACAAAGTAAATGGTATTCGTTGTGCATTAGTTCATGATACTTTCAGTGCGAAAGCGACGAGAGAGCATAATGACACTAACATGTTAGCGATGGGCGAGCGTGTAATTGGAGCTGGTCTAGCGCGTGATATCGCGAAAATTTGGCTAACAACTGACTATGAAGGTGGCCGTCACGAAAACCGCGTAGGAAAAATTAAAACGTACGAAACAAAGTAATAGATTCTAACTATAAGTAGTATGAAATATAATTTGGTGAACCAACCTGTGAAAGGAAGAGGCGTAATGACAGAAATCGTAAAGGTAAGAGAACAGCTACAAATGTCGCTTTCTGATTTCCAAGAACAAGCCACGCTGCAAAGAGGCCAAATTTTTGTAGTGGGGTGTAGCACGAGCGAAGTGCTAGGTGAAAGAATTGGAACATCAGGAACGATGGAAGTGGCAGAGGCGATTTTTTCTGAATTAAAACAATTTCAAGAGAGAACAGGTATTGAATTGGCGTTTCAATGTTGTGAGCATTTAAATCGTGCTTTAGTAGTTGAGAGAGATGTAGCGATGAAATATCAATTTGAAATTGTAACAGTTACGCCTGTTAGATCAGCAGGTGGTGCATTAGCGACGTATGCGTATCACAATTTTAAAGATCCGGTAGTAATTGAGTTTATTAAAGCAGATGCAGGAATGGATATCGGCGATACATTTATAGGTATGCATTTAAAGCATGTAGCTGTACCGGTTCGTACAAGTGTGAAGGAAATAGGAAGTGCGCATGTAACGATGGCGAAAACACGTGGGAAACTAATAGGTGGAGCACGTGCCGTTTATGCGGCAAATGAAGAAGCTATTCCTTGCCGTTAAACATGAAAAATTATAAAGTCTTATAACAGCTGTATATCGAAAGGTAAAAGGTATGTAGTCTGACTTTATAATAGAAGAAAGAAAAGACCAATTTTGGTCTTTTTTTTTCTTTTATGATATAGAAAGTCATGTTAGAATGTAGTTGAAAACATGAAGGTTCGAAAGAATTACAACCTGAATTTTCGTTTTTTCTGAATAAATGAGAAAAAACTATTGGGAATTGATGTAATTCGTTCAGAAAAGGGGGATTTTGGTGAATCATTTAAAACGTCAAGATGAAAAGGTATTTGCTGCAATTGAGGCAGAACTAGGAAGACAGCGTTCAAAGATCGAGTTAATTGCTTCGGAAAACTTCGTAAGTGAAGCAGTAATGGAGGCGCAAGGTTCTGTTCTAACGAATAAGTATGCTGAAGGATATCCTGGAAAACGTTACTATGGTGGTTGTGAACACGTAGACGTAGTAGAAGATATCGCACGTGATCGCGCGAAAGAAATTTTTGGCGCAGAGCATGTAAATGTTCAACCACATTCTGGTGCACAAGCGAACATGGCAGTATACTTCACGATTTTAGAGCAAGGCGATACAGTACTTGGCATGAATTTATCTCATGGTGGTCACTTAACACACGGAAGCCCTGTTAACTTCAGTGGAGTACAATATAATTTCGTAGAATATGGCGTGGATGCTGAATCTCACCGTATTAATTACGATGATGTATTAGCAAAAGCGAAAGAACATAAACCAAAATTAATCGTTGCAGGTGCAAGTGCATATCCTCGTGTTATCGATTTCAAACGATTCCGTGAGATTGCAGATGAAGTGGGTGCGTACTTAATGGTTGATATGGCACATATCGCCGGTTTAGTAGCAGCTGGTTTACATCCAAATCCAGTACCACATGCACATTTTGTTACAACAACAACACATAAAACATTACGTGGCCCACGTGGCGGTATGATTTTATGTGAAGAGCAATTTGCAAAACAAATTGATAAATCAATCTTCCCTGGTATTCAAGGTGGCCCACTTATGCATGTAATTGCTGCAAAAGCTGTTGCATTTGGTGAGACACTACAAGATGAGTTTAAAACATATGCACAAAATATCATTAATAATGCGAATCGTTTAGCTGAAGGCCTTCAAAAGGAAGGACTTACACTTGTTTCTGGTGGAACAGACAATCATTTAATCTTAATTGATGTTCGTAACTTGGAAATTACAGGTAAAGTAGCAGAGCACGTATTAGATGAAGTTGGTATTACAGTGAATAAAAATACGATTCCATTTGAAACAGCAAGCCCATTTGTAACAAGCGGTGTACGTATCGGTACAGCGGCGGTAACATCACGTGATTTCGGTTTAGAAGAAATGGATGAGATTGCAGCAATTATTGCTCATACATTAAAAAATCATGAGAATGAAGCTGAACTAGAAGAAGCGCGCAAACGTGTAGAAGCGTTAACGAGCAAATTCCCAATGTATACAAATCTATAATAGATTAAAAAAGACTGCTGAAACGTAATTGTTTTAGTAGTCTTTTTTTGTGGACACATATTGTTTTTAAAGTATGTATACAAATGATGAATAAATTTTGGCGATATAATGAAGGATACAGCTCCCATAATTGGTAAAGATACTAGATAGATTCATCGTAAAATCATGATTTTACCAAATTTGCCCTTGAATATTAGTAGCGTTTTCTTTACAATCGTAAATAGTGTAAAGAAGCGTGTAAACGCATGAATATCATCTAAAGGAGAGATTCACATGGGAAAACTGTATGTATTTGATCACCCGTTAATTCAACATAAGATTACATATATTCGCGATAAGAATACAGGTACGAAAGATTTTCGTGAATTAGTGGACGAAGTAGCAAGCTTAATGGCTTTCGAGATTACTCGTGACCTTCCACTTGAAGACATTGAAATTGAAACACCTGTAAGCAAAGCGACAACAAAAGTGATCGCTGGTAAAAAACTTGGTTTAATTCCGATTTTACGTGCAGGTTTAGGAATGGTTGATGGAATTCTGAAATTAATTCCAGCAGCAAAAGTAGGACACGTTGGTTTATACCGTGACCCTGAAACATTGCAACCGGTAGAATACTATGTGAAACTTCCAACGGATGTAGAAGAGCGTGATTTTATCGTACTAGATCCGATGCTAGCAACAGGTGGTTCTGCGGCTGAAGCAATTAATTCTCTGAAAAAGCGCGGTGCAAAGCAAATTAAATTAATGTGTATCGTAGCTGCTCCAGAAGGAGTAAAAGTAGTGCAGGAAGAGCATCCTGATGTTGATATTTATGTAGCAGCATTAGATGAGAAGTTAAATGACCATGGTTATGTAGTTCCAGGTCTTGGTGATGCTGGTGACCGTTTATTCGGAACGAAGTAAGACAACAGACGAGAGGGGGATTCCCCTCTCGTTTTTTTTTCGCCCTCAGCGCACGGGGGAGGGGGAGATAAATATACAGGGTATATACAACATAAGTTATATACACATCACATATAATATAGAAGTCTTACGTCTCGGGGACACTATATTATGGAAGGAAAGCGCTATATCTTAAAAATATAATAGTGACAAACTTGTGAACATTTTCTTCTATTATAAAGAGAAAACTGTTAGAAATTGCATATCTCTAACCAGTATTTAGAAGGGGAACGTTTTCATTTTTGGGAGGAAATGCCTAATACTCAAATTTTTTGATTTTTTACGATTTCTCGTTGACACTGTTAATACCCTATTGTATGCTAACAACGGGGATAGATGGTAGGGCTTTCAGTGACAAAAATGCATCTATTCCGTGACGAAAATGTAAACTTTTTATTTTGTATAGAATTTATGCAGAAAAATGAGTTATTATTAACACATCGTGAATGAGGGTTACATATTGGAGGGATGAATCCTTGCAAAAAAACGATCGCAGCCATATAAAAGCGTATGCTTTAATGTCAGGAATACTTGCTCAGTTAGTTGGTTCTATTCTTATCGGAATCTTTGGTGGGCAATGGATTGATAATAAGGTTGGAACGTTTCCATTGTTTCTTATTATAGGGTTATTACTCGGGTTAGGAACAGGGGTATACGCAATGATTCGACTCATTCAACATTACTATTCGGGAGAGCAATGATGATAGACGTACATGGACTTGTCCAACGACAAAAGAAATATATGTACTACTTGCTTGTGCTTCTAGTGCTAGGATGGGGAATTACCTCTTACAAGGATGTATTTCTTGGGCTGATTATCGGAACGATTTTCAGTTTTCTTAGTTTGCGCATCATTGCACGTAGAACAGACAAGCTATTAGATCGCGTAACAAATGGAGAAAACGTGAAGTTTAAGGCGACAGCGGTAAGCACATATTCAAGATTCGCCACGATTGGGTTACTAATTTTATTTGCAGCCAAATATCAAGAGTTAATTGCGATGTGGGGCTTAGGTGTAGGATTGCTGACAGGATACCTTGTCATGATCATAGATTTTCTTTATTTAGAGTATACGAGCAGGGAAGAGAGGTGAATTACTAGTGGAACACGGTAAATTAGTTGAATTTCTAGGTTTAACGTTCGATTTGTCATCAGTTATGATGGTTACTGTAGCAGCAGTTATTGTTTTCTTAATCGCTGTTATCGGAACTCGCAGCTTAGCGCTTCGCCCAACCGGGATGCAAAATTTCATGGAATGGGTGTTTGACTTCGTGAAAGGGATTATCAATAGTACGATGGATTGGAAAACAGGTGGACGTTTCTTAACGCTTGGCGTTACGCTTATCATGTTTATCATCGTATCGAACTTCCTTGGTTTACCATTCATGTATTCAACAGTTGAGGCTGGCGAACATATTGCATGGTGGAGATCACCAACGTCTGATCCAGCAGTTGCATTAACATTAGCCGTGATGGTAGTTACCCTCACCCATTATTATGGAATTAAGATGAAGGGTACGAAAGAATATGTTAAAGGTTATTTCCAACCTATGAAATTCTTATTCCCATTAAAGGTTATTGAGGAGTTTGCTAACACATTAACGTTAGGTCTTCGTTTATTTGGTAACATTTACGCAGGTGAAATCTTATTAGGATTACTTGCTAAGTTAGGCGGGGCATCATTCTTAGGAGCATTAGGTGCACTTGTACCGATGTTAGCATGGATGGGATTCAGCGTATTCGTTGGTTCAATCCAGTCATTTATTTTCGTAATGTTAACGATGGTTTATATGGCTCATAAAGTAAGCCATGACCATTAATATAATTTAAGTAAGAAAAAATTTATTTTTTTATAATACAAAGGAGGACAAATTAAATGAGTTTAGGTGTAATCGCAGCTGCAATTGCAATTGGTTTATCAGCATTAGGTGCAGGTATTGGTAACGGTCTTATCGTATCACGTACAATCGAAGGTGTTGCTCGTCAACCAGAATTAAAAGGCGCACTTCAAACAATTATGTTCATCGGGGTTGCATTAGTTGAGGCACTTCCAATTATCGGTGTAGTTATTGCTTTCATCGTAATGAACAAATAAGGGAGACTCCCCTTACATAGATGGCGAAGAGTGTTTTTCCGAACTTTCTTCGCCATTGCTTTATGAACGAAACGTATGTCTTTTTTTTTCATATGATCAATTTAGATATTTTGAAGGGAGTGAATCCTTGTGCCAACTTTATTATTAGGGGCTTCCATTCCATTTGGAACGATTGCTTATACATTGTTCATTTTCTTACTTCTATTAGTAATGCTACGCAAATTCGCGTGGGGTCCTTTAATGGGAATTATGAAAGAACGTGAAGAGCATGTTACTAATGAAATCGACGCTGCAGAAAGAAGTAATGCTGAAGCGAAGAAATTAGTAGAAGAACAACGTGAAATGTTAAAACAATCGCGTGTTGAAGCACAAGAGTTAATCGAAAGAGCGAAGAAACAAGCTGTAGATCAAAAGGATGTTATTGTTGCTGCTGCGAAAGAAGAAGCAGAATCAATTAAAACATCTGCTGTACAAGAAATTCAACGCGAAAAAGAGCAAGCGATTGCTGCTTTACAAGAACAAGTTGCTTCTTTATCTGTTCATATTGCTTCTAAAGTAATTGAAAAAGAATTAAAAGAAGAAGATCAAGTGAAGTTAATTCGCGATTATATTAAAGAAGTAGGAGAAGCGCGATGAGCAATGGGATTGTAGCAAAACGTTATGCTGTCGCTCTTTTCAAAATTGCAAAAGAAAAACACGTATTAGAAATGTTTGAAGAGGAATTACGCCTTGTACAAAACGTTTTTACAAAGAACGGAGAACTACATAGCTTTTTAACGCAACCGAACATTTCAAAAGAGCAGAAGAAAACGTTTCTTGCAAACGTATTCGCATCTGTTTCTGAATCTATTTTAAATACGTTATATATTTTAATTGATAACAAGCGTATTGATATCCTACCTGAAATTGCAAATGAATATGTTGTTCTTGCTAATGAAGAACGTAACGTAGCGGATGCAACTGTATATTCTATTCGTCTTCTATCGGAAGAAGAAAAACTTAACATTGCAGAAGCATTTGCAAAAAAAACAGGAAAAGATGCAATTCGCGTGAAAAATGTTGTGGATGAAGATTTACTAGGCGGCATTAAAGTACGTATTGGAAATCGCATTTACGACGGAAGCTTACAAGGAAAATTAGCACGTATTCAGCGTGAATTAATGAAGAATAGATAGGGGTGAAGCACATGAGCATCAGAGCTGAAGAAATTAGCGCACTGATAAAGCAACAAATCGAGAACTATCAGTCTGAAATCGAAGTTAGTGATGTTGGTACAGTTATCCAAGTTGGTGACGGTATTGCGCGTGCTCATGGTCTTGATAACGTTATGGCTGGTGAACTTGTAGAGTTCTCTAATGGCGTTATGGGACTAGCACAAAACTTAGAGGAAAACAACGTAGGTATCATTATTTTAGGACCTTACACAGAAATCCGTGAAGGTGACGAAGTTCGTCGTACTGGTCGCATCATGCAAGTACCAGTAGGAAAAGAACTAATCGGTCGTGTTGTAAACCCATTAGGTCAACCAGTTGATGGTTTAGGCCCAATCAATACAACAAACACTCGTCCAATCGAAAGTCCAGCACCAGGTGTAATGGATCGTAAATCTGTTCATGAACCACTTCAAACAGGTATTAAAGCGATCGATGCTCTTGTACCCATTGGCCGTGGTCAACGTGAGTTAATCATCGGTGACCGTCAAACAGGTAAAACAGCAGTTGCACTTGATACGATCATTAACCAAAAAGATGAAGATATGATTTGTATCTATGTAGCTATCGGACAAAAAGAATCAACAGTACGTAACGTAGTAGAAACACTACGTAAGCACGGTGCATTAGATTACACAATCGTTGTAACTGCATCAGCTTCTCAACCAGCTCCATTATTGTACCTAGCTCCTTACGCTGGTGTAACAATGGGTGAAGAGTTCATGTACAATGGTAAACACGTATTAGTAGTATATGATGACTTATCAAAACAAGCAGCGGCTTACCGTGAGCTTTCATTACTATTACGTCGTCCTCCAGGTCGTGAAGCATATCCAGGGGATGTATTCTACTTACATTCTCGCTTATTAGAGCGTGCAGCAAAATTAAGTGATGCAAGAGGCGGCGGTTCTTTAACTGCACTACCTTTCATCGAAACACAAGCAGGGGACGTATCAGCTTACATCCCAACAAACGTAATTTCTATTACGGATGGACAAATCTTCTTACAATCTGACCTATTCTTCTCTGGCGTACGTCCAGCAATCGATGCGGGTACTTCTGTATCTCGTGTAGGTGGATCAGCTCAGATTAAAGCGATGAGTAAAGTATCAGGTACACTTCGTCTTGACCTTGCATCTTATCGTGAGTTAGAAGCGTTCGCTCAGTTCGGTTCTGACCTTGATAAAGCAACACAAGCGAAATTAAACCGTGGTGCTCGTACAGTTGAGGTATTAAAACAAGGATTACACAAACCGTTACGTGTAGAGAAACAAGTTATCATTCTTTACGCTTTAACACGTGGATTCCTAGATGATATCCCAGTAGTAGATATCACTCGTTTCGAAGAAGAATTCCATGCTTGGTTAGATTCAAATGCAACTGACTTATTAAGCGAAATTCGCACAACTAAGAAACTTGCGGATGACGACAAATTTGCAGCGGCAATTAACGGATTTAAAAAAGTATTCGTAGCTTCTGAATAATAATTAAAAGTCAAGTCGACTGTTCAGCCCCATCGGCTAAGGTTCTTTCCCACAAAAGGTGCTTTCTACCTTTTGGTGGGGAAGGTTCTTAGACGAAAGGGGCTAGGAGACGGAACTAGATAAATAAAAGCGGAAGCGGCTCGTTCTGAATGTGAGGGGGAAGAAGTGAAGCCACCGAGCATTCAAGCCGCTGGAGCTAGATAATATAAAGGCATCTCAAACTTTGAGATTGCTGACGGTTATGTAAAGGAAAAGAGTAGGTGCACCTATTCTTTTCCTTCAATCATGAGCAAGAATATCTTGCAACGTAGATTAGGAAGAGGATTCTTACTAATCGTGCCAACTTCCGGAAAAAAGGTGGTGAAAACCTGTGGCATCTTTACGCGATATAAAAGCGAAGATTAACTCGACAAAGAAAACGAGTCAAATTACGAAAGCGATGGAGATGGTATCTGCATCTAAGTTAAACCGTGCAGAACAAAATGCTAAATCTTTCGTTCCGTATATGGAAAAGATTCAAGAAGTAGTAGCGAGCATTGCGCAAGGAAGTAAAGGGATTAATCATCCAATGCTAAATGCGCGTCCTGTAAAGCGTACAGGGTACATCGTTATTACATCTGATCGCGGACTAGCAGGTGGTTATAACAGTAACGTATTACGTACAGTAAGTAACGTAATTCGTGAACGTCATAATATGGATTCAAACCAATATTCAATTATTGTGCTTGGACGACTAGGACGTGATTATTTAAAACGTCGCGGCTTTAACATCATTGATGAAGTAGTTGGATTATCTGACCACCCATCATTTACTGATATTAAAGATATTGCTTCTCGAGCAATTGCGATGTTCGCAGATGGTGCTTATGATGAGCTGTATATTTACTACAATCATTATGTAAGTAAAATTTCACAAGAAGTAACGGAAAATAAAATTTTACCGCTTACGGATGTGGCGTCTGATAAACCGACGACAGCTTATGAATTCGAACCTTCTGAAGAAGAAATTTTAAAAGTATTATTGCCACAATACGCAGAAAGCTTAGTGTACGGTGCATTACTAGACGGTAAAGCAAGTGAGCACGCGGCGCGTATGACAGCAATGAAGAGTGCTACAGACAACGCAATGGAAGTTATCGATTCACTTACACTTTCATTCAACCGTGCGCGTCAAGCAGCGATTACGCAAGAAATTACGGAAATCGTTGGTGGAGTAGCAGCGTTAGAATAGTATTAAAAAGCGGAAGCGGCTCGTCCAGAACAGGAGAGTCGCGTAAGCTATAAACTAATAAAAATTAAAAGCCGACTTCTCTTAGAAAGCTGGCTAATTAAAAGAAAGCTAGGAGGGAACCCGATGAATAAAGGGCGCGTTACGCAAATCATGGGTCCGGTTGTAGACGTTAAGTTTGATGGCGGAAAGCTACCAGAAATCTACAACGCCCTTACGGTAAAACAAAGCAACGAAAACGGAGCAAGCATTAACTTAACATTTGAAGTTGCACTTCATTTAGGTGATGACACAGTTCGTACAGTTGCAATGTCTTCCACAGATGGACTTGTTCGTGGCACAGAAGTAGAAGATACTGGTAAAGCAATCTCTGTACCAGTTGGTGATGTAACACTTGGTCGTGTATTTAACGTATTAGGTGATGCAATTGACTTAGATGGTGATGTTCCTGCGGATGTACGTCGTGATCCAATTCACCGTCAAGCGCCTGCATTCGAAGAGTTATCTACTAAAGTAGAAATTCTTGAAACTGGTATTAAAGTAGTAGACTTACTTGCTCCTTACATTAAGGGTGGTAAGATTGGTCTATTCGGTGGTGCCGGCGTAGGTAAAACAGTATTAATTCAGGAATTAATTAATAACATCGCACAAGAGCACGGTGGTATCTCTGTATTCGCTGGTGTAGGTGAGCGTACTCGTGAAGGTAACGACTTATACCATGAAATGAGCGATTCTGGCGTAATTAAGAAAACTGCGATGGTATTCGGACAAATGAACGAGCCACCTGGAGCACGTCAACGTGTTGCATTAACAGGTTTAACAATGGCTGAACATTTCCGTGATGAGCAAGGACAAGACGTACTATTGTTCATCGATAACATCTTCCGTTTCACGCAAGCGGGTTCTGAAGTATCTGCCCTTCTTGGTCGTATGCCATCTGCGGTAGGTTACCAGCCAACACTTGCAACAGAAATGGGTCAATTACAAGAGCGTATTACATCTACAAATAAAGGATCTATCACGTCTATCCAAGCGGTATACGTACCAGCCGATGACTATACGGATCCAGCACCAGCTACAACGTTCGCTCACTTAGATGCAACAACAAACTTAGAGCGTCGTTTAACACAAATGGGTATTTACCCAGCCGTAGATCCATTAGCATCTACATCTCGTGCGCTTTCTCCAGAAATCGTAGGAGAAGAGCATTATGGAGTAGCTCGTCAAGTACAGCAAACTTTACAGCGTTATAAAGAGCTTCAAGATATCATCGCTATCTTAGGTATGGATGAGTTATCTGAAGAAGATAAGTTAGTTGTACATCGTGCTCGTCGTATTCAATTCTTCTTATCACAAAACTTCCACGTAGCTGAACAGTTTACAGGTCAAAAAGGTTCTTACGTACCTGTAAAAAATACAGTTAGTGGTTTCAAAGAAATTCTAGAAGGAAAATATGATGACCTTCCAGAAGATGCGTTCCGTCTTGTTGGTAGCATTGAAGAAGTTATTGAAAACGCGAAGAAAATGATGGCGTAAGGCCTTAGGAGGGACGAATTATGAAGACATTTCCAGTCAGTATTGTAACTCCTGATGGACCGGTTTACGAAAAAGAAGTAGAAATGGTAAGCGTAAAAGCAGAGAGTGGGGAAATGGGGATCTTACCAGGTCACATTCCAACTGTTGCACCTTTAAAAATTAGTGCGGTCCGTCTGAAAAATGGTGGGCACACTGATTATGTAGCAGTAAGCGGTGGCTTTATCGAAGTTCGTCCAGATAAAGTAACTGTGTTATCATCATCTGCTGAAGAAGCAAACCATATCGATATCCATCGTGCAAATGAATCGAAACGTCGCGCTGAGCAACGTATGCAAGATAAACAAGCGCATGTTGACTTTAGACGTGCAGAAATGGCTTTGCAGCGTGCTGTGAACCGTTTAAACGTTTCTGATATGAAGTGAAAAAATCCGTAAGGGCTCTTGCCTTTACGGATTTTTTGTTATGGATATAAATAAAAAGGGGAAAAAAATGCCTCTCTTTAGGTAGGAGAGAGCATTTAGCCGTCAGAGCCTTTTTTTGCCCCATGCCAAGTGAAAATCAAGAAATAAAAAGAACTGCAGGTTCGTTTTTTGTTATGCATAGATGTGTTTTATTTAAATGTCGAAACTGAAACTCAATTTAATAGATAGAATAAACTGACAAAATTGGTATAATTATATTGTTGTTTGTATAAGTGGAGAATATATAACAATTTATATTTCATAAAGGAGATGAACAAATGATCGGTGAAATGAAACGAGAAGCATTGTACTCTTTAAAGGGAAAATGGGGACTAGGTGTTGGATCAACGATTTTACATATTATTTTAAGTTATGTTGTTTCAATGGCTGCAATGCTTATACTTTTAATTCCAGGAATTATTATATTTTTCTAAGTTGTTGGTTTAGCGGGTTCAATTGAAGAGGAAGCGATATCAGTCGGGGCAGGTATTACATTTGGAATTTTTTATTGCATAATGATCATTTTGAGTAATGCATCTTATGGTATTACATCATACGGTTATACGAATGTGTTGCTACAAATTAGTAAACGGGAAGATGCTAGAGTAGATTATTTATTTGAAGGATTTCGTGGCTTTAAAAGAATGATGAAAACAATGTGGGCTATGCTTGCGATTTTGTTATATACAGGTACGTGGATTCCGATGTTGTTACTAGGTGTATTCGCGTTTTTTGGTGAGGAAGGGAATGTATCGTTAACAATTGCTTTCTTTGTACTATTAGCTATTTCGATTGTTGTAATGATTGTGATGTATTTTTCTTATGCGATGACGTATTATGTTATGGTTGAAAATCCAGATTATAGCGTTCCACAGGCGATGAAAGTAAGTAAGAACTTTATGAAGGGGCATAAACTAGATTTATTTCTTTTATGGCTTAGCTTCATAGGATGGGCTATTTTAGCAATTCTTACTCTTGGAATAGGATTTCTTTGGCTTAGTCCATATGTAGGTACAACGACAGCACATTTTTATCGCTATATTGCAAAAGGTGAATTGCAGTAGGGACGTGCTATACTAATAGAATTATTACGTATAGGAGGTTAAGTATGATTAGTGATTTAAAAGGAGAAGCGCTAGATTCACTGGAAGGAAAATGGGGCTTAGCTGTTGGGGCAACATTACTTATTTCGATTCTTACTTCAGCTTTTAGTTTTAGTATTCAGTTCCTTCTCTCTCAGGTTTGGGAGTGGAAAGAAGTGAATAGCTCACTTTCAATAGATGTTATTACAATATTGCTGGTGGGGCCTTTAACGCTAGGGGGTTATTGTTTAGCACTACATATAATTCGTGAAAAAGAAGCGCGTATTGGGCATATATTTAGATGGTTTACAGAAGGAAGTAAGTTTATAAAGTCATTTTTATTATATATAGTAGTAAACATTTATATTTTCTTATGGTGTTTACTATTTATTATTCCAGGCATTATTAAATCATTTTCTTATGCGATGACGTATTTTATTATAAATGATCATCCTGAGTATTCAATAAATCAAGCTATTACAGAAAGTCGTCGAATGATGGCTGGACATAAGATGGAGTATTTCATTTTATGTTTAAGTTTTATTGGTTGGTTTATATTAAGTTGTATTACATTAGGGATTGGATTTTTATGGTTGATTCCATATTTTTATACAACGACAGCAGCTTTTTACGAAGAGATTGCAGAAGAATATTACGAAAAAAGAATTCCGACACTTTAAAAAACACCCAGTGTGAACTATTGGTTCATACTGGGTGTTTTTTGTAGGAATTTTATAAACTGTTTACTTGTTAGAGGTTTACTGAAATAGTAACCTTGCATGTATTTACAGTTGTTTTTTTGCAGAAACTTAAGCTGTTTTTCTGTTTCAATTCCTTCAGCAACGACAGAGAGATTTAAAGTATTTGCAAGGGAAAGGATAGTGGAAACGATGGCTCTTTCTTCAGGCCGATGATCGGCTAGTTGTGTAAATTCTTTTGGTACTTTTAATGTATCGATAGGGAAAATTGATAAATAAGCAAGAGAAGAGTAGCCGGTACCGAAGTCATCAATGGACGTTTGAATACCATATTCTTTTAATTGCTTTAGTCTCGATAATGTTTCTTTTTCATCAATCATCGCAATTCGTTCTGTTAGTTCAAGTGTTACATCTTTCGGGTCAATTTTAACGTCCTTTAGTATTTGTGAAATATTTTCGATTAATTGATTTTGTTGAAATTCTTTCGCTGATAAATTGACACTCATTTTTAAGTTTGTGTATCCAAAACTTTGCCATATTTTTAGTTGACGACAAGACTCTCGTAGCACCCAATGCCCAAGTGGGATGACCTGCGGAGTCTCTTCCACAATTGGAATGAACTCACATGGTGAAATGTCACCTAATAGTGGATGTTTCCAACGGATTAAAGCTTCGGCACCGATGATTTTATTCGTTGTAATGTCAACTTGTGGTTGATAGACGAGAAAGAATTCTTTATTTACTAAAGCAAGTGGTAAATCTTTTTCAATTCGAGCTTTTCGCTCCATTTTTTTATATAACTCTTTCGTATAAAGTGAGCTACCATTCTTTCCTTTATTTTTGGTTTCGTACATGGCCATATCAGCATGTTGTAAAATAGATAACGGATCTTCGCCTGCTTCTGGGTATATTGCAATCCCGATACTTGGCGAGATTTGTAAATGTTGATTTTCAATTTCGAATGGCTCATTCATAGATAGTACAATCATATCAGCTATTTTTTGTACATCTCTATCTTCTTTATAATCTTCTATAAGAATTGTGAATTCATCCCCAGCTAACCGAGCAAGTTTCATATTTGACGTCGATATTCGTTCTAGTCTTTTTGCTACAGCAATTAAAAGAAGATCTCCTACCCGGTGACCGAGAGTATCGTTAATAACTTTAAAACGGTCTAAATCGAGAAACATAACAGCAAAAGGTCTTTTTGATATTTTTGCTCGTGCAATTGCCTTTTCTAACTGTTGATGAAATGAACGGCGATTCGCAAGTTCCGTTAAGGTATCGTGATATGCTAGGAAATTAATTTGCTCTTGTTGCTGCTTGCTTTCTGTAATATCTTTAATCATTAAATAGGCCCCAGAAATATGTTCCTTTAAAAAGATGGGAACAGCTGTAACATGTAAGTAGTAAATATCTCTATTTTTATGATATGCCCGTATTTCTAAAGAAATAGATTTCCCTTTTTTCACGTGATGAAAGGCAGTAATGATTTCTTCTAAATCTTCTTCATACATAAGTGAATAGTATGGTTGGTTTAATAATTCATTCGTTTGATAACCGAGTAAAGTAGTTCCAGCGTTGTTCACATTGAGAAAATTACCGTACAAATCTAATGTGAAAATTGGATCTGGATGATGCTCGTATAAAGATTTAAACATTTGTTGGTTATGATATAACTCATTTTTTTGTTCCACTAAATCTTCTGTACGTAGTTCGATTTGTTTCTCGAGTTCTAAGCTGAATTGCATTTGTGCTAGCAATAATATTTTATTTTGTCTTCGAACTAACGTATAGCGTATGAGAACGAAGGCGAAAGTTACCATAAGTCCAATTACTACGATAGGTGCAAAAACATATTCGACCAATATAAAAACAATAAGCATCACGACAGAAATATACGGTAATGATAATCGGATTGATTCACCAAATTGAGGCGTTAGTAATATTTGTTCTTGTTTTTCGGGCTCTTTTGTGTGAAGTATACAAGCGATTGCTACCAATAATAAGGTTACTTGATAGAATGGAGCAACTGTGAACATAGAGTGCTCAGGCTGGAAGTATTTTATATAAGCATAAATAGAATCCGTAGTAGCATACAAAATTAAAGCACTGCCAAGAAGAGCACCAACTTGCTTTGGTAGTAAGGATAATGGTCTGAATAAAAGGTTGATTCCTATTAAAAGAAAGAGTAGATCAGCCATTGGATACGTGAGTTGAACAAACATGTCGATATATGATGTTGTAAAAATATGAATGGTTCTTTCAATAAGTAAATAGTAGCTTAAAGTAAATTGAGCAGTAACAATAATACAAATATCACATATCGTAAAAAGCTGTTCCAATAAATCTCGGCCATAAATAATTTCATATAGAAAGGCAAATGCAAAGCTAATTAAAAATAATAAGTAAAAAAAGTCTGATGGATCAACGAATGTATAGTAGTCATGCAGAATTAAGCGTTGATAAGCAACTACTATATCGCCGATGAAATAAGAGAAGGATCCGATAGTTAATGTTATCCAAAACAAACGAGATAACCCTTGTTTTATATTTGAAAAATAAAATATATAACTGCAAATTGTAATATCAATTAATATGGTACTTATTCCAGTTAATATTTGAAATGGGAGTGCGTACTCATATAAAAAGGACATTGATACGTAATGAATAGCTATATACAACAATGAAATGCTTATAAGAATACTTACATGTGTTTGTTTTTTCATTTATATCACCCACTGTATATACATAAGAACCATCTTTTTTTAGTTTATGTTTTTTATGATTGCTTGAAAACATATAGAATTTCTATATTTATTTTACACATTTATAATGAGTTGTAAAAATAGATTTGCTCAGCAAGTATTAATTGTTGTTTCTGTTCCCAATATATCGACATAGGAATTTGAAGTTTGCTATAATGAATTAAATAGTTGCATTATTTAGAAAAATTTAAAAATAATAAATAATGCAAGTAAGACATATTGTTTACTATGTGAACTTGTTCTTAATTCAGGGGGGAGGGTTTCACAATGGCAAGTGTATATGAAAATAGTTATATGATCGTTTTGATTTTCTTGCTATTAGGTATATTGCTGCCGGTAGTGGCTCTTACATTAGGGAAAATGCTGCGTCCAAACAAACCGAGTGCAGCGAAAGCGACGACGTATGAGAGTGGAATTGAGCCTTTTCATGATGCAAATATTCGGTTTCATGCTCGTTATTACATTTTCGCTTTATTGTTCGTCATCTTTGATGTAGAAACTTTATTTTTATACCCATGGGCTGTTGCATATGACAAGCTTGGTTTATTTGCACTGATTGAAATGCTCATTTTTGTTGTGATGTTGCTAGTTGGATTAGCGTATGCTTGGAAAAAGAAGGTGTTACAATGGTTATAAATTTTGAGGAATTACACCCACAGGAGCGAGCGGAATTAGAAAGGAATATCTTTTTTTCTACATTGGAACAGTTGAAGGGATGGGCGCGGAGCAACTCTTTATGGCCGATGACATTTGGACTGGCATGCTGTGCGATTGAAATGATGGGAGTAGGCTCATCACATTACGATTTAGATCGATTTGGGTCATTTTTTCGGACTTCACCAAGACAATCGGACGTCATGATTGTGTCAGGAACGGTAACGAAGAAAATGGCACCTATTGTTCGGCGCCTATATGATCAAATGCCTGAACCGAAGTGGGTAATTGCGATGGGATCTTGTGCAACGGCCGGTGGTCCGTATGTGAATTCGTATGCTGTTGTGAAAGGTGTAGATCAAATTGTACCAGTTGATGTGTATATTCCTGGATGCCCTCCAAATCCTGCTGCTTTAATTTATGGAATTAATAAATTAAAAGAAAAAATTCGTTACGAGGCGAGGACCGGGAAGCAGGTGACGAATAAATGAGTGATCCAAATAAAGACTTAGAAAGCATGAAAAGAGAAGCAGCCCGTCATGCGAAAGAGGAAGCGCGAAAACGTCTTGCTGCGAAACATGAGGCGGAAATGTCTAAACTTGAAGGAGAACATCGAGAAAAAGAGAAAGCGCTACCAAAAGATAAGGGGATTAATGTAGAAGAAGCGAAACGGCTTGCCGCAGCAGCTGCAAAAGCGAAAGCGGCGGCACTAGCGAAGCAAAAGCGAGAAGGGTCAGAAGAGGTAACGGACGAAAAAAAAGCAAAAGCGAAGGCGAAAGCCGCAGCAGCTGCAAAAGCGAAAGCAGCAGCACTAGCGAAGCAAAAGCGAGAAGGGTCAGAAGAAGTAACGGACGAGGAAAAAGTTAAAGCAGCGGCACTAGCGAAGCAAAAGCGAGAAGGAAGCGAAGAAGTAACGGACGAAGAAAAAGTCAAAGCGAAGGCGAAAGCCGCAGCAGCTGCAAAAGCAAAAGCAGCGGCACTAGCGAAGCAAAAGCGAGAAGGAACAGAAGAAGTAACGGACGAAGAAAAAGCAAAAGCGAAAGCAGCGGCACTAGCGAAGCAAAAGCGAGAAGGAATAGAAGAAGTAACGGACGAAGAAAAAGCAAAAGCGAAGGCAAAGGCTGTAGCAGCTGCAAAAGCAAAAGTAGCTGCATTAGCGAAGCAGAAAGCCTCGCAAGGTGATGGGGATTCTGGAGATGAGAAAGCAAAGGCAATTGCAGCCGCAAAAGCGAAAGCCGCTGCAGCGGCAAGGGCAAAGGGAGCTGTAAATGAGATAGAAGATGAACCGCAGCAGGAAGAGCCATCAGTTAACCAACCATATTTAAATCAATATGTGGAGGTTGTTAAGGAGAAGATAGGGGAATATGCATTAGTAGATTCCTATATTAATAAGCTGTCAAAAGATGTTCCAACTCTTGTGGCGGATCCTTCAAAATATTATGAAGTGATGGAATTGCTACGATTCCATGAGGGACTTGCTTTTGATTATATGTCAGAGCTACATGCGACAGATTTTGTGACACATATGGAAGTGTATGTTCATTTATTTTCATATGGAAAGAAACAGTCAGTAGCAGTGAAGGTAAAGCTAGATAGGGAAGCACCGCAAGTAGAATCGGTGACGCCGCTTTGGAAAGGGGCAGATTGGCCGGAGCGTGAAGCGTATGATTTGCTTGGTATTGTGTTTAAAGGTCATCCTAATTTATCTCGCATTTTAATGCCGGATGATTGGGTAGGGTATCCGCTTAGGAAAGATTATGAACCGTATGATGTGGAGGTGTAGCTTGTGATCCGTACGGAAGAGATGCTCTTAAATGTAGGACCGCAGCACCCGAGTACACATGGTGTGTTTCGGCTTGTAATTAAGATTGACGGGGAAATTATTAAAGAGGCTACACCGGTTATCGGGTATTTGCATCGCGGAACAGAAAAGATCGCTGAGAGCTTGCAATATACGCAAATTATCCCGTATACAGATCGAATGGACTATTTATCAGCGATGACGAATAATTACGTCATTTGCCACGCTGTAGAGACGATGATGGATCTTGAGATTCCGGAGCGTGCTGAATATTTACGGGTGCTTGCGATGGAGCTTGGGAGAGTTGCGAGTCATCTCGTCTGGTGGGGAACGAACTTGCTTGATATAGGAGCGGTTAGTCCATTTTTATACGCATTTCGTGAACGAGAGATGATTATAAATTTATTAAATGAATTGTGCGGTGCAAGGCTTACTTTCAACTATATGAGAGTCGGTGGCGTGAAGTGGGATGCACCAGACGGCTGGATTGAAAAGGTGAAAGAGTTTGTTCCGTATATGAGAGAGCAGTTGGAAGGTTATCACGACCTTGTTAGCGGAAATGAAATTTTCTTAAATCGTGTGAAAGGCGTTGGTGTATATAGCGCGGAAGAGGCGATCTCGTATTCTTTAAGCGGCGCAAATTTGCGGTGCACGGGAGTAAACTTTGATCTTCGCAAAGATGAACCGTATTCTATTTATGATCGTTTTGAATTTGATGTTCCTGTTGGGAGCACGGGAGATGCTTGGGACCGCTACGTTTGCCGGATGAAGGAAATTGAGGAGTCATTAAAAATTATTGAGCAAGCAGCCCAGCAGTTCCCGAAAGACGGCGCTGTGCTGGCGAAAGTGCCGAAAATTATTAAAGCACCTAAAGGAGAAGCGTTCGTCCGTATAGAGTCACCGCGGGGAGAGATTGGCTGTTATATTGCTAGTGATGGAAAGAAAGAGCCGTACCGCTTGAAATTTCGCAGACCGTCTTTTTATAATTTGCAAATCTTACCGAAGTTATTGAAAGGTGAAAACATCGCCAATTTAATTACGATTTTAGGTGGGGTTGATATTGTACTTGGGGAGGTTGACGGCTAATGATTGAGACGCTCTTACAATCACCTTCAAGCTGGACGAATTTCTTCATTTTTTTCGGATTAGCGGTGCTTCTATTATTTGCAGTCCTTGGCTTCGTTACATACGGTATTTTGGCAGAACGGAAAGTGATGGGATTTATGCAAGGGCGGATTGGACCAAACCAAGTTGGGGGCCGGTTCGGTTTACTCCAAACGGTAGCTGATGTTTTGAAATTATTATTAAAAGAAGATAGTATTCCGAAAGCTGCAGATAAACCGTTGTTTATATTAGCGCCTGTTATTGCATTCGCACCAGCATTTATGGTGCTTGCGGTTATCCCGTTTACTGATAAATTTCAGTTCGCGGATATTGGCGTAGGGTTACTGTATTACATTGCTGTCTCTGGGATTACGACGATCGGAGTTGTAACTGGGGGATGGGCATCAAATAATAAATATTCCCTTTTAGGAGGGATGCGTGCGGCAGCGCAAATGATTTCTTATGAGATTCCACTTGTGATGAGTGTAATTGGCGTCGTTTTGTTAGCTGGTAGTCTTAACTTGAATGAAATTGTAGCGGCGCAGGAAAAGGTATGGTACATTTTCGCACAGCCAATCGGTTTCGTCATTTTCTTAATCGCGGCAGTTGCAGAGTTAAATAGGACACCGTTTGATTTACCCGAAGCGGAGTCAGAACTTGTTTCAGGATACCATACGGAATACTCAGGTTTTCGCTGGGCGTTTTTCATGCTTTCAGAGTATGTGTATTTCTTCGGGATGTCATCTTTAATTACAGTACTCTTTTTAGGAGGCTGGAATCCAGTTATGTTCCTTGGGTTTATTCCAGGAGCCGTATGGTTTGCTTTGAAATTCAGCAGTGTGGTCTTTCTATTGATTTGGTTCCGCGTTACGTTCCCGCGCATAAGAGGTGACCAGTTAATGGAGTTTGGTTGGAAAGTATTATTACCAATCGCACTTGCAAATATTTTCTTAACGGCATTGATTAAGGAGCTATTCTTCTAATCTATAAAGGGGGTGCCAGTAAGAGATGAAAGGACTATTTAAAGGGTTAAAATATACGCTTAGTAATTTGAGTAAGAAAAAGGTGACGTATGATTATCCAAATCAACCGTTGCCATTACCAGACCGATTTCGAGGTATTCAAAAGTTTTATCCAGAGAAATGTATTGTTTGTAATCAGTGTTCCAACATTTGTCCGACAGATTGCATTCAATTAACAGGAAAAAAACATCCTGATCCTACGAAAAAAGGGAAAATTATCGACACGTATGATATTAATTTTGAAATTTGTATTCTTTGCGATTTATGTACAGAAGTTTGCCCGACAGAGGCGATTGTAATGACAAATAACTTTGAACTTGCAGAGTATTCACGTGATGATTTATTTAAAAATTTGCAGTGGCTTGACGAGAACGACGAGAACGTCAGGAAGGAGAATAAAGCATGAACGGCGAGTTTGTAGCTTTCTTTATATTATCCTTGTCTGCGATTATCGGCGGTGTTCTTATGCTGAATTTAACGAAAGTAATGCATATGATGCTGGCCCTTGTGCTTACGTTCCTTAGCATTGCGGGTTTGTACTTTCTCTTATCAGCCGAATTTATCGGAGTGGCACAAATTTTACTTTACTCTGGTGCAATCACTATTATTATGATTTTTGGCATTATGTTAACGAAACATAACGCGGAAAATGAATCGCGCCTTACTCTTCGAAAATGGATTATCTTCTTTGCGGTTGTAGCATTTGGAGCAGTTATGTATTTCGCTGTTAATAGTATCGATTTTTCAAATCAAAGCACACAAGGAAGTTTACCTCTCCATGAAAATAACACACTTCAAATCGGTACACTTCTCTATTCAAAATATATTATTCCATTCGAATTAACCTCAGTTATTTTACTTGTAGCACTTGTAGGAGCGATTATCCTTGCGAAGAAGGATGAGGGAGAGGAGGATTCCCATGAGTAGCGTTCCGGCTTCTGCGTATTTAACACTTGCGATTATTTTGTTTTGCATCGGCTTATTTGGAGCTTTAACAAAGCGAAATACAGTAATTGTACTAGTTTGTATCGAATTGATGTTAAACGCCGCCAATTTAAATCTAGTAGCGTTTAGTAAATTAGGCTTGTTTCCGAATTTAACAGGACAAATTTTTTCGCTGTTTACGATGTCTGTAGCGGCAGCGGAGGCAGCGGTAGGTCTTGCAATTTTGATTGCTTTGTACCGTAATCGCCCGACAGTTCATGTAGATGAGATGGATACGCTCAAAGGATAGCATTGTGACCGAAAAGGGGGAAGGAAACAATGATCGATTATGCATGGCTCATACTGCTTTTCCCGCTTGTTTCGTTTTTGTTACTTATTGTGTTCGGGAAGAAAATTAGAGAGGGAAGTAGTGTACTAGGTATTTTCTTTACCTTTCTCTCCTTTATATCCGCGGTAGTGGTACTAATAGAACGATTTTCATCCGAGGCAGTGAAGCATAAGTGGGTATGGCTTAGGGTAGGAGATATAGATATATCATTTGGTTTTGAAGTTACCGCATTAGGGGCTTTAATGTTGTTTATCGTTACACTTGTGAGTTTTCTTGTACATGTGTACTCAAAAGGTTATATGAAAGGTGACACCAGATTACCAACCTTTTATGCATATTTAGGGCTCTTTACCTTTGCGATGCTTGGGCTAGTTATATCGACGAATTTATTACAGCTTTATATATTTTGGGAGTTAGTCGGCCTTGGTTCGTTTTTACTTATCGGTTTTTATTTCTTTAAAGAAGAAGCGAAGGCTGCTGCGAAAAAGGCTTTTATTATGACACGCATTGGGGATGTTGGGCTATTTACTGGGATGATATTAATTTTTTGGCACGCAGGTAGTTTTGAATATGACGCGATTTTTAAAGCGATTCATACGGGCGACCTCTCTCCTTCTATGATTACAATAACGGCGATATTAATTTTTATCGGTGCGATGGGGAAATCGGGTCAGTTCCCGCTTCATACATGGTTGCCAGATGCAATGGAAGGACCGACGCCTGTTTCGGCGCTTATTCACGCGGCAACGATGGTTGCAGCCGGTGTATATTTAGTAGCGACGATGTTCCCGCTATTTTCAGCAAGTGCGGTAGCGATGCAAACTGTGGCAATCGTTGGGGCTTTCACCGCAATCTTTGCGGCCTCTATCGGTCTAGTGCAAACTGATATTAAGAGGGTTCTTGCTTACTCTACAGTTAGTCAGCTCGGGTATATGATGCTTGCGCTAGGCTCGGCTGGTTATGTAGCTGGTATCTTTCACTTAACGACACACGCCTTTTTTAAAGCATTATTGTTCCTGGCAGCAGGAAGTGTAATTCATGCAGTCCATACGCAAAACATTAATAAAATGGGCGGTTTACAGAAAAAGATGAAAGTAACCGGTGCACTATTTTTAATAGGCACACTTGCAATTAGTGGTGTTCCCCTTCTTTCCGGATTTTTTAGTAAAGATGAAATTTTAGCGGCGGCTTGGATGAATGGCAATTACTTTCTATTCGTTTTAGCAGTAATTGCGGCATTTCTAACAGCATTTTATATGTTCCGTCTATATTTTCTTGTCTTTACGGGGGAAACGAAGACGAAGGAAGAGGTGCATGAATCGCCTCGCACCATGACGTATCCGATGATTGTCCTTGGTGTCCTTGCGGTAGTGGCAGGTTATATAAATACACCGTGGTTCGGAACGTTTCTTGGGGATTGGCTTACGAAAGATATAGGATTCCAGGTGAAGGAAGTGCATGGACCTGTTTGGATTATGGTTGTTGCGACGCTCGTTTCATTTGCGGGAATTGCCCTCGCATATTTCATATATGGCAAGAAATCTATCTCTAGAGATTGGGCCGGTGGAGAAGGGACGTCTCTTTATAACCTTTTGAAAGAAAAATATTATGTGGATGAACTATACAATGCGACGGTGCTTCCTATTACGAAAGGAATCGCTCATGTGCTTCGCTTATTTGAAGTATACGTTGTAGAAGGAATCGCAGTTTTAATTGCTGGACTCGTTAAAGGTATGAGTGGACTAGGATCACGGCTTCAAAACGGGAATGTACAAGTGTATGGAACTGTAACAGCAGTTTCGCTCGCAGTGCTCCTAATTATTTTGTTATATACGGGAGGGGATTTACGGTGAATGGATTGCTATTAACGTTCTTCATTTTTTCCCCGCTTTTAGGAATTCTCTTGCTTTTATTAACGCCGAAACGAGAATCGCGTACAGTGCAGGCGCTTGGTTTATTCGGAACGGTGCTTCCATTTGGAATTGCTATCGTCCTTGCTTGTACATACGCTTCAGGAAAGAGCTTATCGATATTTGATGAAAAAGTGAAATGGATTAAATTTGGGGATTTCACAGCAGTGGACAAAAGGTGGTTTTCAATTTATTACGAGCTCGGCATTGATGGTTTATCGCTTGTAATGATGTTGCTCACAGCCCTTCTAGCGATGCTTGCAGCTATTGCGGCATTTTCTATTAAAAGAAATTTGAAAGCATTCTACATGCTGTTACTCATGTTAGAAATAGGTATGCTCGGTGTCTTTGCTGCTCAAAATTTAATGTTGTTCTTCATGTTCTTTGAGATTACGTTGCCACCAATGTTTTTATTAATTGGCAAGTGGGGGAAATTGTCGAGTGAAAAGGCTGCATATAGTTATTTAATATATAACGGTATTGGATCAGCTATTTTACTTATCGTTTTCTCGGTTTTATTTGCGAAAACAGGTACAACAAATATTGCGGAGCTTAAAGAAATATTAACGAGTGTAGGTGCTGGGGGAGGAATGGCCGTCTCAAGTAGCGTACAGTTCGACTTGTTTCTTGCCATAATGATTGCTTTTGCGATTAAACTCCCTGTTTTCCCTTTGCATCGCTGGATGGTCAATGTACACATAGAAGCGCATCCTGCTGTAGTTATGCTTCACGCGGGGGTTTTGCTGAAGATTGGCGCGTACGGTATTGTTCGCTTCGGGAAAGGATTATTCCCAGAATATTTTCGTGATTTTGCAACGCTAATTGCGATTTTAGGGGTAATTAATTTATTGTATGGGGCCTTTCTAGCACTCATCCAAACGGACTTTAGAAAGGTACTTGCTTACTCTAGTATTTCGCATATGGGCATTGTATTAATGGGGCTTGCGGCGTTAAATGCACCAGGTACACAAGGGGCATTGTTCCAAGTTGTGTCTCACGGTTTAATTGCGGCCTTACTCTTCTTCTTGCTTGGCATTATTGAAGAGCGTTTCGGGACTTCGGATATTACAGCACTTGGTGGACTTGCAAAAAGTGTTCCGGTGCTTAGCGGTTTCTTCCTAGCGGGCGGTATGGCATCGCTTGGAATGCCAGGGATGTCCGGATTTATTAGCGAATTCCTTGCCTTTCTCGGTTTATTCCAAGGGAAACCTGTTATCGCCGCCGTCGGTGTAATTGGAATTATTTTAACCGCTGTATACGTATTAAGAGCGACACTTCAAGTGATATTTGGTAAGAAAGAATGGGAAGCGAAATTTGATATACACGGATGGGAGTACGTTCCTGTTATAGTGCTTATCGTTTGTATTATTGCAATTGGGGTAATGCCAGAACTACTAGGGGATCCACTTCAAACTACATTGAAAACATTGGGGGTGAAGTAGGATGGATATGAACACGTTACTTAGCTTATCATGGCATCTCATGGTACCAGAATTCATTATTCTCGGGGCAGCCATCCTTCTTTCCATATGTGATTTGTTTTTTAAGCTGAACCATAGGTACGTTGCGATTGGTGCAATTGCCGCTGCCTTGTTAGCGATAGTGTCATTAATGACGCTATATAGCGAACCGGCAGGAGATATTTTAAATGGATCGTTTGTACTAGATGGATTTTCAAAAGGATTTAAAACGTTGTTATTAGGCGGAGCAGCTCTCGTTTTATGTATGGCAATAAGCGATGACAAGAAGGAGCCTATTCAAGATAAAGGAGAATATTATTATTTGTTTTTAATGGCGCTTCTTGGAGCGATGTTCATGGCTTCTAGCGTTGATTTCATAACATTGTTCGTTGGTTTAGAGTTGCTTTCGCTCTCTTCCTATATTTTAGTAGGAATCCGAAAAAGAAACCGTGCATCGAATGAGGCTGCAATGAAATATGTCATTAACGGAGGAATTGGAACAGCAATTACACTCTTTGGAATGAGTTATTTATACGGTATTACAGGGTCGACCAACATAGTGGAAATGCAAAAGGTATTTACGCAAGGATTGGCTGGGGGCATTCAGTTATTGTTAGCTCTCGCATTTCTACTTTTGCTCGTTGGACTCTCATTCAAAATTGCAACAGTGCCATTTCATATGTGGGCACCAGATGTGTATGAGGGAGCGGCTACACCTGTCACTGCTTTTCTCGGAACGATTTCTAAAATTGCTGGTTTTCTACTCATTACGCGTTTGTTTCTTATGGTGTTTGCAGGTGTGGCAATCCAAGGAGACGCACAATCTTTGTACGGGCGTATGAGTATATACATTGCGGTACTAGCTAGTATTACGATGATTGTTGGGAACGTAGTAGCATTAAAGCAATACAACGTAAAACGTCTATTTGCCTATTCAGGTATCGCGCATGCTGGGTATTTGCTAGTCCCTCTTGTAGTCCTATCACAGTTTACGATGGATAGTATGTGGTTTTATATGCTTGCATATATGCTTATGAATATAGGAGCATTTGCAATCATCCACGGATTAATCTTACAAAATGATAAGGAAAACATGACGATTTTTACAGGGTTATATAAGCGATCCCCCTTTACAGCTATAGTGATGACGGTCTTTATTTTATCGTTAGCTGGAATACCGGGGACAGCAGGTTTCATCGGGAAAATTAACATTTTTTTAGGGGCACTTCATGTTGAACCTGCTCATTACGTATTAGCTTCTATTATGATGGGGACGACGGTTATTTCATTCATATATTATTTCCAAATATTACAGCAAATGTTTTTCCGCAAGGGAGAGACAGAAGAAAAGCTCCGATTACCGTTAAATATAAAGATTGTCATGAGTCTTTGCGCAATTTCAATTGTAATACTAGGGATTATGCCGATGATTGGTTACAATTTCTTTTATGAACATTTTCCATTAATGAAGGATTTCTTCTTCTTGGGGAACGTGGTACAATAGTGGAAATAAAAGGTGTAGAGTCCGTACTCTACGCTTTTTATTTTGGAGTAACAACAAATGAAAACGTCTATAGGTATATGTTTTCCGAGAGGAAATTACGATGTAAGATGCTTATTTGCGTTTGAAAAAGTGTGGCTCCTACTTATTTATGGTATCGTTTTTTACATTTTGCGTAAGTAGTAGCCAAGCAAAAAAAGGGGTCGATTTTTTGGCACATCTTTTAGGGCAACAAGCACTGATTGCCATTGTTTCGCATTTATTGTTTATTACCATTACGTGGTGGGCCTTACAAGGTATTCACATTGAGCGCTTAATGAAGTCTGGAAAAGTGATGCAGACGAGAGTATTACTTATCCTAATTACAATTGCAATTGGGACATCTGTAAGTAACTTTTTCCTTGATTATTTAGGCTATTCAAAGAGTTTAACGTATTTAGTAAAGTAAGTGTATAGAACCTCATATCTCCGTTAACAATGGGGATAGGAGGGGATGGAATTGAAGTTTAAAGCCATTCTTATCGTTATCGTAAGTGTTGTTTTATTTTTGGTCGGATATAAAGAGATGAAACCTATAAGCGATGAACAGAAAATGGAGAGCATGATTGCAGCTTTAGAGAAGAACGATGCAAAAGTAGAGCGGTGGTCATGGTTAGCGCGAGAAACGAAAACAATTTCTAATATACATACGTTTCAAAAATTGTTAAACGATGTGAAGGAAGAGGCAAACATCGAAGGTTGGGAATTAGAACAATCTCCAGATGGATATAAGGCTACATCCTATAAAAAATCTTCTTCACATGAAGAACGAATAGTAGTAACTTGGAGTAAGGAAAATACTAAAGAAAACACTTTTATTATTTTTGAAGTGAGCGGGGCGAAATGGGACCCGAAGTACGTTCAGAACATGGATAAAATTTTTAGTGAAAAACCTATAATTTACACTTGTGTTCAAGGTGTACTGAATGATAAGATTGAAGGTGTTTTGCAAAATAAAACCAATCAGGTTTTGAAAGATCTTTCAGCAAGAGCGATCGAACAGATAGAAGAAAGAGCATTTGTATCAGTCTCCGCATATAATAAAAAGTGGAATGACGCTCTTTCAACAAATAGAGAGAAAATAAATGTGCAAATAGCAATACGTTCTACAAACAACAAAGATACAATTGTGGTTGGCACACCGATCATAACTTCTGAGTATTGAGTGAATAGATACTGAAAAAAGGACACGGAGGGGAATAATTTGGAAAAGATCATCGTCCGTGGCGGAAAGCGGTTAAGCGGCACAGTGCGTGTTGAGGGCGCAAAAAATGCTGTATTACCTATAATCGCTGCAGCCCTATTAGCGAGTGACGGAAAGAATGTACTATCTGAAGTACCAGTATTATCTGATGTATACACAATTAACGAGGTATTACGTCATTTAAATGCTGAAGTCGTATTTGAAAATAACCAAGTAACAATCGATTCTTCTAAAGAATTAAACATTGAAGCACCATTTGAGTATGTACGTAAGATGCGTGCATCTGTTCAAGTAATGGGACCATTATTAGCACGTAACGGTCGTGCTCGTATTGCACTTCCTGGTGGATGTGCAATTGGTTCACGTCCAATTGACCAACATTTAAAAGGCTTCGAAGCAATGGGAGCGAAAGTAAAAGTTGGTAACGGATTTGTTGAGGCACACGTAGAGGGCGAACTAAAAGGAGCTAAAATTTATTTAGACTTCCCAAGCGTAGGCGCGACAGAAAACATTATGTCTGCAGCTACATTAGCAAAAGGGACAACAGTCCTTGAAAACGCAGCGAAAGAGCCAGAAATCGTTGACTTAGCTAACTTCTTAAATGCAATGGGAGCGAAAGTACGCGGAGCTGGAACTGGAACGATTCGTATTGAAGGCGTTGAAAAATTATATGGTGCAAACCACCCTATTATTCCTGACCGTATTGAAGCAGGAACATTCATGGTTGCAGCGGCAATTACAGGTGGAGACATCTTAATTGAAAATGCTGTGCCTGAACATTTACGCTCAATTACAGCGAAAATGGAAGAAATGGGTGTTAAAATTATTGAGGAAAATGAAGGTGTACGTGTTATCGGCCCAGATAAGTTAAAAGCGGTTGATATTAAAACTATGCCTCATCCAGGTTTCCCAACAGACATGCAATCACAAATGATGGCATTATTACTACATGCTGATGGAACAAGTATGATTACAGAAACGGTATTCGAAAACCGCTTTATGCACGTTGAAGAATTCCGTCGTATGAATGCTGATATTAAAATCGAAGGTCGTTCTGTAATTATGAACGGTCCAAGTAGCTTGCAAGGAGCTGAAGTAGGCGCAACTGATTTACGTGCTGCAGCAGCATTAATCTTAGCTGGTTTAGTATCAGAAGGTTATACTCGTGTAACAGAGTTAAAACATCTTGACCGCGGTTATGTAGATTTCCATAAGAAATTAGCTGCATTAGGTGCAACTATTGAACGTGTAAACGAAAAAGTAGAAGAAGTGAAAGAACAAGAAGTTTCTGATCTTCACGCTTAATTGAAGTAGTCTCTATGTCTTTTGACATAGGGGCTATTTTTTTTTTGGTTATTACTGTTATAGTCAATAAATTCTATACTTATGCACGTCTCAGTAAAAATATTTAGAAAATTTTCGTTTTACTTCGTTATTTGCGGTCAGTAAAACTCCCGCCTCAAAATTCGGCTGGAGCAAAGAAGTTAGGCGGGAGCCCTGCAGCCCGTAAACGCCCGATTGGTGAAGGCTAATAATCAGTGGGGGATGAACAACCCCCCCACTGATTAAAGTTTCACTTTATACCGATACCCCCAAGTATGTTCTAAAAGATCCCGTATTTCCATAAGAATGAAAGGAATCCAACTTTATCCCGCTATTTGCGGTCAATAAAACTCCCACCTCAAAATTCGGCTGAAGCAAAGTAGTTAGGTGTGAGTCGGGCTGCCCTTAAATGCCCGATTGGTTCAACTAATAATCAGTGGGGGATGAACAAAACCCCCCACTGATTAAAGTTTCACTTTATATTGGGGGAATAGGATGAAATTTTCAAAGCCACTTTTCATTACAGTAGCGCTCTTAATAGCGCTCGTTATCATTGTACCTGCTGCTCTTGTTATTCCGTTTGCGAAAGCAAAAGTAGGGGAAGAAGCAGCTTCTAAAACTCCTCCAGCGATAGAAAGTATACCAGCTCCAGGGAAAGTGGATACAGCGGTTCAAGTTGCTGTATACCGTGATCAGCAGAAGAAGGTAGAAACATTACCTATGGAGGAGTATGTGGCCGGTGTAGTAGCTTCTGAGATGAATGCCAGCTTTGAAATAGAGGCGCTAAAGGCGCAGGCATTAGCAGCAAGAACATTTGTAGTGCAGCGTATGCTAAGCGGTGGTAAGAAAAACAATGCGGACGTGACAGATACAGTGAAAGATCAAGTGTACAAAAGCAAAGAGGAATTGAAGAAACAATGGGGTAATAACTACGAAAATAATTTAAAGAAAATTGAGGAAGCCGTTTCGAAAACCGCAGGACAAGTTTTAACGTATGATGGAAAACCAATTTCAGCATCCTTCTTCTCAACGAGTAACGGACGAACAGAAAATGCAGCTGATTATTGGGGAAATGATTATCCATACTTAAAGAGTGTAGATAGTCCGTGGGATCAAGCCTCTCCAAAATTTACGAGTGAGCAAAAATTCACAGTATCTGATTTTCAAAAACGTCTCGGTGTGAAAGTACTAGCAAACGGAAAGGTTGGTAATATTAAAGACCTTACGGAAGGAAAGCGAGTAAAGGATGTAGAGTTCCAAGGGAAAACATTAACAGGAAAACAAGTTCGTGAAAAGTTAGATTTACGCTCCTCAGACTTTACGTGGAAACAAGAAGGGGATAACATCACCGTTACGACGAAAGGATTCGGTCACGGCGTCGGTATGAGCCAGTACGGTGCGAATGGCATGGCAGTGGAAGGTAAGAAATATACAGATATCGTCGCTCATTATTATAAAGGCGTTGAAATAAAGACGATGAATGATTATGAAGGAAAGTTAATGGTGAAAAAATAGAACGCAAAAGAGACCGTCTCAAAAGGTGTTTTGGGACGGTCTTTTCATATTTATAAGTTGCTACTATTGTCGAATCGCTGATAAAACTCGAGTTGTGGTCGATATATTCGAAAAATCACCGATAAAATTTTATCCCGCTATTTGTGGGAGTCGGGCTGCCCGTAAAAGCTCGATTGGTGAAGGCTAATAATCAGTGGGGGATGAACAAAACCCCCACTGATTAAAGTTTCACTTTATTTGCCATCATGCGACATGAAAAAAGAGCTACTCTCATCGATTTTGGGACAGGTCCTTATTTGTTATGGTACTTCATGAAATATCATAATTTTCCATTAAATATTTGATATAATTAGGGAAAAACATTTGGAGGAGACAGAATGGCGTTATTGGAGTTGAAACAATTAGGGAAGACGAACCAGTTGCCGGCAATTGAACTGGAGGTTGAAAAAGGGCAATGTGTTGTTTTGCAGTGCAATAATCATACAGCTAAAGTGTTGCATCGCATTATTATCGGAGAAGAAGAGGCTTCTTTGGGCAGTGTGCTATTTGAAGGTGAATCGATTGGAAAGAAGATGTATTCACGCATCGGCTTTTGTTTTTTGAAAGATGAAGCATATGACCGTTTAAAGGTGAAGGAGTACTTCAAGTTTTTATTAGGGCTTTATGAATCACATATGAGTATAGAAGAAGTTGTACAATATGTCGGTCTCCTAGATAAGTTAAACGCTAAAATAGAAAAATTGTCATTTTCAGAGAAACGCCGTCTTCATATCGGGCGGATTATGATTCACAATCCGGATTTAGTTATTTTAGAAGAGCCAGAGCAAAATGTAGATACAGAGAGTACGATTATTATTCGAAAAGCGATTATGAAAATGAAAGAGCAAGGAAAGGCAATCTTTATTACGTCCTCCTTTTTATCGGATGCCCTTTCGTTGACAGAAGATGTATACATATTAAACAATGATGGTGTGAAAAAGATAGAAATAGAGCAAGAAGAAGTTGAAGAAGTAGATGAAGAAAAAGTAGTTCAAATGATTCCGCAAATGAAACTGGAAAGAATACCAGCGAAAGTGAACGATAAAATCATTTTACTGGATCCGATGGAGATCCATTTCATTGAAACACAAAATGGAGTGACACATATTCATGTGCGCGAAGGTGACTTCGTATGCGCATTAACATTAAGTGAACTAGAAACGAGATTAACAGGATTCGGATTCTTTAGATGTCATCGCTCGTACCTCGTTAATTTACAAAGAGTACGAGAAGTCATTACGTGGACACGTAATAGTTTTAGTTTAATTTTGGATGACGAAAGAAAAAGTTCAATCCCGCTTTCGAAAGGACGAATGGATGAATTAAAAGGTGTAATTGGACTATAAAAATGCTCCAATAAGCTCAAAATGGGATTCATTCACCGGTAAAAATACTCCTTTTACCGGTATTTTACTGCGTAACCCCTTTGTTTTTCATATGATTGAGTCAAGAAAAGCGAAACAAACAAACGAAAAGCGCTAAAGCGACTTTCATCTATAAAAAGAAAAACAAAGGGGATGACGAAATGACATTGGCAATTGAAATGAAAGATGTAATGAAAAGTTTCGATGGAAAAGCGGCCCTTCGAAATGTAAATATTGAGGTGAAGCAAGGAGAAATCTTCGGATTTCTTGGACCGAGCGGATCTGGGAAAACGACAACAGTGAAAATTTTAACTTCTCAATTGCTTCATAGCGTTGGAACAGTACGAGTATTAGGTAAAGGCATTACAGGGCCAAGCAGCATCGATTACAAACGAATCGGTATTTTAACAGACAATAGCGGCTTATATGACAGACTTAGCATTTATGATAACTTACTATTATTTTGTGACTTATACGATTGTAAAAAAGAACGAATTGATGAAGTGTTAGCACAAGTGAACTTATTGGATGATAAAAAAACACAAGTGAAAAAGTTATCAAAAGGAATGAAGCAGCGCGTCATACTAGCGAGAGCAATTCTTCATAAACCAGATATCCTCTTCTTAGATGAACCAACATCTGCACTTGATCCAGTAAACGTACAAAACATTCATAAAATCTTAAAAGACTTAAATAAAGAAGGAACAACGATTTTCTTAACAACGCACAACATGGACGAAGCAGAAACGCTTTGTAACCGCATTGCCTTTCTGTGCGGAGGAGAAATAGTAGCTCTTGATACACCGGAAAACCTTCGCTTGCAATACGCGAAAGATCAAATACAAGTTGTGTTAACAGATAAGAAGAAAGAAATTGTGAAAAAAGATGAATTAGGGGCAAAACGCATTTCAGAATGGATGAAAAAAGGCGAATTACTATCTATTCATTCACACGAGCCAACATTAGGCGATATCTTTATTGAAGTTACTGGGAGGGGACTATAATGACATTTTCAATGAGACGATTTTCAGCAATTTTTCGGAAAGAGGTACAGGATTTTAAAACGAATTCACAAACTTTAATTATGTTGGTAATGCCACTTGTCTTTTCGGTATTATTTAGTCGCTCAGATAATATGAGAGAAGTTGGAGCAAGTACGTTAACTGTGATGGCGTTAGTTATGGTCGGAGGCTTTGTACAGGCGATGCTCATCGCTGAAGAAAAGGAAAAAAATACGCTTCGTGTTCTTATGCTATCACCAGCATCATCTATTGAAGTATTAATTGGTAAAAGTTCATTAACGGGTATGATTACAGTAGCGATCTGTTTTATTAATCTACTTATTTTAGGTAAATTAGAAGGTAATATTGCATTATTATTACTCATCTTTGTTCTTGGAATGCTAATATTTAACCTCATTGGTACTTGTATTGGATTATTAGCTCAAAATGTACCGCAAACATCAACAATTGGATTACCAATATTAATGACATTCCTTTTCGGTGATTTAATTGGAATGTTTGTGAAGAATGAAGTCGTTACAAAAATAGTCGATTATTTGCCAACTCGTCATATCGGTCTTGCAGTTAGCAGTGTTATAAAAGGTGGAGGTTTTAGTGCAATTACTAGTAATTTATTGAACATAACAATTTGGTTAGTTGCAGTATTTGTTATTACACTCTTCATTTATAGAAAGAAACAAATGGACTAAAAACTGAGCTCAAACGCTCAGTTTTTTCTTTTTTCATCATTTCCTCGGAAATCCTGCAATTCTTATACATATTTTTACAGATTTTGTCGAAAAGTAATTAGTTATAGGTTGTATAGGATGAGTGAATATTGTTCAAAATGATTGCTGAGGTGATGATGGAATGCGAGGAAGAAATAGTAAAAAGTCGCGAAAAGTAGTACATTTATTTCAAAAAAGATGGGTGTTTCCGGCACTATACATTGCTTGTGCAGCGGTAATCTTAATGGTTGCGCTATGGTTCCAGGGAGCTAATCCAAAGAAAGCTCCGAACCAAGATCAAGCAACACCGTATACACAAACGGAAGATCCAGCAGTACCGGTAACAAAATCTTCAGAAGTAATGAAAATGCCAGCTGCAGCAAATGCAGAAGTAGTAGTACAGAAGAAATTCTATGAAGATGCAGCATCAGAGGCGGAACAAGAAAAAGCACTTGTCTTTTATAACAACACATATTCCCCGAATAAAGGAATCGACATTGCTGCGAAAAACGGAAAAGAATTTGATGTTACAGCTGCTTTAAGTGGTACAGTAACGAAAGCTGAAAAAGATTCACTTCTTGGTTATGTTGTAACAGTAGATAGTGGAAATGGTGTAGCGGCATATTATCAAAGTTTAGGCAGTGTGAAAGTAGAAAAAGGTGCAAGAGTCGCGCAAGGTGAAGTGTTAGGAAAATCAGGTCTAAATGCAATGAATAAAGAGGTAGGTTCTTACGTTCACTTTGAAGTACGTAAAGACAATGTGGCTGTGAACCCTGAGCGTTACTTAAATAAATCAGTAGCAGAAATTAAAGCTGATGCGGGTGCTGCAAAGGCGACAAATGCTTCTGGTAAAAAAACTGATGACAAATCTCAAAAAGAAGAAAAGTCAACAAGCACGAAACCAGAAAGTAAAACAGAAGATAAGTCTCAAAAAGAAGAGAAATCAACAAGCGGCTCGACGAGTGATAAAGAGACGAATGGCAAACAAGATGAGAAATCTCAAAAAGAAGAAAAATCAACAAGCGGCTCGACGAGTGATAAAGAGACGAACGGCAAACAAGATGACAAATCTCAAAAAGAAGAAAAATCAACGAATGGTTCTACAGAATCATCTAACGGTTCTTCTTCACAAGAATAATAAAGTAAAAAAATCAGTTCTCATTAGGAGAGCTGATTTTTTTATTTTTATATAAAAATAATCAATTTCGAGAAAAAAGTTGCAATAACAAGGAAAAATGACGAGATTCTCGAATATATATTACAAAAGGGAGGGGATACTGTGTCATTTTTATCTGTTCTGTCGATTGCTATCATTTTATTGTTTGTTTTATTCGCTTTATATTATTATATTGCCGGTAAGAAAGAAGTTCCCCACCATCAGTTGTTAGAAGAAGAGTATGAAAGAGAAGAGTGACACCTTTTATAAAGAGGTGTCACTTTTTTTCGCCATAATTGTCATTGTTAACGTATTTCTCACAAAAAAACGTAATTTTTCTTAACTTAGTCCGCAAAAATAGTGAACATGTAGCATATATCAGTAGTGCGGGCAATACAATGGTATAAACCAATGCAAAGAGAGTGTTTGAGGTGAGAAATCGTGAATCATTTCATTATAAATCCAAGAATGTTTAACGCTTACAAACAGCACTCACATTTACTTCATAGTCGTATGCAGCGAGTCTCATTTCACACTTCTCACATCCAATTTAGGGAGGCGAGTGGTGTGCACGATTACATCAAAGAGAGAACTATCAAGATTGGCAAGTATATCGTGGAGACAAGAAAGACAGTGCGTGTAATCGCAAAGGAGTTTGGGGTATCAAAGAGTACAGTCCATAAAGATTTAACAGAACGTTTGCCAGAAATTAATCCAGAGCTCGCAAATGAAGTGAAAGAAATTCTTGATTATCATAAGTCTATTCGTCATTTAAGAGGGGGAGAAGCAACAAAGCAGAAGTATAGAAAAGAAGATACTGAAAACCCTGTGCGCCAATAAATCTAAAATAGCAAACATTCCTTGTAAATTCGGTAATATTTTTCAGGAAAATTCTTTTTGCGAATATTACGTTTCTGTTAAATTTATGATAAAATCAGGAATTAGGTGTAAAAGAATTCGGGTGTAACCTGATTTTGAATATCGAGGAGGAAATGACGGGAATGTTTGCGCGAGATATCGGAATTGACCTAGGTACGGCTAACGTATTAATTCATGTTAAAGGTAAGGGTATTGTATTAAATGAGCCATCTGTTGTGGCAATTGATCGTAATAGTGGAAAAGTATTAGCAGTAGGTGAAGAAGCAAGAAGTATGGTGGGACGTACACCTGGTAATATTGTAGCAATTCGTCCGCTTAAAGATGGTGTAATCGCAGATTTCGAAATTACAGAAGCAATGTTAAAGTATTTCATTAACAAATTGGACGTGAAGAGCTTCTTTTCAAAACCTCGCATTTTAATTTGCTGTCCAACAAATATCACATCTGTAGAACAAAAAGCAATTCGTGAGGCTGCTGAACGTTCAGGTGGTAAAACAGTATTTTTAGAAGAAGAACCAAAAGTATCCGCAGTTGGTGCTGGTATGGAAATCTTCCAGCCAAGCGGAAACATGGTTGTTGATATTGGTGGAGGTACAACAGATATTGCCGTACTTTCTATGGGTGATATTGTTACCTCTTCCTCTATCAAAATGGCTGGCGATAAGTTTGATATGGAGATCTTAAACTACGTTAAACGTAAGTATAAGCTATTGATTGGAGAACGTACTTCAGAAAATATTAAAATTAAAGTTGGTACAGTATTCCCAGGTGCACGTAGTGAAGAGCTTGAAATTCGCGGACGTGACATGGTAACTGGTTTACCACGTACAATTACAGTATGCTCTGAAGAAATTACAGAAGCACTAAAAGAAAACGCGGCTATCATTGTACAAGCTGCAAAAGGCGTACTAGAGCGCACACCACCAGAACTATCTGCGGACATTATTGACCGTGGTGTTATTCTAACAGGCGGTGGAGCTTTATTACACGGTATCGACATGCTTCTAGCAGAAGAGTTAAAATTACCAGTATTAATTGCTGAAAACCCAATGCAATGTGTTGCAGTTGGTACCGGTATTATGTTAGAGAACATTGATAAATTGCCACGTCGTATGTTGAAATAGTTATATAAAGGGTAGTAAAAAGTGCGAAGGAAATAGTTCCTTCGCACTTTTTTGTAAATAAAAGGAAGGGAGAGGGGATTTGTAACACTAGATAAGAAAGCGCTTTCTTAAACGAGATGTGACAATAGTTGTTAGGTTATTGTCATAGTTTGTAAATAAAAATTATGTTATAATCATCCTTGTGAATTTCGTGTGAACTTGATGTAAAATCTATGTAAATTTGTTTTGGATTTACATAGGTGCAAGGGACGCTCTAATTTTAATATATTTCTAAAGCAAATAATTATAAAAAAAGAACATTTCACAGGGGGCGCGATTATGAAAAAGGTTATTACATATGGGACTTTCGATTTATTGCACTGGGGACATATTAACTTATTGAAGAGAGCGAAAGATTTAGGGAATTATTTAATTGTTGCTGTTTCTTCAGATGAATTTAACAAATTAAAAAATAAAGAATCTTATCATAGCTATGAGAATCGTAAAATGATTCTAGAAGCGGTTCGTTATGTGGATGAGGTGATTCCTGAGCATAGTTGGGAGCAGAAAGTAAAAGATGTTGTTAATCATGACGTAGATATTTTTGTTATGGGTGATGATTGGGGAGGAGAATTTGATTTTTTGAAAGAATACTGTGAGGTTGTTTATTTACCAAGAACAATTGGGATTTCTACTACTAAAATTAAACAGGAGCTAGTGTTAGTTGCTAGATAGTGTATTATGTTTCGAGAACTGATTGTAACAGTATATCTAATTGTGTTCAAAATCCTATTCAACATAGCAAAAGTATTTCCTCTTAAAAATAAGGTAACCTTTATTATGTCTTATGGGGAAAATCTTATCTTTATTTATGAAGAAATGCAGAAACAACATGTAAATTGTGAAGTTGTTTTTTTGTATAAATCAACTTGTAAGTATGAAGTGAAAAGTTATCCGGATGTAAAATCATTCGCATTTGAAACAAAAAGTATAGTACAAACTATACAAGCAGTGTATCATTTAGCGACATCTCAACATGTTATTATCGATAATTATTTTGGATCGTTGTCAACGATCCGGTTTAAAAGCGGGGTACAATGTATCCAAATTTGGCATGCGGCGGGTGCCATTAAAAAATTCGGATTATTGGCCCCTTCTTTTAAAAGGCGAAGTAAATACGCACAAAAAAGGTTTTTAAAGGTTTACAACAATTTTCATAAGGTTGTAGTAGGCTCTGATGCTTTGGCAAATATCTATATGGATGCCTTTGGAATAGAAGAGGAAAATATATTAAAAACGGGCATCCCTCGTACAGATGTTTTTTTTAATAAAAATCATCAAAAGCATATTGTTAATAGTCTCCTATGTGGTCTTCCTGATCTACAAAGGAAAAAGGTCATTTTATATGCTCCAACTTTTAGAGATAAAGAACTGGAAGATTTTGATTTACATTTAAATATTGATGCAATGTATGAGGCTTTAGAAGATGAATATATTCTTGTGATCAAACTACATCCAGCTATAAGAAATAATCTGGAATATAAGGAATCGTATAAAGATTTCTTATATGACTATTCTCTATACCCGAATATAAATGATTTGTTTTTAGTAACAGATATTTTAATAACAGATTATTCTTCTGTCCCTTTTGAATTTTGTTTGTTAAATAAACCAATGATATTTTTTGCATATGATCTAAAGAAATATGTGAAGAAAAGAGGAATCATTGGAGACTTTATTGCTGATGTCCCTGGACCTGTTGTGTATAACTCAGCTGAAATTATTGAAACAGTGCGAAACTATTCGTTTGATAGTAATAAGTTGAAGCAATTCAATGCACGTTGGAATCAATATTCGGATGGGAATTCAAGTAAGAAGTTGGTCAATTGCTTATTTGATCAAAAAGAGGTTGAGCTTTAAGTTAAGTTGTAAGGTAAATGGGCTAAGTGAGATCCAAGGAAAATACTTAGCTTTTTTTCGTGGGTGTTTAATTTTTCTTACGGTCTTTGAATCAGGGACATTGAATGTAAGAATGTAAATGGTTATCGTGATAATTTATAAAAAGGCTAATTGTAGTTAGAAGGTGCATGGATAATATGAGTGTAATCAAAAAAATAAAAAATCATCGAATAGTAAAGGTTACTTGTAAAACGATATTTGTACTATGCAGTCACTTACCTGCTCAAAAGAAATTAGTTGTTTTTGAAAGTTTTTCTGGCAAACAGTATAGTTGTAATCCACGTGCGATATACGAGTATATGGAACAGCAACATTTAGGATTCCAAATGGTGTGGAGTGTGAATAAAAACTATATAGAACAGTTTAAAGAGGCGAATATTCCATATGTTAAGCGCTTTTCAATCCGTTGGTTTATTTTAATGGCACGTGCGCAATATTGGGTTACAAATAGTCGGATGCCATTGTGGCTTCCAAAGCCTAAGCATACTACTTATGTACAAACTTGGCACGGTACACCACTAAAAAAATTAGCTATGGATATGAAAGAAGTTCATATGCCAGGCACAACTACAGAAAAATATAAGGAAAACTTTAAGAGAGAAGCGCAAAATTGGGATTATTTATTGTCACCGAATGCGTATTCAACAAAGATTTTCCGAAGCGCATTTCAATTTAAAAAAGATGTAGTTGAAGTTGGATATCCTAGAAATGACTTTTTATATGTAAACAATAATTGTAAGAAGATTGAAGAGCTGAAGAAAAAAAACGGTTTACCTGTAGATAAAAAAATCATTTTATATGCTCCAACGTGGAGAGATGATCAATTTTATAGCCAAGGGCGTTATAAATTAGACTTACAACTGGATTTAAACCTTTTACAGCAAAAGTTAAGTTCTGATTATATCATTGTGTTAAGGATGCATTATTTAGTAGCAGAACAGTTTGATTTAGCTCCGTATAAAGGGTTTGTTTATGACTTTTCCCATCATGTCGATATTAATGAATTGTACGTATTATCAGATGTGCTAATTACAGATTATTCTTCTGTCTTTTTTGATTATGCAAATTTGAAAAGACCCATTATTTTTTATACGTATGATATTGATTTATATCGTGATAAGCTAAGAGGCTTTTATTTTGATTTAGAAAAGGAAGCTCCTGGACCAGTTGTTTCAACAACTGAAGGTGTATTGGAAGAGATTATGAAATTCACAAGGGATGGATTGGGCGAATTTGAAAAAAAATATGATACTTTCTATAATAACTACTGTTATTTGGAAGATGGTCTTGCATCTAAACGTGTAGTAGAGAAAGTGTTTTTTGGAGAGGCACAATAAAATGAATGCAATGATTATGGTATTAAAAGAACAGATAAATAGTCTCTATTTAATTAAACGCCTATCTATTTATCAAGTTAAAAGTACAAATAAAGATAACTATCTAGGCATCGTTTGGGAAATGTTAAACCCTCTAATCCAAATGGGCATTTATTGGTTTGTTTTTGGAACTGCAATAAGAGGTGGTTCAGGGGTAAATGGTGTTCCATTTATATATTGGTTGATTTCTGGCATATCGGTATGGTTCTTTATTAATCCTGCAACTATGCAAGCTTCTAAATCTATTTATACAAGGTTAAATATGATCTCAAGGATGAGCTTTCCAATGAGTGTTATTCCTAGTTATGTAATTATGTCTAACTTTTATCAACATCTAGTATTAATAGGCATTGTTACCTTTATATTTTTAGTATCGGGTCAAGGGATTTCAATCTATTATATTCAATTGACCTATTATATGTTTGCCACAGTTATGCTTGTTTTTGCGTTTTCTTTAATTACTTCTACTTTATCTACGATCGTACGTGATGTACAAATGATAGTGCAATCTTTAATGCGGATGCTACTCTATTTAACTCCCATTTTATGGACCCCTGAGAAGTTACCGCTTGTTTTACAAAAGATTATGCAGCTGAATCCATTATGCTACATAGTCCAAGGCTATCGAAATGCTTTTTTAGGAACGGGTTGGTTTTATGAAGATATAATGTATACACTGTATTTCTGGGGAATTGTGTTCTTTATGCTATTGATTGGTACAGCAGTACATGTGAAATTTAGAAAACATTTTGTAGACTATCTATAATGAGGATTGTAAAAAATGAACTATTCAGTGAAGTTTCATAATGTAACAAAAAAATATAAAATGCATAGTAAAAGTTCTGATAAGTTAAAGGATATTATATATCCGGGCGGGTTTGGTGAAGATTTTTACGCGTTAAGAAATTTAAGTTTTGAAGCCCAAAAAGGTGATGTAATTGGTATTATTGGCGTAAATGGATCTGGTAAATCAACAATGTCTAATTTAATTGCTGGCATTACACCACCTACGGCAGGAACTATTGATATAAAGGGTAAAATATCACTTATTGCTATAGCTGTCGGACTTAATAACCAATTAACAGGCCGAGAAAATATTGAATTGAAATGTTTGATGATGGGGCTAAGTAAGGATGAGATTCAAACATTAACACCAGAAATTATCGAGTTTGCCGATATTGGTAAGTTTATTGATATGCCTGTAAAAAAATATTCTAGCGGTATGAAATCTCGCCTTGGTTTTGCAATTTCTGTGAATATTAATCCAGATGTTTTAGTTATTGATGAAGCCTTGTCTGTAGGTGACCAAACATTTACAGATAAGTGTTTAAAACGAATGAATGAATTTAAAGAACAAGGGAAAACGATCTTTTTTGTGAGTCATTCATTAGGACAAGTAAAGCAATTTTGTACAAAAGCGTTATGGATTGAATATGGTGAAATTAAGGATTATGGGCTTATGCAAGACGTAATGCCTAAATACGAACAGTTTTTAAAAGAATACCGTGCTATGAGTAAAGAGGAGCAACAAAAATTTAAAGAAGAAGCACAGAGAAAACAAGCCGGTCAGGAAATGAAGCAGGAGGACGCTAAGGCTTTAGATATTGCACATACTGGATTAAATCCAAGGAAACGGAAGAAAAAATATATGATTCCATTGGCAGGATTGGTCTTATGTATCGGAGTTGGAAGTACCGCTTATTTGAAAAAGGATCTGTTTGTCCAGCCTCCCCAGGCGGAAGCTGAAAGTAAAAAGAAACAAGTGTCTAATGAAAAGAAAAAAAATCCATTGGCGGATTTAGATATTCGATATGTGAAAATGGCAAAGGCAAAGATCAGAAGTATGCCAAATCTAAATGGTAAACAAGTAGCTATGATGGAATTTGGTACACCGTTTGTGGTAAAGACACAGCAAAAAGATGAAAAAAACGATATAAACTGGTTGGAAATTGTATATGAAGATGGAACAGAAGGATGGATTAGTGAGGGTGTGTCAAGTGCGATTCCTTTTAGCTCAGCTTTACAGTATGAGGTTATCTCCAACAAGTTAAAGGGGCTATCGGGCTCAAATCAAAACTTTGAAAGTGGTATATCTTTATTAGGAAAAAATCAACAAGATGTACAAGGTGTGATAGGGAAGCCAAAAAACACCGAAGAACTATTAGAGGGTACATTAAATAGTCATGAAAATATCAATGTTCTATATAACCATCAGTTCACTGTAAAACAGGTTACAATACAGAATATGTCTATCCCTAAGGTGGCGATGTTAGAGAAGTTAGGTCAAGCGCAGTTAGTAAGTGAAGACGGAGCATCATTTATATACCGCTCTGATAAATATGATTTTAAATTCTCATCCGCAGATGGTATAACTGTTGATCAAATATCTATATTTTTACATGCTAATTAAATTGATGAAGTGTTTACATGATTACGGTGGGATTAAAACCTTCGTATATCGCTCATAGTTGAGTTATAACATACAAATTTCTTGAAAATCATATATTTAACTATATGAATTTGATTCGTTGAAGTGCTAAAGAAAGAGTGAAGCGAATGGTCAAATCCTACGGAAAGTTAATTTCTAAAATACGAATAACGTCATTTAAGAAGAAAAAGGGAAAATGGCAGTTTGCTATTAGAGTAAAATGTAGAGATAAATGTACGGTCGAGGCTATAACTTTAAAAAAAAGGAACGGAGATAAAGTTTATCAACTCCCGTATCAGGAAAGTAGCGTAAATGAATTTGAAAAAAAGGTTATCTTTGAAATAGAGCTGGATCAACTTGAGCTAGGCCCGTTTTTTTGGGATTTTTATGTACATTTGAAATCCGATGAACTTAAAAGTTATCGAATTAAACATCCCAGCTATATTGTTAATAGAAAGCTAAACAATCGATTACAGCGTGACCATGGTGAAGATGGATATGTAGTATATCCATATGTGACTGTTAAAGGTGGACTCAGCTTACATTATCGAAGGAAGGGAACCTATGATCAGTTAAAATATGCTTTGAAAGAAAAGCTGGCATTAATCATATATTATACATTTAAATGGCATTGGGATCGAAAAGGCATTGCATTAGTATATGAGAAATTTAGCCATACCGCACAAGATAATTCTTATTATTTCTTTAAGTATTGCTATGATCATAAGCAAATTCCCAATCTATATTATGTGATTAACAAAAAGTCTAATGACTATAAGATGCTTGATCAATATGAGGATAAAGTTATCGACTTTATGAGCATCAAGTATATGATTTATCTCCTTGCTAGTACACTTATGATATCTTCTGAGTCAAAGGCACATTGTTATATATGGAAAGAAAACAGGGGAACGTTAAAGAAAGTTATTCATACTAAAAAGCACGTTTTTCTACAACACGGTGTGCTAGGTTTGAAAAAGGTGGATTCAATTTTTAAAAAAGGTAGTCCGAATGGAACGAATTTATTTTGTGTATCTTCGGAATATGAAAAAGAAATTGTAAAACAATTTTTTAATTATACAGAAGATGAAATCATTGTGAGTGGATTAGCAAGGTGGGATTATTTGCAAGATAAGAGTGGGGAGCAAAAACAAATTCTATTGCTACCGACATGGCGAGAGTGGCTAGATGAGGTATCAGAGGAAGGGTTTTTAGATAGTCAATTTTATAGGCAATATGAAAGGCTGCTAAATGATACAACTCTTGTTGAACAACTAGAGAAACATAACGTTATTTTAAAATTTTGTATGCATCCAAGAATTCATAGTTCTATTCGTTATTTTGAGTGTAATACTTCAAATGTACAATTTGTAAAATACAAAGATATAAAAATTAATGAGTTGATAATGGAATCTTCACTGCTTATAACAGATTATTCTAGTGTTTCTTGGGATATGTATTATTTAAAAAAACCAATTATTTTCTTTCAGTTCGATCATATAATGAATGGTTATTTAAACGTAGAACATGAATTATTTGGAGATAGATGTGTGCATGTGGATGAACTAGTTCAACTCTTAACTTTCTATATGCACAATGGATTTAAGGAGAAAGAAAGGTATAAATTGCTTAGAAATCATTTATTCTCATATATCGATCAAAACAACTCAAAGAGAATTGTCCTGGAGATCCTTGCAAAGAGAGATCAACTGAAAAACTAAATCCGCCCTTTTTTCGTTAGAATTGTTTCGTTATATTGTTAATTAAATAAATAAGTATACTACGTTTTATTTATTTGAATATATTAATACCACTCTTACTAATGATAGTAGTTAGGATAATTTTTTATATAAGTTATAGAACATAAATTGTAAATAGAGGAATGGACACAAAGTAGTCGGATAGTGGATTTAACTGTTAGCAGATGAAAGGTGAGATTGAATTGAAAGTAAAAGTGTTATTGGAAGAAATGAAAATTACGCAAAATAAAAGCATCGAACTTGAAATCTCTATACAAACAGATGGAAATATGCAAGATATTTATGAGAGAGTAAAGGGATTATTTATTCATAAAGGAGATTCTAAAAGACAGTTATCACTATCTAGTATGAAAATCCATAAAGATAGAATTATATGTGTTCTACCAATTTCAGGACTTTCCGAAATAACGAATAATGGAAAATTAAAAGTTTATTTACAACTAGATAAAGACATTGTTGTTCTTCATGTATATAACAATTTGGAGAAGGAATTCTTTATATGTCCTGATAACACAATTTTTCAAGTGAATGCGATTAATTCAGCTGAACAGTTTGTTGAATTTAGTAGAAAAGACTCTGTAGGTATTGTTGTCTCTGCAAATGAAATTTTTGAAAATGAAGAAAAAGATTTTGTAATACTGGGGGATTTCTCTCCGAAGTCTAAGCGTAGAGAGGTTTGTTTAAAAGAGTTCTTTTTGAAAAACGGCCTTACAAAAGAAGTGAAAAACTTAACAGATTTAAAAGTGAATGACAGTACAAATGAATATCAAGTAACGCTGAATTTAAAGGGAAATCCTTTATATGAAGGTAACTGGGAATTGTATTGCGAAGGGGAGCTTAATGGCAAGTCTGTATTAATAAAGGTTGAAAATAAACAAGAAAGAAAAGTAATCGGAAATTATTTTCGTTATAATGATCAATTGTATTATCACGTGTTTTCTCGTAATAATAAACAGGAATTAATTCTTAAAATTGAAAAAAATGAAGAGAGAATGGTTTCTACTAAAATTAAAACTGTAAATTTAGGACAAAACAAGCTCACTATCGAAGGATTCGTGCAATTTAATTATATGGTGGATGCGGAAAATCAGATGGTAGAGTTATTGTTTGTCCATCGAGATACGAAAAGACACCAATCACATCCTATTAGGATAATAAACCATTCTTTTACAAAGACAATAGCGTTTGAAGAAGGTGATTTCTTTGAAGAAAAGGGAATTTGGGATGTGTTCTTAAGTTTTAAAGTGAGCGGGGTTAAAGATAGAGTTCCATTAAATCTAGATTCTACCCTAGAATCTAAAATGGACTTTGTAGTTATACCTAAAACAATTTATACCCGATCCGGTACTATAAAAAGAATTCGACCGTATGTTACTTTAGATAATAATTTAGCAGTATTGGTTAGAGATGAAGGAGTATACTGTGATGTTATTAGAGTTGATTATGAAGCGAGTAAGCTAATCGTAAAAGGCTTTGTAAGCATTCCGGATGTTAACTATGTTTTAAAAGGTGTGTATCTTCATGAGGAATCTATGGATTTAAAAATTGATTGTATAAATGAATTTTCAGAAGGAGACGGAGGCTATTATTTTAATAGCTCATATGATTGGGATTCATTTGATATAGAAACAATTGGTGAAGTAAACTTACAGTTTATGATTTATATTGAGGGTAATGGAAATAACATTGTGTTTAGATTAGCCTCTAATTTAGATGATATCCAAAATAAAGCAAAGGTCATGATATATCCACCATTAAATAAAGATGCTAATGGATATCCGATACAAATTCGACCTTACTATACAAATGAAAATGAACTGTCTGTTTCAATACGGAACTCTCTTCAAGCACATTGTATCACGATGGATGCAAAGAAAAAGCACGTGAAATTTACAATTCAGCTAACAATACAAGACCAGTTTGTATTGCAAGATGCAGAATTAGTTTTGAGGCATAGTCAAACAAAAGAAATTATAAAACAGCAGCTTAAGTCAAAAAGTATAAATGAATATGTATGTAATATGGACCTAGCATTTATCAAATCTATTGGGTCTTATGAACAAGGTAGATGGGAAATTTATTTTTCTGCACGTGTAAATAATAATATCGTCCAAGCAAAATTATTTGGTAAGAATTTAGATGTTATTAATAAGAATTCGACCTTTAAATCAAATGCGATAAAAGTAGTGGGTGATTTATATCTGTCAATTTTCTTTGATAAAAAGAGTAGATTAATGTCACTTGAATCGCGAAATTTACGAGCACATGAGAAGTCAAGTGAAAAGATAAGACTTTTAGCAGCAAGATGTGTTGCTAAAGTATGGAGAAAGTTTAGAAAAAAACCGGTATGGCTTATTGGTGAAAATCTAGGAGAAGTTGCACAAGATAACGGATTTGCCTTTTTTGAATCTTGTGTTAAGAAAAATATCCAAGAAGAGACGTATTATGTGAGTAAGAAAAATAATAAAAATATGGATAATCTCTTACCATATAAAGATAAAGTTCTACGATACGATAGCTTTAAACATCTTGTTTTATACTACTTAAGTGAATATACAATTGTAAGTCATGGAATTAGAGATGTTATTCCAAGTATTGTTCATAATAAGATGGCAAGTAATACAAAGAAAGTTATCTATTTACAACATGGTATTATTGCGATGAAAAAACTGCAGTTTAATAGAAACTCATACAATGGGATGATTAAAAAATTTGTTGTTTCTTCAGAACATGAAAAAAATATTATGATCAATGAAATGAAATTTAAAGAGAAGCAAGTCATGGTTACTGGACTAGCTAGGTTTGATTCTTTAGAAGATAAAAGCAAGGCTAGGAAAACAAGAGAAATTCTTCTTATGCCTACATGGAGAGAATGGATTATTGGTTCGAGAGAAGAATTTTTAGCATCTGATTTCTTTGTGCATTACCATGGGTTATTAAAAGATAAGAAATTGCACGATTTGCTTGAAAAACATGATTTAGTGCTTAAGTTCTTCCCACACATTGAAATCCAAAAAAAATATAAGGATGAATTTGCATCTTTAAATGAAAGAATACAAATTGTTAAATTGGGCGAAGAAAGTGTAAAAGAATTGATGCAAAACAGTTCTTTAATGATTACGGACTATTCAAGCGTTGTATTTGATTTTAACCATTTGAAAAAGCCAACAATCTTCTATCATTTTGATGTAAATGATTATTTGAAACATAGAGGTTCCTATGTAGATTTAAGAAAAGATTTAGTTGGGGATATTGCACATACAAAAGAAGAAGTTATTAAATACGTAAGCGATTATGTTGAAAATGACTTTAAGTATAAACCTAAATATAATATAAATTCTAAAAAATATTATGCTTATCATGATAAGAACAACTTTGAAAGAATTTATAACGAAATTAAGAAGTTATCTAATAAAAAAACACCTAAATAGTGAGGTGAAGAAAAATGAAAATTACGTTTCTTGTATACAATATTTATGGAATGGGTGGAACGGTGAGAACGGTTATAAATACAGCCAATTACTTTGCCTCTAAAAATCATGATGTAGAAATTATTAGTGTGAGAAGAACAAGTGCTAAGCCGATGTTTGATATTGATAAAAAAGTAAAGATTACTCCAATTTTTGATGCAAGAAGAGGAAAGTTATTTGGTAAAAACACACCGCTATATCAAAAAATCATTAAAAAAATACTAATGAAATTCCCTAGTTTCTTTATAGATAAAAGCGAAGATTTATATCATATGTTTAATCTATTTGTAGATTTTAAAATTATTGCAGCACTTAAAAAGATAAACAAAGGAATTTTAATTACGACGATACCTTCTTTTAATATTTTAGCTACAAAGTTTGTAAAGAAAGATGTAATAAAAATTGGGCAAGAACATCTGTATTTTGCCGGTCATGCACCAGGATTACAAAATAAAATAAAGAAATATTATAAAAAGCTAGATGCTCTAACATGCTTAACAGACTCCGAAATTAATGACTATGAGCAGTTATTAATAGGAAGTAAGGTAGATTTATACAAAGTAGAAAATGCCACAGATATTCCGGAAGAAACAGCGGATTTAGATAAAAAAGTGGTTATTGCGGCTGGGCGTTATGCTCCTGAAAAGGGATTCGATCTCTTAATTCCGGCTTTTTCTAAAGTTATCAAAAAACATCCTGATTGGAAGCTGAAGATTTTTGGATCTGGAGTAGAGGAAGAGGCACTTCGCGAAAAAATCTTTGAGGAAAAAGCGTATAATAATATTTTCCTTATGCAAAAGACAAATAATATTATAGGTGAAATGCGTAATGCTTCTATATATGCTTTAAGTTCTAGGTATGAATCCTTTGGAATGGTAATTATTGAAGCAATGTCTGTTGGAGTTCCTTGTGTAGGTTTTGCATGTACGGGTCCTAGAGAAGTTATTACACATAAAGAAGATGGTATTCTAGTAGAAGAAGGAAATGTAGAGGAATTAGCTAATTCATTAATGATGCTAATTGAGTCTGAAGAATTAAGAAAAGAGTATGGTCGGAATGCTAAAAAGAATGTTGAAAGATATACTTTCAATGTCGTTGGGGATAAATGGGAAAACGTTTTAGAGGATCAAGCACAAAAAACAATAAAACAAGATAAAAAAGCATTAGCTGAGGTATCAATATAAATTAATTATTTTGCAGGAGGGAACTCCAAGTAAATATGTAGATATATAGGAGATTTTTTGTTTCAAGATAAAAATTATAATAATTGTGATAGGCTTTTTGCATAAAGTGAGGCTTCTGTTGGTGAGGGATTTACGGGACTGTGAAGAGTGGATTGAGATTATTCTCATATATTAATTTACTTTATATATAGGGGCAACGAATGTATTTAATACTGTAATCATTAGTTAGCTTATAAGGTATTTTTTATTAGCAGTTAGATTTTAAGACTTAATATAATTATCCTTAGAATTATTACTAGGAGGAATATCATTGAAAAAAGTAAGAAAAGCTATTATTCCAGCAGCTGGATTAGGGACTCGCTTCCTACCAGCAACAAAAGCAATGCCAAAAGAAATGTTACCAATTGTTGATAAACCAACAATTCAATATATCGTGGAAGAGGCAATTGCGTCTGGAATTGAAGATATTATTATCGTAACAGGAAAAGGAAAACGTGCAATTGAAGATCATTTCGATCATTCCTTTGAATTAGAACAAAACTTACTATCAAAAGGAAAGTATGAAACTCTTGAAAAAGTACAAGAATCTTCAAAGATCAATATTCATTATATTCGCCAAAAAGAGCCTAAAGGTTTAGGACATGCTGTTTGGTGTGCTCGTAAATTTATTGGAAATGAGCCATTTGCGGTACTACTTGGTGATGATATTGTTCAAGCGGATACGCCGTGCTTACGCCAATTAATGAATCAATATGAGAATACACAATCATCAGTAATTGGTGTTCAAACTGTTCCAGAGAATGAAACGCATCGCTATGGTATTATTGATCCGCTAGAGCAAAAGGATCGCAGTTATCAAGTGAGTAAATTTGTTGAAAAACCTGCTAAAGGAACAGCACCATCTAACTTAGCGATTATGGGGCGTTACGTGTTAACTCCAGAAATCTTTATGTTCTTAGAAGATCAACAAACAGGGGCAGGCGGAGAAATTCAGTTAACAGATGCGATTCAGCGTTTAAATGAAATTCAACGTGTATTTGCATATGATTTCGAAGGAAAACGCTATGATGTCGGAGAAAAACTAGGGTTTATTCAAACAACAATTGAAATGGCACTGCAACACGAAGAGTTAAAAAAAGAGCTATTAGATTATATGAAAAAGTTAGTGGAAAGCGCAATGGTTTGTAACTAAGCTTTAACGATACAAAAAAGACTTCATTAGAAATGAAGTCTTTTTTTGTAGAAAAGGATGCTAAAATTTTTATGGATCAGAATCAATATGTTGGGTAAACAGTTAAGGTGAATCTGTTTTTGGAATTAGCTTTTTAATAATACTTCTTTTTTTCAGTCGTCAAACTTGTAGGATATTGTTTAATTCAGTTTTAAATGGTTTTTATAATATATCAATACATGAATAAATTAATTCATTTGAAATAATTATTTATGAAGTTATTTTTGAATTTATATAAGGATAATTGAATTAAATATACTAAGGTAATTGTTGGGTTTGATGTATAAATTTATATTGACGGGTTCATTATCAAGAACTAAAATGAATATTAAATGAGTATATTAAGATTAAAGAAACAAGGTATGAATTTTCCGAATGGAATGTATACTCGGAAAATTCATTCTACTTACGATTTAGTAAATTATGTTCGATATAATCAAAATTAACTTAGGTTATACGATTTGATTTACCAGCGAGTAGCTTTTTTATTAGTTAAATAGACAGTAATGGAGGGGAAACATGGAAAAGGAAATAAACTTAAAAAATTTATTTAATGTTATAAAAAGAAAATTTTGGATTATTGCAGTAATTACGATATTAGCGGCATGTATTGGTGGTATATATAGCATTTTCATGAAAACGCCTTTATATGCGTCTTCTGCAAGAATCCTCATTCCAGCTAATGCTGATGCTATAGCTACACTTAAAGTGATGATAAAGGAACCTATTGTTTTAGAGAAAGTGGCCCAGCAATTAAATTCGCAAAAATCAGCAGATGCATTGAATGGACAGGTTAGTGTTGGAAAGATTGAAGAGTCACAGGTTTTTGTTATTACGGCTGTGGATACTAATCCAGCCCAGGCAGTCAAAATTGCCAATGCTACAGCAAATGTTTATAAAGAAGAAGCCAATGCTATCCTAAATTTTTCGAATGTCCGCATCTTAACAGAAGCAAAAGTACAAGAGCATCCTTTACCGATAAACTTGAATCATGCAAAAGCGATTGAGATGGCCTTGGCTGCCGGTCTTATACTGAGTATCGGAGTAGTCTTTGTATTGGATTCTCTTGATGAAACAATTAAATCGGAACGTAACATTGAAAAATTATTACCGGTTCCCGTTTTAGGAAGTGTTTCTCAAATGAAGAAAAATAATATAGTAGATAAAACAAGTAAGAGAGAAAGTGTAATAGTGGAGGGGAAAACATTTGATTCATAATAAAAAGCAAAGCCGTATCCTTGATAATAGTCATTTAATTGCTCATATCGCTCCGAAATCGAAGATGGCTGAGGAATATCGAACAATTCGTACTAACCTTCAATTTGCAATTGGCACGGACAAAACAAGAACTATAATTATTACTTCTCCTGGATATGGAGAAGGTAAAACCACCACTGTGGCAAATTTGGCGGTTTCTATGGCTCAGCGAGATGAAAAAGTCTTAGTTGTTGATGCGGATTTGCGAACTCCGGAACTACATGCGATTTTTGGAATGGAAAATAAATCTGGATTAACAAATGTTTTGGAGGGAAAAGCAGCATTAGAAAAAGTGGTAATGCAGACAGAAATCAAAAATGTACATATATTGACAAGTGGTCCCGAAATTAATAATCCAGCTGAGATACTTAGTTTACCATCTATGCAAAATTTAATTAGCAAAGCAATAGAGCAGTATGACATTATTTTATTTGATTCTCCGCCCCTTCTTGAGGTTATAGATACAAATATACTAGCTAGTCAATGTGATGGGGTATTATTGGTGTTAAGTTGCTATCAAACTGCTAGTGAAGCAGTTGTTGAAGCGAATAGGGCCTTAGATTTAACAAAAGGAAAGCTTGTAGGGGCTATTCTAAATAAAAAAGTATAAGAGATTTATTAGAATTGATTATACATAAAATAATAATACAGCGCTTTCCTAATGGGTGACGTAAGGATGAGAAGCTTTTCATATATTTTATAGTAGAGAATGAAAGACCACCTATAAAAAATTATAGGGTACGGTGATGTCTCCTTACCACTATCAATGGAGACACTCGATCATACTGTGGGTTGAAGAACCTTAGACGTTAGTCGTCAAGAGTGTGGTGTGAGGGAGGGTTGGATGCCCAAACTTATTTGAAGTTCTTGTCTAGAAAGTCTTTCTAAAGGATTTTGTAGATAGGAACTTTGTATTAGTTGGTTATTGATTATTTTCCTTGTCTATATGTTTAGCTAGACATATTCAATATATAAATCTTTTAATTCTAAGATAACAATTATGAGGATTTCCTTTTGTTATATATAAAAAATTTAGAGAGGGGGGCCTATTATGACGTATCGCCAGAGATTATCCTTATTAATTTTAATTGATTCCTTAATCGTATTAACTACGGTTTTCTTTAGTCGCTTCTTAGTAAGTGCTGATTTCAATGTCATAACATTTCCCATCGTAGTGAGTGCAATGACGCTGCTATTTAGCCATCATATTTTTTCTTTTATTTATAAGCTTTATAAAAAAGCATGGGAGTATGCAAGTGTAGGAGAATTGCTAATTATTTTAAAAGCAATCACACTTTCTGTTATCACAACAGCAGTAGTACAACAAATATTGGTTCAAGATATTTATTTCCGTCTTCTTGTTGTAACGTGGATGATTCATATTTTACTGATTGGAGGATCACGTTTTCTATGGCGGATGTTCAGAGATGCTTATATTCAAAAAGGGGAGGACAAAAAAAGAACACTAATTATTGGTGCGGGTTCTGCAGGTACAATGGTTGTAAGGCAACTTTTGAATAGTAATGATACTGAATTACTGCCTGTGGCATTTATAGATGATAATATAAAGAAACAAGGGTTGGATATTCTTGGAATACCGGTAATTGGAGGAATTGACCGTATTGAATTTGCTGTTCAGCAATTAGATATCGATAGCATCATAATAGCAATTCCTTCACTTAGCAAGAAAGCATTAAATATGATTTTTCAAGAATGTTCCAAGACAAAAACAAAAACACAAATTCTTCCAATGCTAGAGGATTTAGTGACTGGAAAAGTTTCAGTGAATGAATTTCGTGATGTCCAAGTAGACGATTTATTAGGACGTGATCCTGTTGAATTGGATATTGAAAGTATTTCAGAATTTATTACTAATAAAATTATTTTAGTAACTGGTGCTGGTGGTTCAATTGGATCTGAAATTTGTCGTCAAATTGCAAAATTCAACCCAAAACAATTGATTTTATTAGGTCATGGTGAAAATAGTATTTATTCTATCGAAATGGAATTGAAAGAGCTATACGGTGACACAGATATTGTCGTTACCACAGAAATTGCTGATGTACAGGATGATCTGAAAATGATGTCAGTAATGAGTCAATATCAGCCTCAAGTTGTTTATCATGCCGCTGCACATAAGCATGTACCATTGATGGAACGTAACCCCGAAGAAGCTATCAAAAACAATTTAATTGGGACAACAAACGTGGCAAAAGCGGCAAGCTGGAATGGGGTCGAGACGTTTGTAATGATTTCTACAGATAAAGCTGTGAATCCGACAAGTGTAATGGGAGCAACAAAAAGGCTTGCTGAAATGGTAATTCAAAACTTGGACAAAACAAGTAATACAAAGTTTGTGGCTGTAAGATTTGGTAATGTATTAGGAAGCCGCGGTAGTGTTATACCGTTGTTTAAAAAACAAATTAAGCAGGGTGGTCCAGTTACGGTTACACATCCAGATATGATTCGTTACTTTATGACAATTCCAGAGGCGTCCAAGCTTGTAATACAGGCTGGTGCATTAGCTAAAGGTGGAGAAATATTTGTGTTAGATATGGGAGATCCTGTGAAAATAGTAGATCTTGCGAAAAATTTAATTACATTATCAGGAAATTCGCTAGAAGAAATACAAATAGAGTTCACTGGAATAAGACCTGGAGAGAAGCTCTTTGAAGAACTATTGAAAAAAGAAGAAATACATGAACAACAAATTCATCCTAAAATTTATATAGGTAAAACATCGAACCTTTGTATAAACGAAATTGAAGCAGTTCTCCAAACTTATAAGAATCTCGAGAAGACGGAATTAAGAAAACGTGTATTGACATTGGCAAATAGTCATATAACTCCACGAAATATGATATAAATATGGATTTTGATCTGCATATATATGCTTAGACTTATGTTTTACTATGTAGAGAAATGAGAATGAAGTATGCACAGGTGGTTAGTTACAATATAACAATTGTAGGGTGATATATATATGGAAAATAAAGTATTATTTTGTGCGACGGTAGACTTTCACTTTAAAGCATTTCATTTGCCGTATATGAAATGGTTTAAAGAACAAGGCTGGGAAGTCCATGTTGCTGCTGCTGGCAACATAGAACTCCCATATGTGGATAAGAAGTATGACATTTCTATTCAAAGGTCACCTTTGCAATTTAAGAATATTAAGGCTTATAAAGAGCTGAAAGATATTATTGATGAAAATCAATATAAAATTATTCATTGTCATACCCCGATGGGGGGAGCCGTTGCACGTTTGGCAGCAAGAAAATCTAGAAAACATGGAACAAAAGTTTTATATACTGCGCATGGATTTCATTTTTGTAAAGGTGCCCCGCTTGCAAATTGGCTGTTATATTATCCAATTGAAAAAATGCTAGCAAATTATACAGATTGCCTCATTACAATTAACCAAGAAGATTATAACTTGGCTGTTCAGCGAAAGTTTAAAGTACCTAAAATTGAACAAATTCATGGGGTGGGAGTGGACACAGAATATTTTAAACCAGTTAGTGAGGCTCAAAAGAATTTTCTAAGGATTGAGATGGGTTATAAACCGGATGATTTTTTAATGTTTTATGCGGCTGAGTTTAATAAAAATAAAAATCAGCAGTTTTTGATTCGTTCATTGGCCTTAATAAAAGATCATGTTCCCAATGCGAGGCTTCTATTGGCTGGGAATGGTCCTTTGATAAATGATTGCAAAAATTTAGCTAAACAAATGGGCGTATTTGAAATGATAGATTTCCTTGGTTATAGGAATGATATTGCAAAAATTTTACCTATTTGTGATATTTCTGTTGCATCCAGTCTACGTGAGGGGTTACCAGTTAATATTATGGAAGCGATGGCTTGCGGATTGCCTGTTATAGCTAGTGAGAACAGGGGCCATAAAGAGTTAATTCAAAATGGTGTAAATGGTTGGACAGTAGGTCGTGAAGACATACAGACAATGGCAGAAAAGATAAAATATCTTGCTGAAAATAGTAGCTTACAAGGCATATTCGGAGAGTCTGGTCGTGAGATTATTAAAAATAATTATGCCGTCAATAAAGTATTAGAAGAAAAGAGCTATATTTACACCATGTTTATGAGTGGAACGGAGGCGTTAGATTGGATTGTCCATTAAGAATCTTACATGTTGTAGTCAATATGAACCGTGGTGGTGCAGAAACCCTTATTATGAACTTGTACCGGAATATAGATCGAAATAAAGTGCAGTTTGATTTTCTTACTTGTAAGGAAGGTGTTTTCGATACAGAAATATCAGAATTAGGTGGGAAAGTGCACAGGATTCCATATATTACTGATGGTGGTCATAACGAATACATAAAGTCTTTAGATAATTTTTTTGAATCTCATCAAGAATATAAGATTGTACACTCACACATGGATAAGATGAGTGGATTTGTGTTACGTGCAGCTAAGAAAGCCGGTATACCAGTTCGTATCGCACATAGTCACAATACTAGCAGTGAAGGTGGAGTTGCTGCGAAAGTATATAAGTGGTATGCAGGGAAGTATATATTAAGAAGTGCGACACATCTTCTAGCATGCTCGGATGCAGCATCTCGCTGGTTATTTGCAGGTAAAACAGATACTGCCACGATTTTAAAAAATGGAATTGAGCCTGAAAAGTTTTCATTTTCCCCCGAAATTAGAAAACAGATAAGAGAGGAACTAAATCTTACAGTTGATAACTTTGTAGTAGGGCATGTAGGAAGGTTTGCGCATCAAAAAAATCATGGATTCCTTATAGAAGTGTTTGCTCAGTTAGTTAAACTTAGAAGAGATTCCGTTCTTGTTTTGGTGGGGGATGGTCCGTTACGGGTAAAGATTGAACAAAAAGTGGAAGAATTAAATTTAGGGGCTAATGTAAAGTTTCTTGGCATAAGGAGCGATATCGACCATTTACTTCAAGCTTTTGATGTATTTGCATTCCCATCGATTCATGAAGGATTGCCTGTTACTCTTATAGAAGCGCAAGGAGCTGGGTTATCTTGTGTGATCTCGGATGCGATAACTAAAGAAGTAGACATGGGAGCAGGTCTAGTGAGTTTTGAAAGCATAAATACCTCCCCCGAAATATGGGCGCAGGATATATTGGATGTCAATAAACGTATGCAAGATGTAGAAGGGTATATCAAGAAAGAAGGATATGATATAAGTAAATCGGCTACTTGGCTTGAGAATTTTTATCTTCAAGCGCTTTAATTAATAGTAACTTCTATATTTTAAATAATGTCTAAAGGATTAAAAAGGAGCACAATGATGTCAAGAGTTTCATGTTGTCTTAGGCTAGGAGAAGTTCCGCTGCATCTCTATAATATAACTGCAGGTTTTGTTCTACTTGCTCGACAAGGAGTAATAGACTTGAGGATAGAGAAACTTAGTAAGAATCATCAAGATCAATTACCCTACAATATGATGGAAGTTATAATCAACGGGAAAACTCGAGTGTTATATGATGTTAATGATGGTTATGATAATTTGCTTAAGCAAAATCAGGATTATGTCGAGTTTATGAATGTGTTGTTAGAAAAATACGACTTTTACTTTAAGCGAAGTTTTAATAGCTTTTATAATTCAAAGTTAAGGCATAAGGAAAAAATTTATCCTCTTGGATTAAATTATATGGTTACAATACCTGGAAATATTGCGCATTCACCGATGCCTCAAGATCCACTTAGGGAGAAAATTAAGAAAATAATACGGAAGGTTCCGTTGTCTCAATATTACAATGGTTTATATCGTATTAATTCTTTTGAAGATATACCTCATAAGGAAATAGATTCAAAAATTCTTTTTATGGCTAGGCTATGGGATGTAAATGGAGATTATGAAGGACAAATTTCTTCGAATAAAAAGGAAGAACGTGCATATATTAATGATTTTCGAGCAACATGCATTAGACTTTGTCGAAAAGAGTTTGGAGATAAATTTTATGGAGGAGTAGCACCATCAGAATTTGTATATAAAAATTATGCAGATATTGTTATAGAAGACGGAAAAGCTACTGAACGGAATAATTACCTAAGAAAGGTAAAAGAATCTGCAATTTGTATTGCAACTATGGGATTACATCAATCTATTGGTTGGAAATTTGCAGAGTATGTTGCAGCAAGCAAGGCTATAGTAACAGAAGAATTACATTATGAGGTCCCCGGTGATTTTCGTGATGGTCAAAATTATCTTGTTTTTAAAACACCAGAAGAATGTATAAATCAAATATATACTTTATCAAATGATGAAAATTATAGATATCAAATGATGATTAACAATTATAGATATTACCATGAATATGTAAGACCTGATAGATTAGTATTAAATAGTATATTAACAATATTAGGGGATGAATTTTAATAGATTAGATGATTGATGGAGAGATGTAAATTGAAACCTATTCTTACAATTTTTACACCTACATTTAACCGTGCTTACACGCTGCATTTATGTTATGAAAGTTTAAAGCGACAGACAAGTAAGGATTTTGTTTGGTTAATTATTGATGATGGATCTACAGATGATACAAGAGAGTTAATAGAAAATTGGATTTCCCAAGGCAGTATCTCAATTCAGTATCATTATCAAGAGAATCAGGGAATGCACGGGGCACATAATACTGCTTACGAATTAATTGATACGGAACTTAATGTTTGTATTGATTCGGATGATTATATGGCGGATGATGCCGTTGAAAATATCACTCGTTTTTGGAAGGAGTATGGAAGTAATGATTACGCTGGTATAATAGGATTAGACGCTAATCCAAATGGAAAAGTTATTGGAACGATGATGCCGGAACATGTGAAGGAATCTAAACTGACAGATTTGCATGCGAAATATAAAGTCACAGGTGATAAAAAGTTAGTTTATCGATCAGAGTTAACACGAAAAACCCCACCATATCCAATATTCTCGGGCGAAAAGTACTGTCCTCTAAGTTATAAATATATTCTTATTGATCAAGAGCATCCGTTACTCATCATGAATAAAGTTCTTTGTCATGTTGAGTATCTAGCAGATGGATCTAGCATGAACATTATTAAGCAATATAGAAAGAATCCCCAAGGGTTCTCATTCTTTAGAAAAGTTGCTATGAAATATGCTCCTACATTAAAAGAAAAATTTCGAGAATCTATACATTATGTATCTAGCAACTTGATGATCAAAAACTATAAATTTCTCATTGAGTCCCCATGTAAATTTATTACTTTGGTGGCTACACCTTTTGGGATTATGCTTCATTTTTATATTCAAAAGACAAGTAAAGCTACTGTTTTGAAAAATAAATAGTAGGTCTTTAATTAACTATGTATTTTATTGTCACATGTATTTAGATTGTAAGAGAAATATAGGACTGACAGGCTATATTATTGAATTATTTGGTTAAAGAATAGCAAAGAGTTTTATATTTACAATCTGTAATATGAAAGGAATTTAAAAATGTTTATACTTTGGGTTACGCTGGCTTTAGTTTATATTCTTTCTTTTTTAGCAAGATATTTTTCTACTCCTGTAATAATGGGACCACACATTGTTCAATCAAAGCCCAATAAGCTGTTAGTATTTTTGACAATAGTTATTCTTGTAATGGTGTCTGGTCTCCGTAATAATATCGGGGATACTTTTTTTTATATGTATTCTTATAAAAAAGATACGTTTGATTGGGAACATATAAAAGAAGGAAAAGATATGGGTTTTAATGTGCTTCAGATGATTTTAAAACAGTTCTCTAATGACCCTCAAATATTGATTTTTGTAACGGCACTGATAACAAATGTGCTTATTGTATTGGTTTTATATAAATATACAAGAATGTTTGAATTAAGTTTATATGTATATATAACAGGTGGAATGTATTTAATATCAATGAATGGGATAAGGCAATTTCTTGCAGCAGCAATTATTTTTGCTGCAACAAAATATATATTTGAAGGTAACTGGAAAAAGTATATTTTAATTATTCTATTTGCATCAACAATACATCAAACTGCACTTATCCTTATTCCAATATATTTTATGATTAGGAGAAAAGCATGGTCATGGGAAACGTATGTAACTCTTTTTTGCTCTGTATTCATAGTTATAGGGTTTAATCAATTTTTAGATACGTTATTCTCAGTCATAGGAGATAGTCAGTATGGAGATTACAAGAACTTTTCTGAGGGCGGAGCAAATATACTTAGAGTTGGAGTTAATATTCCTCCAATTATTATTGCTTACATTGGAAGAGAGAAACTTAGGGAAATATTTCCTAAAAGTGACTATGTAGTAAATATGTCTATATTAGGACTTGTATTCATGATAATTTCAACACAAAATTGGATTTTTGCAAGATTTTCTATATATTTTGGATTATACCAATTAATTTTAATTTCATGGATTATAAAATTATTTACTGATAAAGACCAAAAACTAGTTTATTATGCAATATTAGTATTTTATTTTATTTTCTATGCATACGAGAATGTAATAACATTAAACATTATTTATAAAAGTAATTTTTTAAATTTCTAAGTTTTTTAAGGTGAAATATGTTAATGACTAGTTGATCAATGAAATATGGAAATTTAGGTGTATAGGTATATTATTCTATATAGTTTAGAAAGGGGATACTGAGTTGGCATTTACAGAAAAGATTCCACGCATCATTCACTATTGTTGGTTTGGTAAAGGAGAAAAACCTATAATAGTAAAAAAATGTATAGATAGCTGGAAAGAGAATTTAGCTGGTTATGAAATAATTGAGTGGAATGAAGATAATTTTGATATAAATTGTAATTTATATGTCAAGGAAGCCTATGAACACAAAAAATTTGCATTTGTAAGTGATTATGTAAGAGTATACGCTCTTTATAAATTTGGAGGAATTTACTTAGATACGGATGTGGAGGTATTCAAATCTTTTGATGATATGCTACATCATGATTCATTTTGGGGATTTGAACAAGAGAACTATATAGCTACAAGTACAATAGGAGCGACTAAAGGAAATGTGTTAATAAGAATGTTTCTAGATTCATACGAAGTAAAAAGTTTTATTAAAGAGGATGGAAAGTATGACAGTTTAACCAATGTGGCCATTATAAGCGAGATACTAAAAAATAAAGGATTACAGTTGAATGGAGAATATCAAGAAATAAGTGGGATAGGAGCCTTCTATCCTCAAACATATTTTTCTCCATATGATTATATTAACTGTAGAAAATTTATTACTCCAAATACATATGCAATGCATCATTTTTATAAAAGTTGGTTACCACCTAAAGCAAGATTGAAGAGTGGTTTAAAACTGTTAGCATCTAAGGTTATAGGTGGAGAAAATATAGCGCGGATAAGAAAATTTGTTACAAAAAATTAGGAGGCATATATGAAGGATATACTGGTGGCCTCATTTGATATGGAAGTTGGAGGAGTAGAAAGAAGCCTTATAAGTATGCTTGAGGGTTTTGATTACAAAAAATACGCTGTTGATTTAATGCTGTATAGACATCAAGGGGATTTTATGGAATTAGTTTGTAACAAGGTAAATTTATTAGAAGAAGTTCCACAATACACCACCTTTAGGAAGTCAATCGGAGAAACTTTAAAGGATAAAGAGTATGGCATTGGATTTTCTAGAATTTTATCTAAGATAAATACTCGTTTTGCAGGAAAAGCTAAAGGAATAGTAGAGACGGGATATTATCAAATGCAATTAATGTGGAAATATGCTATTCCATTTTTACCTAAACTAGATAAAGAGTATGATGTTGCAATTAGTTATTTGTGGCCGCATTATTTTGTAGCAGATAAGGTCAAGGCTAAGAAAAAAATAGCATGGATTCATACAGATTATTCTACAATTGAGACAGATATAGAGATGGATTTAAAAGTATGGAATAAATTTGATTGTATTGTAGCTGTATCAGAGGCATGCAAAAATTCATTTTTAAAAAAATATAGTGCATTAAAAAATAAGGTTATAGTAATGGAAAATATAACCTCCCCGCAGTTTATTAGAGACATGGCGAATGAAGAAATAGATACCCCTATGCTTCTTGATAACCGTTTTAAAGTTATAACTGTGGCTAGACTATCTCATGCAAAAGGAATCGATAATGCTGTTAGGGCTTTAAGGATATTGAAAGATAAAGGCTATGAGAATATAGCCTGGTATGTAGTTGGATATGGTGGAGACGAAACAATGATTAAAAATCTAATAAGGGATTTGAAATTAGAAAATAGCTTTGTGTTGCTAGGAAAGCAAATTAATCCATATCCATATATAAAAGAAGCTGATTTATATGTCCAACCATCTAGATATGAGGGAAAAGCTGTTACAGTAGGAGAGGCTCAGATACTTGCAAAACCAGTCCTAATTACAAATTATACAACCGCAAACAGTCAAGTGAAAAATGGGGTTGACGGATATATTACGGAATTATCCGTTGAAGGAATAGCAGATGGAATAGAAAAATTGTATAAGGATGCTACCGTAAGAAAGCAGTTAGCTAACAATTGTAGTAATACTGATTATAGTAATAAGTATGAATTAAATAAGTTGTATGAAATTATAGAGGCTTAAAAGTTTATTAAGTGTATTGGTACAACTACAAAAATTTTTAAAAATGAAAGTATAAGGGATTCAAAGCAAAGGGGTGATTTGCCCATGAATAGAAATGTCAGTGTAATTATACCGGTTTATAATGCTGGTAAATATATTACTCGGTGTATAGAATCACTGTTAAATCAGGTGCTTCATAACTGCGAATTTATCTTTATTAATGATGGTTCAACGGACAATAGCGTAGAGATTATTGAAAAGTATAGGGCACTAGATGACAGGATTATACTTATAAATCAAAAAAATCAAGGTGTGAGTATTGCAAGGAATCAAGGACTTCTTATAGCTAATGGTGAATATATTGGATTTGTTGATGCTGATGATTATGTAGAAGCGGATATGTATGAAACTCTGTATAATTCAGCAAAACAAAGCAATTGTGATGTAGTTATATCAAATTTAAGAAGTGAGATTGAAGGGCATAAGGTAACAATTGAATATCCATTTCCAACTAATATCGTTCTAAAAAAAGAATATATAAATAAAGAGATACTACCCTATTTTCTTAAAAGCGATAATTTAAATACTGCTGTAAACAAAATTTATAAAAATAGCATAATAACGAAAAATAATGTGAAGTTTCCAGAGAAGGTCGCATTAGGAGAAGATGGAATGTTTAATATTCAATTTTTTAGCAATGCAACTAATATGGAATATATAGATTATACGGGATATTATTATAGGGATGTAGCGGGTAGCGCAACTCGGGATATCTCAAAAAAAGATTATTTCAAGCGAGCTGTGGAAGTATATAATATGGAACTACCGAAAATTTACATCGAAAAGGTCGATAAGGCAAAGATACGTGAATTGAAATCAAGAAAGTTTATAAATAGTGTAATTTCCTACGTATATATTTATTTTGAACCGTCTAAGGAAATACGGTTTAGTGAGAGATATGAATACATAAAAAATATGATATGCAATAAATATGTTAGAGAGGCATTGCCGCTATATTGTGAAGTAACTTATAGCAAGCTTGGTAGATATGAGAAATTTTTAATAAATATGATTAAAAGAAAATCTACTGTGGGGTTATACTTCGCAGTCTCTTACAGCAGGCTTAGAAATAAATAAAACTGGAGGAATTTAGTGTGAAGTTTATGATGTTTGCCCATGGGGGCAGTTTGAATAGAGGGTGCGAAGCGATAGTTCGAGCTTCTACAAATATTATAAAAGAAAAAATAGATGGGGCAAAAGTATGTTTGGCATCAGATAGACCTGAAACAGATAAGGTAATCAATAAGTTAGATTATATATATGATGGTTCTAGCCGCAGTCTGAAAAAATATTCATATGATTGGTTATTGTCCTCAGTTAAAGTAAAACTCTTTAACGATGAGTCTTATGCATTAGGGAAAATTCATCATAACATAATAAAGCATATAAAAAGTTCCGATGTATGTTTATCTATCGGAGGGGATAATTATTGCTATGGAGAGCAACCTGGGTGGTATGAGATTGATAGAAGAGTAAAAATGCAGGGGAAAAAGCTAGTACTATGGGGATGTTCTATAGGAGAAGAGGATATGTCTGAAAGAAAGTTGGAAGATCTAAAGCTCTTTGATTTAATATTAGCACGCGAAAGCCTTACCTATAATATGTTAATAAAACAAGGATTAAATAATGTTCAATTGTGTGCTGATGCTGCGTTTACAATGGAAAAAGAAGAATTGGAGTTGCCTAATGGATGGCAGGAAGGAAATACAATGGGTCTTAATTTTAGCCCGCTTGTATGGAATAGAAATGAGAATTCTCAAGTCGCGGTAAGAGAGTTAATTAATCATATATTAAATACTACAGATATGACGATTGCTCTTACACCTCACGTTATTGAAGATGGGAACAATGATTACGAAGTTCTCTACAAATATTACCAAGAATTTAAGGACACAGGCAGAGTGATTCTGTTACCAGATAACTTAAATGCAATACAGTATAAGGGGTATATAGCTAGAATGCGTTTCTTTATAGGAGCTCGAACGCATGCAACTATAGCTGCTTACTCTAGTTTTATTCCGACTATGGTATTGGGATATAGTGTAAAGTCCAAAGGGATATCTAAAGATATATTTGGGGAAGAAAAATTAGTTTTAGATATAGAGGAGATATCTGATAGTAATAAATTAAAAGCAAGATTTGATGAGATGGTACGGGAGGAAGAGGAAATAAGGCAAAAGCTACGACAATCTATACCTAATGTAAAGAAAATGTCCTACAAAGCAGTAGAGTATTTGAAAGAATTGTCTAATTAATTTGGGGTATATTATGAAAAAAAAACTACTATTTGTTATGCCTAGTTTATCTACTGGTGGTGGAGAGAAAAGCTTGATAAATCTACTATCACAAATAGATTACAGTTTATATGATGTAGATTTATTTTTGTTTAGTAAAACAGGAACATTCATGAATTCAATACCAAGAGAGGTAAATATATTAGATTTGCCAAGTGATTATAAAATATTTGCATCGAGCCTTAAAAATTCAATAATGGGCTTTTTAAAGAATGGGCAAATTAAATTGGTATATTCAAGATTAATGTTCACCATCAAGAATAGATTGATAAAGAATGCTGCTATTTCAGAACAGTATACATGGGAATATCAAAGTAAGTCATTTGAAGTTTTAAGGAAAGAGTACGATGTAGCGATTGGTTATCTTGAGAAGTCTTCAATATATTTTGTAGTTGATAAAGTGAATGCGAAAAAAAAGGCCGGATGGATACATACAAACTACTCGAATTCAGGTATGGATCGTCAGTTTGATAATCCATATTTTGAACAACTAGATAATCTAATAACGGTTTCGGAAGAGTGTGCAAAATCGTTACAAGAAAATTTTCCACAACTAAAAAATAAAGTTACGATTATATATAATATAGTAGCTCCTAGCATTATATACGATTTATCTAAAGAAGATATAGAAGATGACAGTTTGTTTGATAGACATTATACCAATATTATTACTGTCGCCAGATTAAGTCATGAAAAGGGTTTAGATTTAGCGGTGAAATCTTGCAAGTTACTTCTTGAAAAAGGATACAAGATAAAGTGGTACGTATTAGGGGATGGAAATGAAAAAGATGCATTAGAACGTTTAATAGAAGATCATCATCTATCAAACCATTTTACAATTTTGGGGGTTCGAGAAAATCCCTATCCTTATATACGAAAAGCAGATATATATGTGCAACCATCTAGGTATGAAGGTAAGTCTATAGCAATTGATGAAGCAAAAATATTGCATAAACCGATAGTGGTGACCAACTTTGAAACTGCAAAAGATCAAATGAATCATGGAATAAACGGAATTATTGCTGAGATGTCTGAAGAAGGAATAGCAACTGAAATTGAAAGGCTTATCAAAGATATAGAATTAAGGGAAAGAATCGTAAATAATTTATCTACAGAAAAGTTAGGAACCGAAAAAGAAATAAATAAGCTCTACGGAATTCTTTAAAAGGTGATTATTATGAAAAAAGACGTATTATTTGTTATCAATAATTTGAACTGCGGTGGGGCTGAAAAGTCATTAATCTCTCTGTTGAATACGATGGATTACTCTCGCTATAATGTGGATTTATTTTTATTTAAGCATGAAGGTTTATTCCTTAATAAAATCCCTAAACAAGTGAATGTATTGGAAGAACCTTCTGAGTATCAGTTGTTTGATATGCCGATAAAAGCAGCTATCATGAAATGCTTGCGACAAGGAAGACTAGATATAGCCTTATCAAGGGTTTGTGCAGGTTACATATTTAAAAGTGAAAAAAACAAAGCCCGTTGTGAACAGAGAGTATGGCGATATCTATCAAAATCTTTACAGAATATAAGTAAAAAGTATGATGTAGCGATTGGGTACTTAGAAAAAAACCCAGTTTACTTTTGTATAGACAAAGTAAATGCGAATAAGAAAATTGGTTTTATACACACTGATTATGACAAATTAGGAATGGATCCTAGCATTGATATGGGTTATTTTCGTTCATTGGATCATATAGTGACGGTGTCTGAGGAATGTGCCAATGTTTTAAAACAAAGATTTTCTATATATAACGACAAAATAGGTGTTATTCATAACATCGTATCTCCAAGTACGATAAATAAAATGTCACAGGAAAAGGTAGATCTAGAGCGTAAAGGGGTAAAGCTTGTTTCTGTAGGAAGGTTAAGTCATGAAAAGGGATTTGATTTGGCTATAGAAGCATGTAAGAATCTGGTTGGAGATGGATATGAAATAAAGTGGTATATCATTGGAGAAGGGGAAGGGCGAGGTAAGTTAGAAAAAATGATAGAAGAAAATCAACTTCAAGATCATTTTTTACTGTTAGGACTGAAAGAAAATCCCTATCCGTATATAAGAGAAGCAGATATATATGTACAACCATCCAGGTTCGAAGGAAAATCTATCGCAATAGACGAAGCAAAAATACTGCATAAACCAATAGTGTTAACAAATTTCAGTACAGCTAAAGACCAAATTAAAAATGAAGAAAATGGGCTGATTATAGACATGGATGCTCACTCACTTTCGGAGGGAATTAAGAAATTAATACATAATGAAGAATTAAGAAATAAGTTAATAAAGAACTTATCAGATGAAGAGCTAGGAACCGAGTCGGAGATAAAAAAATTATATACATTATTTAAGTAGTATAGAAAGGACATAATTATATGGTTATACAGGCAGCGTGCTTTGTGTTACTTGCCGTAATTGCAATTATTGTAGTGATTGATTTCATTCCTATAGGAAAGAATTGGTTGGGAAGAATAAAAATAGGAAGATATACGGATAAAAGCTTATGGAATCAGTCAATCACTCATATAGGTGTTAAGTGGCTAAATAAAACACCAAAGATTAAGGTAACTGATAACACAAGATTAATAGCAATTGATATGTTGAAAGGAAATTATACGAAAAGCGCTATACAGCATTGGCAAGAAGCATCTTTAATATTAGGGTTGTCTGAATACCTGAAATATAATGATGACAGAGCAGTAAAACATGAAATCACAAAGTTTTTGAACTCCAAATTTGATTCTAACGGTCAGTGGGTACACAAACCTCAGTATGTAGATGGAGCAATACTTGCTTATGCTATTATGAAGCTGGATTTTGAGGAGATAGATAAATATAAAAAAGCTTTGGATGCTACCTGGGAAATGATACAAGAGCATATAGGTGAGGATGGTACGATAGAATATAGAAAGTTTATGAAGGGGTATCGATACGTAGATACTATTGGTTTCATATGTCCATTCTTAGTGACTTACGGCATTAGGTATAACAAAAGTGAGTGTATAGATTTGGCTGTAAAGCAGATTAAAGAATATGAAACATATGGAATGTTAAACTTAAGTCATATACCATGTCATGCTTATAGATTAGAAGATAAAGTTCCCCTAGGTTTATATGGCTGGGGAAGAGGTCTTGGATGGTTTGCTATAGGTCTTATAGATACCTGGAATGAATTACCAGAAAACAACGGCTATAAACCTGTATTAGAAGAAAGTGTACGTGAATTTGCAAAAGCTACGATGAAATTTCAACAACAAGGCAATTGGAATTGGACTGTAACCAGGAACGAATGCGGACCAGATTCCTCCGCTACATCCACACTGGGGTGGTTTATGTTGAATGCAGCAAAGATAGAAGATATTTCAAAGGAATGTTTGGAAAGTGCAGATAAAGCTATCGGTTATTTGATGGGAGTGACAAGAAGAAACGGAGCGGTCGACTTCTCTCAAGGTGATACGAAGGATATAGGTGTATATTCTAAGTTATTCGAGATATTGCCATTCACACAAGGGTTTTGTATTAGATTAATTAATTTACGTAATAATTATAAAATTTAGTCATCCTTATAAGGATGACTAAATTTTAATAGTCAGATTAATAAATTTATTTTAGAACAGAGGGAAGAATTATGACGAGACGTTATAAAGAATTGGATTCCCTTCGGGGTATTGCTGCAATCATTGTTCTATTAGGACACTTCTTAGCATTATTTCCGATATTAGGTAAAAAGGTAATGTATTCAACATTTGGAGCCTATTTTTCTATATTATGGCAAGGTCATTCGGCTGTTATTATATTTTTTGTGTTAAGTGGATTTGTTCTATCCTTGCCTTTTTATAAAGGGACGGAATTTAATTATTTAAAGTATCTTATTAAAAGAGTTTGTAGGATTTACATTCCTTATATTGTGATTCTTTTTATTGCAATAGGAATTAAATTGGGGATTCATTCTAAAATTGGTACCATTCCTGGTTTGGTACAATGGGGTTCATGGAACATAGAAGTTTCTTTTAATAGAGTAATGGATCATATTTTATTCTTGAGAGAATTTAATTCTGATGCGTTTATTATGGTGATTTGGTCATTAGTTCACGAGATGCGAATTTCCATAGTGTTTCCTTTAATTATTTTTCTTTTACTTAGAGTAAACTGGAAAGTAAGTATTGGGATAGCGATGTTTTTATCAGTTATTGGTTATTTATTAATGAAGAACATTCCAAGCGAATTTAATATGCCAGTATCCACCAATTACTTTATCACATTACATTATAGCTCAATGTTTATTATTGGTGCACTACTAGCCAAAAACAGAGAATATTTAGTGAGTAAAATTATTAATTCAAAAGTAAAATATATATTATTGCCTTTAGGTCTTTTATTTTTTAGCTATCCACGTATCCCATTTATGTTACTTTCCAAACTAATTGGTGAAATTGATTATGATTTGTATCTTATTATCATCGATTGGTATATATGTTTTGGTGCAGTTTTAATTATTCTATCCGCTCTAAGTTCAAAACTATTTTCTAAATTATTACTGATTAAACCAGTACAATTTATAGGGGAAATATCATATAGTCTTTATTTAGTACATCCAATTGTTCTATTAACAACAGTTCATATTTTCTATGGAAAGATACCAGTGCCTTTAATTTTATTAATTTCTTTCTTATTTACTATGGTTGTGTCGGTCTTATGCTATAAATTTATTGAAATTCCATCAATAAAAATAGGCCGGAAACTTGCCACTAAAAATTCTAGAGGCGATGTTTCGTTGAGAAAAAAGGCTAGTTGAAAAATTGGAAAATAATAAGAATAAATATTATGTAAGATGTGAATAGAGGGATAAGAGTAATTTTCTTAAGAAAAAGAGGAAAGATAATCTAATGCTCTATCGAGAAAAGTATTAGAAAGGAGCTTGGTATGGTGCAAATAAAAATAAAAAGTATGTTAGTTTTTATTTGGAATAAATGGATCGATATCAAAATTCAGAGTTTGAATCGATTAACTATCATAAAAGATCGATTCACGAAGTGCTTTTTCAAGCCCCCTAGAATTCAATCTATAGATGAAACTTTAAAAAAAATTATTCATGATAAAGCTTCCGTAGCCAGGTATGGTGATGGTGAATTTAAATTAATTCATAATCTAGATATAACATTTCAACGGGCTGATCATTTGTTATCAAAAAGATTAAAAGAAATATTGCTAAGTGAAGATGAGAAGTTCTTAGTTTGTTTGCCGGATGTTTTTCAAGATTTATCAAAATATGCAGATGAACCAAAGGATTATTGGAGTCTTCATACTGCAAAATATAGATTAAAGTGGTATAAAGACTTGAAGAAGGGAAAAGTATATTATAATTCCTTTATATCGAGATTCTATTATCCCTTTCGAGATAAGTCAAAATGTAAAGAATGGTTTATATTATTAAAATTAATATGGAAAGATAGGGATATAGTTTTAATAGAGGGTAGTAAGAGTAGATTAGGTATTGGAAATGATCTGTTTGAAAATGCTAAATCAATTGAAAGGATTTTAGTACCAGAGGAGCACGCATTCTTACATTACAATAACATCTTAACAGCAGCAAAAAAAAATAATAAATCTAAATTGATTCTATTAGCAATAGGGCCTACTGCTACTATATTAGCATATGATTTGTATAAAGAGGGATATCAAGCAATTGATATAGGGCATGTGGATATTGAATACGAATGGTTTTTAAGACAAGCAAAAACTAAAATCAAAATTGAAAATAAGTACGTATGTGAAGCGGGTGCTGGACAAAATGTGGGCGATATTCAAGATGAGAAATATTTAAGTGAAATTAAAGCTGTAATAAGATAGGCATGAGGGTTTAACTTATGTAAGTAATGTAGAGGTGAAAGGATTGCATGAATTAATAAGTGTTATTGTTCCCATATATAATGTGGAAAAATGGTTAGCTAGATGTATTGAAAGTGTTTTAAAACAGCCTTTCGTCAATATTGAATTAGTTCTAGTCAATGATGGTTCAACAGATAAATGTGGTGAAATATGTGAAGAATATTTAGAAAAGGATAATAGAATTAAAGTAATCTATAAAGAAAATGGAGGAGTGAGTAGCGCAAGGAATGCAGGGATCGAGGCTGCTACAGGGAAGTATATAGTGTTTATAGATCCCGATGATGAGGTAAGCGAAAACTATTTTACTAGGTTATATGGTATTGCGGAAGATAAAAAGTGTGATGCTGTAATATGCGGATACAAAACTGTTCCAAATAATAATAGTATTATTCCTAACTTCAAATTAGATACTGTTATGAACGGGAGAGATTTTGTACTGAGCTCTCCAAATGTTCATTCCAAGAATGATCTATGCTTTGCATGGAGGTATATATACAATTTAAGCATTATAAAAGAAGAAAACATCAGATTTAATGAACAAGTGTTTATTGGAGAAGATGTTATTTTTAATTTAGAGTTTTTATTGCACTCACAAAGGGTATGTGCAGTCTCAGAAGTTCTTTATTTTTATACTATTAATAATCCAAATAGCTTAATGAGGGTTCCGTATAAACCAAATTTAGAGAACAGTTTAGTTTTACAATATCAAATGAGAAGACAACTTTCACAAGAATTTGGTTTACTACACGATAAGCAATTTAAAAAAGATATGGCTAATTATTATATAAATCACATATATAGACTCTTGATTAATAATTTAAAAAGCGCCCCTAATGTGGATGTTAATAATGCTTTTCGTAGAATAGTGAATTATGAAATGTTCTCAGATAGTGTAAAAGGAATTGGTTTTTCATATCGATGCAATAACTTTAAGGAGTATATATATTATTTAGCAATAAAGTTTAAAGTGTATCCTTTAATAGTTGCAGCATATAAAAGAGAAATCAGGTAATGCTCGTGGGTTGAAAGTGATTTCATACTTTCTGAAGTGGGAGGAAAAATGAGAGTTAAAAATTCAATAATTAATATATCAGCCGGTATAGGTAGTCAAGTTATTATTACGTTACTAAGTTTTGCTTCCAGAACCATATTTATTACTTATTTAGGTGTTGAGTATCTGGGGGTAAATGGATTATTTACTAATATATTAGGAATGTTATCTTTAGCTGAAGCAGGAATAGGATCTGCTATCATATATAATCTATATAAACCAGTGGCAGAAAATAATCAGGATAGAATCAATATGCTTATGAATTTTTATAGAAAGGCATATATGGCAATAGCTTTAATAGTATTGTTACTAGGATTACTTTTGTTACCTTTTCTTGGATATATCGCTAAAGATGCAAAGGTAGACAATATTCATTTTATTTATATTATATTTTTAATTAATACAGCTTCATCTTATCTATTTTCTTATAAAACCTCATTTTTAAATGTTTGTCAAAAGGGATATATTGTTACAGGGATTTATTCTATCTCATCTATTATATCTACTTGCATTAAAATAGGAATTTTATACTTTACGCATAGTTATATTTTATATCTAATAATCGATATTATTATAACAATCAGTACCTCTGCGTTCTTGGCTATATTGGTAGATAAGATGTACCCATTTTTAAAAAATAAAGCAGCAAGCAAATTAGATAGTGAAACCAAAAGTAATATTGTTAAAAATGTAAAGGCTTTAGTGCTACATAATATAGGTGGATATATTGTCTTTGGTACTGATAACATGTTAATTGCGTCTTTTGTCAGTGTTACAGCTGTTGGATTGTATTCAAATTATTATATGTTAATTAACATTTGTAGAACCTTTATAAATCAAATATTTGATAATATTAATCATAGTGTAGGGAATTTGGTGGCAAAAGAAAGCGATGAAAAAATTTATAGTATATTTAAGATTACTATGCTTTGTAATTTTTGGATATACTCATTTTTTTCCATATTTTTATATATTATAATGCAACCCTTTATTACTTTATGGATTGGTTCGAAATTTATTATGGATATAAGTGTGTTAATTATATTAATGATGAATTTTTATGTATCAGGAATGAGACGCTCTATATCTATGGTCAAAACAACATCAGGGATTTTTCATGAAGATAGGTATGCGCCCTTTTTAGAGGCTGCCGTGAATCTGGTGGCTTCTATTGTCTTGGTGCAATATATGGGCATAACAGGTGTTTTTATTGGAACACTTATAAGTACACTAGTGGTTCCATTTTGGATTGCTCCTTATTTAGTATATAAGAAAGTATTCCGTAAACCGGTTAGGGATTATTTTTTAAAATATACTTACTATGTGATGATAGGGCTAGGAGCTTGTGTTATCACAAGTTTAATATGTGGTCTTATTCCGTATAATGGATTACTAGAATTAATATTAAGAGGGATGATTTGTTTAATAATTCCAAATACTATTTATGTATTTGTTTTTTATAAGACAGATGAATTTAAGTATTTATTTGGAGTTGTTAAAAGTATAATGGGAAACCTGAGGGTGAAAATTCAGTCAAACAAAAAGGGCACTTTTTAATTTGAAATCTACATTTCTATAATCCTGTTACTAACCCAATCCATCGAGCACCAGCGCCTAATGAATTGACACAAAATTATAATGCTTTAAAGTAAGAGCAAGTAAATAAAAGGAAAATATTAAGAATCTTTTAGAAATGAAACACCACTATGTTCTGTTGAATATGGTGGTGTTCTTATTACTGAGTATTTTAATTAAATATTTTGCATGACATGTCCCTAAATAAAAAAGTAAATCAATTCGTTATTTTTCAACTATGAATGGGGCTGCTTTTTATGAAGATAGAAGTTTTAGGCAGTTATAGAGTAGAGGTTAATACATAAACCAAATTAGGAGTATGATTATATATGAAAAGACTTTTCGATTTGTTCGTTTCTTTGTCATTATTGGTGTTTCTTTTACCTCTTATTATAATAGTGGCTGTTTTAGTTAGAATTAAGTTGGGTTCCCCTATCATATTTAAGCAGCAACGCCCGGGATTGCATGGTGTCCCTTTTTTTCTTTATAAGTTTAGAACTATGACTGACGAGAAGGATAGTGAGGGGAATGTGTTGCCCGATGATGTAAGGTTTACCCGTTTCGGAGGGTTTCTGAGAAAATATAGTTTAGATGAATGGCCACAGTTGTTTAATGTTATAAAAGGGGACTTAAGTTTGGTAGGTCCAAGACCATTATTGATGGAGTATTTGGAACTATACACAGAAGAGCAGGCCAAGCGACATAATGTCAGACCAGGGATTACGGGATGGGCCCAAGTAAATGGCAGAAACGCGATTTCTTGGGAGGAAAAATTTGATTTTGATGTATGGTATGCAAAAAAACGGACTTTTTGGCTTGATATGAAAATTTTGTTGTTAACGGCAAAGAAAGTATTTAAGTCAGAAGGAATCAATCAGGTTGGGCATGTAACTGTGGAAAAATTTAATGGGACAAAGAATTCTTGAGGAGGTGAGATGGATGCGAATAATTATGATTGGGGCAGGTGGTCATAGTAAAGTAATCCGAGATATTATCCTATCGTATGGAAATTATGAAATCATTGCGCAATTAGATGATGTGTATAAAGAGTTAAAAATTGAGGATGGTGTTTATTTTGGACCTATTTCTGCAGCTGTAAAGTTAATGGATGAGCATGTAGATACAAAGTTCGTGATAGCTATAGGGAATAACAGAACAAGAAAGATAATTATGGAGCAGTTAGAGATTCCCAGTCATCGCTATGCGACGCTTATACATAAACAATCTATTGTTAGTTTAAGTGCAAAGATTGGAGCTGGTACGGTTATTATGCCAGGTGCAATTGTTAATGCAGATGTTGGAATTGGGAATCACGTTATTGTCAATTCAGGCGCTATTATTGAACATGATAATAAGGTAAATGATTTTGCACATATTTCCCCCAATGCAGTGCTTACAGGATCCGTTACTGTAGGAACAGGAGTACATATAGGAGCAGGAGTTAATGTGATTCCAAATATTACAATTGGCGATTGGTCCGTTATCGGTGCCGGAGCAACAGTGATCCGTGACATTGTAGCGAATTGTAAGGCAGTTGGTATTCCAGCTAGAGTAATAAACAAAGAATTATAGGAGAGTGTTTAAAGTGGTATACTCACAGGAAAAAACAAGAATCTATCTCTCCGCTCCACATATGAGCGGTAATGAACAAAAATATATAGGGGAAGCATTTGATATGAATTGGATTGCTCCACTTGGTCCAAATGTAGATGCGTTTGAAAGTGAACTTTCATCCCATGTTGGAGTTCTTGATGCGGCTGCAGTTAGTTCAGGAACCTCTGCTATCCATTTGGCACTTCGCTTACTGGATGTAAAAGATGGAGATACGGTGTTTTGTTCAAGCCTTACTTTTATAGCGAGCGCAAATCCAATTTTATATTTAGGGGCTAAACCAGTATTTATTGATTCTGAGCTTGAAACGTGGAATATGTCGCCACAAGCTTTAGAACGTGCATTACGTGATGCAAATGAGAAAGGAGTACTTCCGAAAGCTGTCATTGTTGTGAATCTATATGGACAAAGCGCTAAAATGGATGAGATTCTTTCGTTATGTAATACATATAATGTTCCAGTAGTAGAAGATGCAGCGGAATCACTTGGTTCTTCCTACAAAGGTAAAGCGAGTGGGACATTCGGGAAATTCGGTGTTTATTCATTCAATGGCAATAAAATCATTACAACCTCAGGTGGAGGTATGCTTGTTTCGGATGATGTCGAAGCATTGAGAAAAGCAAGATTTTTAGCTACTCAAGCAAGAGATCCGGCTCCACACTACCAACATAGTGAGGTTGGATATAATTATCGTATGAGTAATATTTTAGCAGGTGTAGGTAGAGCACAGCTGCAGGTCTTACAAGAGAGAGTACATGCAAGAAGACGAATATTCGATAGATATTATCAAGAATTATCTCATATTCCAGGGATACAGTTTATGCCTGAGTTAGAGGATACTTATTCAAACCGGTGGCTTACAGTTCTTACTGTAGATGAAGAAAAAACAGGAGTACCGATTCAGGCATTACTGAAACAACTGGAAAATGAAAACATTGAGGCGCGTCCTGTTTGGAAGCCTCTTCATATGCAACCTTTATTTGAAGATGTAATGTATTATCCGCATAGTGAGGATGTTTCTAGAAAATTATTTGAAACAGGCGTATGCCTTCCGTCTGGATCAGGTATGACAGAAAAAAATCAGACAAGAGTTATTACATGTATTAAGAATATATTGATGGTAAGTGCTGGCATGTAAAGATAAAAAATAGAAACAGCTTTAATTAAGAAAGGTGTTAATGAACTAGGAGGATTTAATATCTTATTTAGTGCTGTTTTTGTGAAATCTCATTTTACTAAAAAAAATTTTCTTTGAATGAAAGTCACGGCAATCCCTATAAAGAGTGAAATAGTAAGCGTACATAATCTTATGGTAAATGCGGATGGTATTTTTTATTAGTGGTAAACGCATATTATATCATCCCCTTTGTGAAAATGGTATAAATATAAAAAGGTTATTCTCCTGTTTCGATTAAAGAAGCAGGAGAATAAAGTAATAGAGAACATAACACGTGAAAAATCAACTTTAATTAGTGGGTTAATAATAAATTATATAAAATATCATAGCACAGAAATTTTAAAAATATAAAAAGATGAAAATTCTCCTGTTTATTTGTAAGATATAACGTTTATCCTGCTATTTATGAGTATTAAGAGCACTACCTTAAGATTTTAGGGAAACTAAGAAAATAGATGGAATGTTCGTAAAAGCTCGATTGGTGAGATTAATAGTCGGTAGGGATGTAAAGCCTCCTACCGATTAAAGTTTTACTGTATTACTTGTTCTTACAGTTACTAAAAAAGATACATAAATATTCGTTTTATTGAGTATATAGATACTTGACAATGCAATAGTGAAATGGTAATCTGAGTTTATATTCTTTATAAAGAATATAAACGTTTTATTGATATATTAAATTCAGTGATTTTTATTTATATAAAATTCAGATGGTAATATTTTGATTCGAATTAAGAAAATCACACCTTTGTTCTTTTTTTGAGAAAATTAAAATGCGAGGGTTTACAATAGGATAGGTAGCTTGAAAGCTTGAATACTTCAACTGAAAAAAGATTTAAGGCTATAAAATTGGGTTTTAAAATCTGTTATGCGTAAATGAGGTAGTTTGAGGAAAGGGTTTTCTGGTATATTAATAACATTTTTTTGATATATCTAGTAATTTGCTTATCCATCGGGTTTTCCCTTAATTGTCTCGTAGTGGGAGGAAAAAATGAGTGCAATAACCGGAATTTACCATTTAAATGGAGAACCGATACCGCCTGAACATAGGATTGGAATCATGAAAGATTTATCTCGTTATCCAGGTGACAATACCGATATATGGCACAAGGAAAATATTTTTTTTGGCTCCCATGCAAAATGGATAACATCTGAATCTATTAATGAACAATTACCTTACTATGATTATGAAACACAGTTGGTTATAACTGCTGATGCTATTATTGATAATCGCAATGAATTATTCGATAGATTGCAAGTAGACAAGGTACATAGAAGAGAGATGCCTGATAGTAAGTTGATTTTACTCGCTTATCAAAAGTGGGGAGAGCATGTACCAAAGTATCTAATTGGTGATTTTGCTTTTATGATTTGGGATGAGAGAAAGCAATTGCTTTTTGGTGCACGTGATTTTTCAGGAAGTCGGACTTTTTACTTTTACCGCAATCAAAATCAATTTGCTTTTTGTACTAGCATACAGCCGCTGTTTTCTTTACCGTACGTCGGGAAGGAATTGAATGAGCAATGGTTAGCTGAATATTTAGCGATACCTAATATGCTTGATACAATAGATGCATTTTCAACAGTGCATAAAAATATAGAGCAAGTCCCGCCTTCTCATACTATCTCCGTAGTTAAGGGAAGAGTTAGTATTGCGAAATATGACACGTTATTTGTAGAGGAGCAGTTGCAACTCAAATCAAATGAAGATTATGAAGAGGCGTTCAGGGACGTATTTGAAAGCGCAGTAACATCAAGGTTACGTACTCATCGTAATGTTGGTTCTCATTTAAGTGGGGGATTAGATTCAGGAGCTGTTGCTAGCTTTGCCGCGAGAGCCCTGCAAAAAGAGAACAAAAAATTATATACATTCAGCTCAGTACCTGCGGAAGGGTTTACTGATTGGACTCGTGGTCATACGATTGCTGATGAAAAGCCATTTATTCAAACTACAGTACAACATGTAGGGAATATTAAAGGGAATTATTTGAATTTTCCGGGAGAAAATTCTTTCTCAGAAATTGATGATTGGCTTGAGATTATGGAGATGCCATATAAATTTTTCGAAAATTCCGTCTGGGTGAAAGGAATTTATGAAAAAGCCCAACAACAAGGGATTGGGGTGCTCTTAAATGGAGCGAGAGGAAATTTCACAATCTCTTGGGGGCCAGCTTTAGATTATTATGCGATTTTACTTAAAAAGTTCAGCTGGTTGCAGCTTTATCGTGAAATTGATTTGTATGGTAAGAACGTTGGGGTCAAAAAATCGAGAATACTGAAAGTTATAGGGGAGAAAGCATTTCCATCGATAAAAAACATGTTTTCCTCGGAACAGCAATACGAACTGCCAACGTTAGTTAGTCCAGAACTTGCAAAACGTACTGATGTATTTAGAAAGCTTGAAGAACATGGTGTGAAAGTAACAGGGGCTTCTATCCCAAATATATATGAAATAAGGCAGAAACATTTTGAACAGCTAAACTTGTGGAATACAACGGGTACAAGTGGAACAAAGCTCTCCTTGCGTTATGGTTTACAAGGGCATGATCCAACGAATGACTTACGGGTAATTCGATTCTGTTTATCGTTACCACTCGAACAATTTGTTCAAAATGGCTTAAATCGTGCACTTGTCCGGAGGTCCACAAAAGGATTTCTTCCTGACAAAGTAAGATTAAATCAGCGTGTGCGGGGAATACAGGCAGCTGATGTGGTTCATCGCATGATTCCTTCATGGAAAATGTTTATCGAGGAACTTCAGCAGCTTAGTAAAGACCCAGTGGCCTCTAACTTTTTTAATATGGAGATTATTAAGAGCGCGATTTTGAAAATTCAAGGAGAACCACGAGTAGAATACGTGTTTGATCCAGATTTTAGAATTTTGATGCGTAGTCTTATTGTCTATCGATTTATCAAAAAATATATTTGAAAGGGGGTGAAATTATGAAACAAGAATGGCAATCACCAGTATTAGAAGTACTTGATATCAACATGACAATGGCTGGACCTGGAAAGAGACTTGTTGACCAAGTTTTTGAAGATGAGGATGAGCAAGGCGCTCTTCACCACAGCTAATGCACTAATATTTAAATAAGATTTATATGCTTTACAGCCCTTATATAGTTTAATTACGGTATAAGGGTTTTTTTAATCAATTTTTCAACTATTTGGAGTGAGAAAGATGATACATACTGTAAAGAAAGAGATTTACAAAGCCTTCGGATTAGCCCTATTAAGTGAGATTCCCCTGCCGGAATTGCCTCAAGTAAGTAATTACGAAAATGAAGTAGACGTAAAAATAGAAACTGCAGATTTGTCCCAATTATGGGGAGAGTTATCTTCTCCGAAGTCAGTGTTTGTAGTTGAAGAAGAATTAATTATGTTTCAAATCCCCGAAACTGCTACGTTTTGTATTCAAAATGGAGAAAAAATCATTGTTTCACCTATGAAAGGGTCTGATCAAGATAAGATTCGGCTTTATATTCTTGGGACTTGTATGGGGGCATTGTTGATGCAGAGAAAAATACTCCCTCTGCATGGAAGTGTAATAGCCATCAATGGAAAGGCGTATGCTTTTGTAGGAAGATCAGGAGCTGGAAAATCAACTCTTGCATCAGCCCTTTTAAGCAAAGGTTATAAGCTTTTGAGCGATGATGTAATTGCTGTGTCTCTTTCTGAGGATAATACTCCTTTTGTTACACCATCTTACCCGCAACAAAAGTTATGGAAAGAGAGTCTTGATCAGTTTGGAATGGAGACAGCGCATTATCAGCCATTATTTGAAAGGGAAACTAAATATGCTGTCCCCGTTACAGCTAACTTTTTCGAGGAACCATTACCATTGGCAGGTGTATTCGAGTTAGTGAAAGTAGAAAATGGGGATGTTGAACTTCAGCAGATTGAAGGACTGGAGAGACTACGCACATTGCTACGTCATACATATAGGAATTCATTAATCCCACGATTGGGGATGATGGAATGGCATTTTATGCATTCAACAAATATCGTAAACAAAATAGATATGTTTCAATTGAGACGTCCTATTTCAAAGTTTACGGCACATGATTTAGTATCCAAAATTCTAGAGTCTTTAAAAGAGGAGGAAAAATAATGAGTAGTAAACAAACAATTTCATTACACAGTTTTGTTGTACAAGGTCAGGAAAATGTAGTGAGCGATATGGATGGGGAGAAAGTGATGATGAGCATCCATAATGGGAAATACTATAACTTAGGAGGTATAGGTGGTGAAATTTGGAGTTTAATTAATGAATTAATATCTGTCAATCAAGTGATCGATATATTATTGTCTCGATATATGATTGAAGAGGCAGAATGTAAGGAACAAGTACTCTCTTTCTTAAATCATTTGTATGCAGAAGGGTTAATCTCGGTTGATGAAAAACTTTGATTTTTAATTGAACGTTCCAGATTTAATAGATTAGGAGTAGAATCGATGAATATCATAAATAAAGCCAAAGCTTTCTTGTCGTTCGATATGGGAACAAAATTATTACTTATAGAAGCTTTCTTTTATTTAGGCTGGGCTCGTATTCTTAAAAGTATACCGTTTTCTAAAGCTGCTCCTATATTAGGAATTCATATGGCAGAAACGTCTTTAAGCTATGATGAATCGGAAAAGATTACGTTAAGGAAAATTTCTCAAGCAGTGCATATGATGAGCCGTTATACATTTTGGGAAAGCCAGTGTCTCGTTAAAGCTATCGCTGCAATGAAAATGTTGGAGAAGCGTCAAATTGAAAGTACCCTTTACTTAGGGACCGCGAAAGATGAGACGGGAAATATGATTGCCCATGCGTGGTTACGTAGCGGGCCCTTTTATATTACTGGCGTAGAAGAAATGAAGAGATTTACCGTTGTTGGTAAATTTGCAAAAAGGATAGGGTAAAAAAATCTTGAAGGAGAATGAGATGTATACCGGTTGTAATCTTGATTTGAGTCATTTACCTAAAGAACTAAAATTGTTACTTGAAATTATAAAGAAGGAAGATAAAGAGATACAAGAAATCCCGGGAGACTGGTTCATAAATATTGATTGGAACAAATTTTTGAAACTGGCGCTGCATCATCGCATGTACGCGTTCATTTACCCAAAAATGAAATCTATTGATAAACAGTTAGTTCCATCAAATGTTGTGCAAGTATTAAGTACATATTTTAAAAGGAATACATTCCATATGCTTCATTTAAGTGGAGAAATGGGAAAAGTGAGTAAATTATTTGCTGAAAACCAACTTCAGCTTCTATTTTTGAAGGGTCCTATTCTTGGCGCAGACCTATATGGAGATGTTTCCCTTCGAACATCAGGGGATCTGGATGCCCTTGTTCCTATAGATGATCTTGGAAAAGTGAACGAATTACTTGTAAAGAATGGTTATGTCAAAGAGGATGATTTTCCGACGGTTATGAATGAATGGAAGTGGAGACGCCACCATACAACTTACATGCATCCGATAAGTAAGGTGAAATTGGAGATTCATTGGCGACTACACCCAGGGCCGGGAAAGGAACCACACTTCGATGAGCTATGGGGGCGAAAGAGGACGAGTCCTGTCACAAATTATCCTGTCTATTTTTTAGGTAGAGAGGATTTGTTTATGTTTCTTGTGACTCATGGAACTAGGCATGGTTGGTCCAGGCTTCGATGGTTAACGGACATTGACCGTATGGTAAGGCAAGAAATAGATTGGGAAGAACTCACTGTTATGTTGGAAAGATATGGATGTAAACGACTGGTAGGTCAGGCGCTTATTTTATCTTCTGAGCTTTTAGATACTCTTATAATAGCGGGAGAGGCAAAAGTATTAATGTCAGGGAGAAAGGTAACGCAATTAGCGCAGCTTGCTATATATTACTTGGAAAATATGATTAACTTGCATACAGATCCTGTCCCAGAAGAAGTTTCAAAATATCATGAGAGATATTTATATTTGTTAAAGACAAGCTCTCAAAAGCTACTGTTTCATCTTAGTTGGTTGTATCCTTATCCTCAGGATGTGGAAACTTTACCACTGCCAAAACAACTGCATGTTTTATATTTCCCTTTGCGGCCGGTTTTATGGATTTGGAGGGAAATGAGGTACCGTAAGGAGAAGTGAAAATGAGAAATATTTTATATTTTACAAAGCGGTTATACTCTTTTACTGGAAACATTCTCATTGTTAATCTCATGGGAATGGTATTGGTCAGTCTTGTAGAGGGAATCGGCATTTTATTATTAATTCCTATGATAAGTATTAGCGGTATTGCGAAGATGAATGAACAGACAAGTCCTCTTTCAGGGGTTCTTGGATTCCTAGGTGAGATTCCAACTACTTTAGGATTACCACTTGTATTAGGAATATATATTATATTGGTCGTGGGACAAGCGCTTTTGCAAAGGAATATAACAGTTCGTAATGCGAAAATCCAGATACGTTTTATTAATCATTTGAGATTGGAAACTTATCGTGGATTGTTGCAGGCCAACTGGAGTTTCTTTGTGAAAAAGAGAAAATCAGATCTTATCAATTCTTTGACAACGGAATTAGGGCGTGTTAGCGCAGGCACTAATTTATTTTTACAGTTGCTCACTTCTTTAATGTTTACATTTATACAGATTGGTTTCGCTTTTTGGTTAGCGGCAGATATAACAATTTTTGTACTATGTTGCGCTGTGGTACTTGCCTTTCTTTCACGAAGATTTATTAAAAAATCAAAAAGATTAGGTGGTCGAACCTCAGAGAATTCAAAAGCGTATCTTGCAGGTATAACTGATCATTTTAATGGAATTAAGGATATTAAGAGCAATACACTAGAACGATCTCGTTATATGTGGTTACGTAATTGGGCAGAAGATGTGGAACGTGAACAGTTTGCATATATTAAGGTGAGAAATAATTCTCAACTCTTTTATAAAATTGCATCAGCTGTTTTCATTGCTATTCTTATCTTTCTATCTGTTCAGCTGTTTCAGACGAAAACGGAGCAATTATTATTAATTATTCTTATATTTTCTCGTTTGTGGCCACGATTTGCAGGTATACAATCAAACATGGAACAAATTGCAGCGAATCTTCCCGCTTTTAAAGATTTGCTGCAATTACAGGAAGAGTGTAAGAAAAGTATAGAATTGCAAGATATAGAGCAGAATTATGATTGTATAAATCCTATGCAGATAGAACAATCTATTGAGTGTCAAAATATCTCTTTCCGCTACAATAAAGAAAATGCTGTGTACTCACTTAAAGATATTAATTTGCGTATTCCTGCAAATTGTATGACAGCTATCTCAGGGCGTTCCGGTGCTGGAAAGAGTACATTAATTGATATCATAATGGGACTTATGCAGCCGGAGAGCGGTCAGTTATTAATAGATAACAAACCGTTGACAAGTAAGGACCTATTATCATTGAGGAAATCTATTAGCTATGTTCCTCAAGATCCATTTCTATTCAATGCCAGTATAAGAGACAATTTGAGAATGGTTGAACCAAATGCAAGTGAGGAGCAGCTTTGGGAAGCTTTGGAATTTTCTGCTTCCGCTGAGTTTGTTAGCAGGCTCTCGCAAGGATTGGATACACTGATTGGCGATAGGGGAGTCAAACTTTCAGGAGGAGAACGACAACGTCTTGTTCTGGCTAGAGCGATACTTCGAAAGCCTTCTATTTTAGTGTTAGATGAGGCAACAAGTGCGTTAGATGCTGAAAATGAAGCGAAAATACAAGAAGCATTGGAAAGATTGAAAGGGAGCATGACAATTATTGTCATTGCACATAGACTATCTACTATACGTAAAGCTGACCAAGTAATTGTAATGGATCAAGGACAAATTATTCAACACGGTAGTTTCGCACAACTGGCAAAAGATGAAAGTGGTTTGTTTAGTAGCCTACTTGGACAACAGGCCAAAGTTAATATTTAAATATGACTTGTTATAATTGTTTTTTATAAATTTAAGGAATACACTGCCTTTATTTCTTTCGGGCCGGTAACACAATTTGATTATTTATGGTTTGGGGGATAATTGGTATTTGTGTACTGGTTTTTTTATGGAAATATGAGCTTAATTTAATTGCGTGACCAGTAAAAAAATTAGAAATACTTTTGTGACTTATTAATATACCATCTATATACATGTATAAATATTCGTGTTATAATTTAACATGGAACCTGATTTTATTTATACCATATAACAAAAAGCAGCGAGACCCCTCGTTTTTAGGACTAGAGGTCTCGCTGCTTTTTGTATATAAAGGTTTATTAGTGTAGTTGTGATAATATATTTTGAAGCACCTTGTAGACGTTTTTATGGGCAGTGATTAATGAGAGGTAGTGCCTAATGAATTGTTAGTATTTTGAATTGCTACTAATTTTATATAAGTAATTAAGAAGGGAAATGATTTGAGGAGATGAAAGAGAGATAGTGAAGAATATTATATAAGTATTTCTTTTTATTTCATTTGAGTTTTTCTCTCAAATACCTTATTTAACAGATAAACAAGGAAAAGCAACAATTTCTTATTAGTTATACTTTATTTTTATGTATTGTTAAATAGATTTAAAAGATTTTATATGTAATGTTGGATATTTCTGTAAAATATAAATGTATCTTTTGTGATGATATTTTATAGGATTTTTATTAAAGGCTAATCCACGAAGATTTATTTTTTTATAAAGCATAGTGTTCTGGATTACGAATCTTAATTTCTAGATATGCTATTTAAGATAATATAAGAAAAATGAAGAAATTTGTAGAAATTTGTAGAAAATTAAGGGTATGATGGTAAAAAGGAGTAAATATTAAATTTTTCTTTCTTATTTTTGTCCTTTATAATGAGCTATGAATACGACATATGAGGAAAATGATGTATATTTCCTCTCCCTAACTTTGATATACACCTTTTTCCAACCTCCGTGTTAATTGCTATTATTTTGTTATACCGATTAGCGAAGGGAAAAGGGTGTATCTTTTTTGTATGAATAGTCCTAATAGATATTTTGGGTAGAAAGCATTTCTTGTTTTTCGTGACAAAAACAATGGAGAATGGGATAATAAGGACAGTGCGTTGGTGGTATGACCAATTTGGTATATAAGGAGAGAATGATATGCTAGATATTCAACAGATTAAAGAAATTATTCCACATCGTTATCCATTTCTACTAGTCGATCAAATTTTAGAAGTAGAAGAAGGAAAGCGTGCGGTTGGGATTAAAAATGTAACGGCAAATGAGGAATACTTTAATGGACACTTTCCAGATTATCCTGTGATGCCAGGTGTTCTAATTGTAGAAGCATTAGCGCAGGTGGGTGCTGTTGCGGTACTGAAGAAGGAAGAAAATCGCGGTCGCCTTGCATTCTTTGCTGGCATTGATAACTGCCGCTTCAAACGTCAAGTTCGCCCAGGTGATCAACTTCGCCTAGAAGTCGAAATGACACGTGTCCGTGGACCGATTGGAAAAGGAAAAGCAGTAGCAACTGTAAATGGTGAAATCGCTTGTGAAGCTGAAATCACATTTGCAATTGGTGATAAGAAAGAATAAAGATTTGTTAACATAACTTTACGTTGGAAGATGAATGAAGAGAGTATGGTCATTCATCTTTTTTATTGTTATTGAAGCGAATTATGAAGAAATGGACGAAAGGTAAGAGGATTTGTCGATAGGTAAGTTCTCTTACTTTTAAACAAACGTTTGATTAAAAAAATAGGGGACTTTCGAAAAAAGTTTATCAACTAAAGTCTGAAAAAGATATCTAAAGATTAAGAAAAAACAAAATAAAAATCAACAATGGTAATATTTTTATAAACAGGATAGTATAAATGCACAGATCAATCAATGATATATTCACTAGTAATACTAATAATACCCATATATCGACAGTATATAGCAAATGAAAATCTATACATTAAAAACTGTGTCGAAATTCGTCAGATTCGGTAGTATAGTATTTGTCAATTCCTCCAACAATTTTCTCAACCATTCTTGCTATACTAATATAAGTTCTTTAATATATTAAATAGTTATCTATTACTAAACAACTTTAGGACTAGATAACAGATTTTTGTTGTCAGATTAAAATCCAACAATTTATTTTTTTTTAGAAGTTTTTATGACAAATTATTGAAAGCTGGAGGAAGGCATGGAAGAAACAATAAGTTTGAAAGAGTTATTTGCTATTTTAAGGAAACGATTAGTTATGATCCTTGTAATTACGATTGGTGCAGCACTTGTAAGTGCGATCGTAAGTTTCTACTTTATAACGCCGATTTATCAGACTTCGACGCAAATTCTTGTTAATCAAAAGAAGCAAGAAGGTGTTTTTCAACCTGGTGAAGTACAAACAAGTCTTCAATTAACAAATACATATAAAGTTATTGTGAAAAGCCCAGTTATTTTAGATCAAGTGAAAGAAAAGTTAAAGCTTAACATGTCAACTGGGGCTTTAAATAGCAAAATTAACGTCGCAAACGAGAAAGATTCACAAGTGATCGCTGTTACTGTACAAGATAAAGATGCAAAGCTAGCTCGTGATATCGCAAACACAACAGCGGAAGTATTCAAGAGTGAAATTGCAAAAATCATGAGTGTTGATAACGTAACAATCTTATCAAAAGCAGAAGTAACAGAAGGACAGTCACCAATTAAACCAAATAAGATGCTGAACGTAGCAATTGCATTTGTTGTTGGATTAATGGCTTCTGTTGGAATTGCATTCTTACTAGAGTACTTAGATAACACGATGAAAAAAGAAGAAGATATTGAAAAACAACTTGGTGTACCAGTTCTTGGCGTCGTTTCTCATATGGAGGAAGATGGCACAAAGAGCGGTAGTTTATCAGCAACGAAGAGAGTAGGGGGGCATACAATTGGTTCTTAAGAAAAAAATATTACGTGCTCGCCGTCAGCTGATTGCATATGAACAACCAAAATCATCTGTGTCAGAGCAATACCGAAATATACGAACAAATATTGAATTTGCATCTGTTGATAAGAAGATTCGTTCTCTTATCGTAACATCTGCGAATCAAAGTGAAGGAAAGACAACAACGGCTGCTAATATTGCAGTTGTTTTCGCACAACAAGGTAAGAAAGTATTACTTATCGATGCAGACTTACGTAAACCAGCATTACATCAAATGATGCAAGTGGATAATATATTTGGCTTAACAAGTGTATTAACACGTAGTAATACACTAGAAACATGTGTGACACAAACGAAAATCGGTAATTTAACATTTTTACCATGTGGTCCAATCCCACCAAATCCAGCGGAATTACTGGGTGCAAGCTCGATGAAAGATTTACTTTCAGAAGCTTTTGGCACGTATGACCTTGTCATTTTTGACACATCACCAATCTTACCAGTTACAGATGCACAAATTATGGCAAATCAATGTGATGCTTCTGTACTTGTTATTCGAAGTGGTGTAACAGAAAAAGAGGCGGCACTTAAAGCAAAACAATCATTAGATAGCGCAAAAGGTACATTACTTGGCGTTGTCTTAAACGATAAAGAACAAAATGGATCCGAATATTACTATTACGGTTCTAACTAAATGCAAAAGAAGGAAAGGTGAACATTCATCTTTTCTTCTTATATTCAGTATGTGAAGAATATGTGGAGAGAGGATGAAATAGAATGATTGATTTACATTGTCATATCTTGCCTAATGTCGATGATGGAGCACAATCAATCGAAGACAGCATTGCAATGGCAAAGGCAGCATGCGAAGAAGGAATTCATACAATCGTTGCTACTCCTCATCACCAAAATGGGGTTTATATGAATCTAGCAGAAAGCATTCTTCATCAGGTAAAGCAGTTAAATGAAAGATTAAAAGAAGAGGATATCAATTTAACCATTTTACCTGGTCAAGAAATCAGGTTGTACGGAGAGTTATTAGAAGACTATGATTCGAGGCGTATTGTTACATTGAATCGTACGGATAAATATATATTAATTGAATTTCCAACAAACCATGTCCCGCGCTATGCAGAAAAAATGTTATATGAATTACGTGTGAAAGGGATCACGCCGGTTATTGTTCATCCAGAACGGAATATGGAAATTATTGAACGCCCCGATGTGTTGTATAAGCTCGTCAATCAAGGGGCACTAACACAAATTACCGCAGGAAGCGTCACAGGAAAGTTCGGAAAGAAAATCAAGAAGTTTTCATTGCAACTTATTGAGCATCATTTAACACATGTCATATCATCAGATGCTCATAACACAACAACGCGCTCCTTTCACTTGCAAGCTGCGTATGAAACAGTAGAGAAAACATTTGGGAGTTCTACATTGTACGACTTCAAGGAAAATACATATGAACTAATAAGTGGAAAAATGATTTATCGAGAAGAGCCCGAGAAAATAAGACAAAGAAAAATATTCGGTCTCTTTTAAAGAGAAAACCACTTGGTGATGCCTCCTAACCGTTATCAATGGGGACACTCGGTCGTGCTGTGGGTAGAAATTATATTTCAACCTACCTTAGACGCTTGTCGTCGGGAGCATGATGTGAGGTAGGGTTAGATGCCCATAGTTTATTTATGATAGAAACTCTACCTATGGAGTTATAAATATGACTCTATAGGTAGGTTTTTTTATTATTGTTATATACATATGTATATATAGATTTTTGGGGGTATTGATTTGAAAAAAGTAAGGAAGGCAATTATTCCAGCTGCTGGACTGGGAACAAGATTTTTACCAGCGACGAAAGCGATGCCGAAAGAAATGTTACCTATCGTTGATAAACCGACGATTCAGTACATTGTAGAAGAAGCAATTGAATCTGGCATTGAAGATATTATTATTGTAACTGGAAAAGGAAAACGTGCAATTGAAGATCATTTTGATCATTCTTTTGAACTGGAACAAAACCTTTTAGAAAAAGGTAAATATGAAATGCTTGAAAAAGTACAAGCATCTTCAAAGATTAATATTCATTACATAAGACAAAAAGAACCAAAAGGATTAGGTCACGCAGTATGGTGTGCTCGTAAATTTATTGGGAATGAGCCATTTGCAGTATTACTTGGTGATGATATCGTACAAGCTGATACGCCATGTTTACGTCAGTTGATGAATGAGTACGAGGCAACACATTCGTCTGTAATTGGTGTGCAAACAGTACCGGAAAATGAAACGCATCGTTATGGAATTATTGATCCAATCACGCAAAATGGTCGTCAATATCAGGTGCACCGATTTGTTGAAAAACCAGCACAGGGAACAGCACCATCTAATTTAGCAATTATGGGGCGTTACGTATTAACACCAGAAATCTTCATGTTCCTTGAAGACCAACAAACAGGTGCAGGTGGAGAAATTCAATTAACAGATGCGATTCAACGTTTAAATGAAATTCAACATGTGTTTGCATATGATTTTGAAGGTACTCGATATGATGTTGGGGAAAAATTCGGATTTATTAAAACAACGATTGAGATGGCACTTCAAAACGAAGAATTGAAATTAGACTTGATGAAGTATATAAAAGAACTTGTAAAAAAAGAAGAGGTACATTCATAAGAGAATGTCCTTTTTTATTATCAATAAGATGCGAATTATATAAAGAAGGGAACAGGTATATTGAGTTATCGAAAACGGCTCTCATTATTAATTTTATTAGATTCATTTATTGTATTAACCGCCGTATATTTAAGTTATTGGTTCATACATCCGAATGTATTAAACAAAATCCCTGCGACAGTAATTATTAGCTCTATTACATTATTGTGTAGTCATCATATTTTTGCGGCTATTTATAAGCTTTATAACAAGGCGTGGGAATATGCAAGTGTTGGAGAATTAATACAAATATTTAAAGCAATTACACTTTCTATTATTGTAACAGCAATTGTTCAACAAATTATAAATCATGATATTTATGTTCGAATTTTAGCAATCGCATGGATGTTACATTTATTATTAATTGGTGGTTCTCGCTTTGTATGGCGTATGTTTCGCGATACATATATTACGAAAGCTACAGATAAAAAACGAACATTGATTATCGGTGCTGGTTCAGCGGGAACTATGGTAGTAAGACAATTGCAACATAATAAAGAAGCGGATCTATATCCAATTGCGTTTGTTGATGATGATAGAAATAAACAAAAATTGGAGATTTATAATGTGCCGGTTGTTGGTACAACAAATCATATTCAAGAGATTGTGGAAGATAATGATATAGAGCATATCATTATTGCTATTCCATCTTTAAATAGAAATCAAATAAACGAAATTTTTGAGAAGTGTACAAAAACGAAAGCAAAAACGCAAATTGTACCAATGCTTGAAGATCTTTTAGATGGCAAAGTTTCTGTTAATGAATTTCGAGATGTACAAGTGGAAGATTTATTAGGTAGGGAGCCAATTCAATTAGATGACGCGGGCATCGGGGAAAAAATCGCAGGTAAAACGATTTTAGTAACGGGTGCGGGCGGATCAATTGGATCAGAAATTTGTCGTCAAGTGATGAAGTATAATCCTGCAAAAATTGTTCTTTTAGGACATGGTGAAAATAGCATTTATACTATTGAAATGGAAATGCGAGTTACTTATAAAGATGCAGTGGAAATTACGACAGAAATTGCTGATATTCAAGATCGACATAAAATCTTTGAAATAATGAACAAGCATCAACCATATATCGTATATCATGCAGCTGCACATAAGCATGTACCTTTAATGGAACGTAATCCTGAAGAGGCTGTAAAAAATAATATTTTTGGTACGAAAAATGTAGCAGAAGCGGCTGATACATTTAAAGTAAATACGTTCGTAATGGTTTCTACAGATAAAGCGGTAAATCCGACGAATGTAATGGGAGCTACAAAACGATTTGCGGAAATGATTGTCCAACATATGGCATCCATTAGTACTGGTACACGTTTTGTTGCAGTTAGATTCGGTAATGTTCTTGGAAGTAGAGGAAGTGTAATCCCATTATTCAAGAAACAAATTCAAAAAGGTGGACCTGTAACAGTTACTCACCCTGATATGATTCGTTACTTTATGACAATACCAGAAGCTTCAAGATTAGTTATTCAGGCTGGAACGCTAGCTAGGGGTGGAGAATTGTTCGTACTAGATATGGGGGATCCAGTAAGGATTGTTGATTTAGCTAAAAATTTAATTACTCTTTCGGGGTATTCTATTGAAGAAATTGGAATTGAATTTACTGGATTAAGACCAGGCGAAAAAATGTATGAAGAGTTATTAAATGAAGGTGAAATTCATCCGGAGCAAATATTCCCTAAAATTCATATAGGAAAAGCTGTTCTAATGGATCAAGAGATTTTAAGACAGTTTATGAATGATTTTGAGGAAATTAGTAACGAGGAAATAAGAGAACGATTATTAGATATTGCAAATAATAAAATTAATCTTAAAAATTAATTTAGGGGAAGGAAGTTTTTTAAATGGGAGATAGAATATTTCTTTCATCACCACATATGAGTGATGAAGGTTATGAAATGCAGTATGTTAAGGAAGCATTTGATACAAATTGGATTGCACCACTTGGGGAAAATGTGAATGGATTTGAAAGAGAACTAGCAACGAAAGTTGGCTCTAAAGCAGCCGCAGCGCTATCTTCTGGGACAGCTGCAATTCATCTGGCTCTAAAAGCAGCTGGAGTAGGGGAGGAAGATGTTGTTTTTTGCCAAACGCTTACATTCTCAGCTACTGCAAACCCTATTATCTATCAAAATGCTACGCCTGTTTTTATAGATAGCGATTATGAAACTTGGAATATGTGCCCTAAAGCATTAGAAGAGGCTTTTAAAAAATATCCAGATGTAAAGGCAGTTATAGTAGTTCACCTTTATGGGCTTTCTGCAGATATGGATAAGATTGTTGAACTTTGTAAGAAATATGATGTTGCTTTAATTGAAGATGCAGCAGAGTCTTTAGGGACTTACTATAAAGGTAAGCATACTGGTATTTTTGGAGATTATGGTATTTTCTCTTTTAACGGTAACAAAATCATCACTACCTCTGGTGGCGGAATGCTTGTTTCTGATAATGAAGAACGAATTTCAAAAGCAAGATTTTGGGCCACTCAAAGTAGAGATCAAGCAAGACATTATCAACATAGTGAATTAGGTTTTAACTATCGTATGAGTAATGTAGTTGCTGGCATTGGTAGAGGACAACTTAAGGTATTAGATCAAAGGGTTCAAAAGAAAAGATACATATTTGATTTTTATAAGAGAGAATTAGAAAATCTTGAAGGTATTGAATTTATGCCTAGTAATGAATGGAATGAACCAAACTATTGGCTAAGTTGCATGACTTTAAATGGTGAAATTCGACCAATTGATGTTATGGTAGCTCTTGAAAAAGAAAATATTGAATCTAGACCAGTTTGGAAGCCAATGCACATGCAGCCGTTCTTTGGGAAATATGATTTTGTTGGTACAGATGTATCAGAGAAACTTTTTGAGAATGGTGTTTGTTTACCAAGCGATACGAAGATGATAGACGCAGATTTAGAAAGAGTTGTGAAAATTATTAAAGGGTTGTGGTTAGCGTAATGAGGAATTCTAGAGGTGGCATCTATAGAAGACTTATAAAAAGACCGATGGATTTTATACTGTCTGTAATTGCTATTATAGTGCTTAGTCCAGTATTTCTTATAGTTGCTTTTCTTGTAAAAATAAAATTAGGTAGCCCAGTGTTGTTTAAGCAAGAGCGACCGGGATTACATGGGAACATTTTTAAAATGTATAAATTTAGAACAATGACTGATGAAAAAAACGAAGATGGTGAATTGTTACCTGATAGTGTAAGACTTACTAAGTTCGGTAAATTTTTACGCTCAACATCACTTGATGAGTTGCCAGGCTTGTTTAATATTTTTAAAGGTAATATGTCAATTATAGGACCTAGGCCTTTATTAGTTCAATATTTACCGTTATATAACGAACATCAAAAACGACGTCATGAAGTTAGACCAGGATTATCGGGATTAGCGCAAGTTAATGGTAGGAACGCTATTAGATGGGAAGAAAAGTTTAATTATGATGTAGAGTATGTTGAGAGTGTAAGTTTCATTACAGATTGGAAAATCATTCTTTTAACGATTAAGAAAGTTTTTATTAGAGAAGGAATTAATTCAGAAACTGCTGCTACAATGGAGCCATTTAAAGGGAATGGAAAAGGAAGTATAAAGTTATGAAAGAAAAACTTCTTATAATAGGAGCTAGTGGCCACGGAAAAGTCATAGCTGATATCGCACTGAAAATGAATAAATGGCAGAGTATTTCCTTTTTAGATGATAACGAAACTCTAAAATCTTCAATGGGAATAGAAATTATTGATAAATCAGCAAGTATCTCAAAGTATATAGATGATTACGATTTTTTTGTTGGAATTGGTAATAATGTCATACGAGAGAAGATTCAGAGGCAACTTGAGACCGAAGGGGCGAGCATTCCGGTATTGATCCATCCGAGTGCAATTATCGGAGAACAAGTCTATTTGGAAGCAGGAACTGTAGTTATGGCAGGAGCTGTGATTAATTGCTGTACTAAGATCGGGAAAGGATGCATTATTAATACTACTTCTACGGTGGATCATGACAATATAATTGAGGATTATGTTCATATATCACCGGGGGCACATTTGGCGGGTACGGTCAATATTGGGCGAGGTACTTGGTTGGGAATTGGTAGTATTATAAGTAATAATATTAATGTTACTGGTGGTTGTAGAATTGGTGCAGGAACTATTGTTGTTAAGGATATAACTGAATTAGGAACTTATGTTGGGGTTCCATCTAGGAGATTATAGAATGAAAAAGGTTTTAATATTAGCAAATAACGATGTCGGTTTATATAAATTTAGAAAAGAGCTTATGCAAGAATTAGTGAAAGAATATAAAGTTTATATTTCACTCCCAGATGGTGAATTTATACATCAATTAAAGGAAATAGGATGTGAGTTCATTAATACACCAATCAGTAGAAGGGGTACTAATCCGATAACCGACGTAAAATTATTTATGAACTATAAAAAGATTATTAAAGAGGTAAAACCTGATGTGGTGTTAACCTACACAATAAAGCCTAACGTATATGGCGGTCTAGCTTGTAGGATGGCAGGTATTCCTTATGTATGTAATATTACTGGTCTTGGAACAGCGGTAGAAAATGATGGGATATTACAGAAAGTCACTTTATTTCTATATAAAAATGCCCTAAAAGACGCGACATGTGTATTCTTTCAAAATGAATCAAATAAAACCTTTTTTAGTACAAAAAAGGTTGTTAAGGGGAAATCAAGATTAATACCAGGATCTGGTGTTAATCTTAATTATTATCCCATACTGGAATATCCATTGGATAAAGAGGTTAATTTTTTATTTATTGCTCGTGTAATGAGGGAAAAAGGTATTGATCAATATTTAGATGCTGCTAAATACATAAGAGAGAAATACCCAAATACTATATTTCATATTTTAGGATTTTGTGAAGGTGAATATGAAGAAAAATTAAAGATAATGCAGGAAAAAGGGATAATTCAGTATCATGGAATGCAAAGTGATATAAGAGAGTTCCATAAAATTTCTCATTGTACTATTCATCCTACATATTATCCAGAAGGTATGTCTAATGTATTACTCGAAAGTGCTGCTTGTGGAAGGCCTATTATTACCACTGATAGAAGTGGCTGTCGGGAAATTGTGGAACATGGAGAAAATGGTTTAATTGTCAAACAAAAGAATAGTCAGGACTTAATAGAAAAAATAGAGCGCTTTTTAAGTATGGATTGGCAGGATAAAAAGAACATGGGCTTAGCGGGTAGAAAGAAAGTTGAAAAGAAATTTGATAGAAATATTGTTCTGAATGCTTATCTAGACGTAATAAACAGTGTACAGAAATAATTATAAGTAAGAGGGTTATATGATATTATGATTAATTCTAAGTCTATGTTACTTAAGGTTATATCGGTTTTTATGGGATCAGCATTTTTTATGGCATCACAATTTTTAATAATAATAATATTGGCGAGACTAGGTAATGCTGAAGTTGTAGGAGAGTTTGGGTTAATGCTAGCGATTACAGGTCCTGTATACATGTTTTTTACGATGCAAATTAGAAATAAAGTTACTAGTGAAGAAAGTAACTCATCTGCGTATATTGAAATTGTAATTTTAAATGTAATATTAGCAACTATAATATCCTTAGGTATTTGTTTTATTACAAAAGCTAGTTCTGACGTAACACAATTAGTATTTATCTACTTGTTAGCAAAAAATGTTCAATTAGTTTCCGAATTAGTTTATGGTATTTTGCAACAACAAGAAAAACTTCATGAAGTAGGATTTTCAAATTTTATAAAAGGTATTTCATCAACTTTTTTGTTTTTTATTTTTTATTATTTCACAAGAGATATTTTATTGGCCACTCTTAGTATAGGATTATCATGGTTAGTAACGCTTTTAATATATGATATTTCTAAAATTAATATGAATAAGAAGAGAAATATTAAAGATTACTTGAAATTACCTGATGATATGAAAAAGGTTAGTTATTTATATAGGGCTCTGTTACCTTTGGGGATTATCTCACTTCTATATTCATTAAATACAAATATAACTAGATATTTTATTACTTATTATACTGATACAGAACAATTAGGTTATTTTACAGCCCTCTCGTATCTAATGATAGCGGGAAATACCCTCGTTGGGGCGATAGGGCAGTCGTTTTGCAATAAATTATCTCGTTATAGTGATCGGGAGTCAAAAAGTGATTTTAATAAATTATTTAATAAACTAGTTGTCTTTGGCTTGATGTTAGGCCTGGTAAGTACATTATTGACCTTTTATCTTGGAGAGTTCTTATTGTATATTCTTTTTGGATCAGATTATATCGAATATTCTTCGCTTTTAACTCTTTTAATGGCAGCGACTATTTTTAGATATCCTGCTGAGTTTATGGGATACGCAACTATTGCTACTAAAACTTATAAGAATGAGTTACCTCAACTTATTTTCATGTTAATTGCAACATGTATTTGTGCATTTTTGTTAATCCCGATATGGGGATTATACGGTGCTGCTGTTACATTACTTGTAGGCTCTTGTATTACTGCGATTGGAAGATTTGTAATAATTTTAAGAGTGAATAAAGAAAGTGAAAGGAAAGTAAGTTATGAAACACAGTAAAATGAGAAATAGTGGGAATGTAATTTCATTTCCACTATTAATTAATGTATTACTCGTAGCTCTACTTGTAATACTTAGTTCAATATCACTTTTGTTTTTTAGCACCAATGAAGTAGTTACTTTAATCCCGATTGCAATTACAGCTTTATTTATCATTCGAAGAATAATATTAATAATTTTTCATAAGGTACCCACTTTGGATATTTGGGCTATTTTTACGTATACTTCGATACTAATTTTTATCTATTCTCCATTGTACCATCTAATAACGCATCAGCCGATTGCGAATAATTTACCATCTGATTTTACAAACCTAATAGCTATTATTGCTTGGACTTCATTACCGGTGATACCATTGTTTTATTTTGGGAGCTATATTAGAAAAAATATTAAATGGAGAATAAAAAAAGAAGCTTTTAAGAATGAAGAAATAAAAGTACCTAATATTTCTTTCATCGCTTTTGTTTATATACTGGTTGGTTTTAGTGCAAATATGATTATAGAGTCAGGGATAGGCTTAGGTGTATTAACGGGTACCCTTTATGTTTTAAATGATTTTTTTAGTGTAGGGTTAATATTTTTATATTTTAACTGGGCTAGTAAAGTTGCTAAGAAAGATAAAAACGTAAAGTTTCTGGGGCTAATATATTTACTAGTTATTGTGGTCTTAATTTCTTTATTTAACTTAGATAGAGGTAGCAGGTTCTTCATTCTAGTTTATGCATTTTGGGGATTATATATCTATGTAAATTATTTAAATAAAAAATTTAATATTACAAAGTTAATAATAATTACAATTATATTAATACCATTACTTACACAATATAAGTTATTCAAGTATGCGGAATATAATACCGATTATTTGGTAGATAGTAATTACCGAAAGTCTATTCAAAACCAATATGAACAATTGACACCTGGTTACACAATTGCTACAGATTTAGGGCGCTATTACATTTGGATGTTATATTATAAGGAATTGCAACCCAATGGTAATATTGATTACCAGCATGGAAAGACTTATGTTGATGCTGCTTTAACTATGTTACCTAGTTGGATTGTACCTAATAAGCCCCCGGGTATGATTGCTTTGTCTCATGATGCAGAATCTGGTAGAGGATTTTATGAACAATATCGGCCTACTACAGCAAAAATAGGAGGATTCTGGGCAGAAAGTTATGTGAACTTTGGATTTTTAGGGATATGGACTTTAGCAATTATATTTGGCTATTTCCTAGAAGTTATAAATGAAGTAATAAATAGAAATAAATTTGGGAGTATTACACCGGTTGTAGCAGGTTTGTTAGTTACATTTGGTGCGGAATTTTTACTGCACGATTCAAGGTTAATATTATGGCATGTTGCAAAGGATTTGTTTTTAATCTTTCCATTAATAATATATGTGAAATTTAAGAAAAAGAGGTTTAATACATGAAAATAATTTTTGCTATAAGTTCACAATACTATGAAAGTGAAGATGGGGTTTGGACAACGACATCATATAATAATACGATGTGGGATGAATATCTTAAAAGTTTTGATGAAATTTTTGTCTTAGCTCCATTAAAAAAAGTAAATGAGCTTCCAACTGGATGTAAAAGAGCTGATAATAAGAATGTCAAGTTTATTGACTCATCTGCTATTAAGAAAAAGGATGCAATTGGTATAATAAAGGTGAGAAATAAGATTAATTTATTAGTTAAATCATTAGATGGTGGGATATTGCATAGCCCATCATTTGAAGCGGAGTTAGCATTTAGTGCTTTAAAAAAATATAAAAAGCCTTATGTTGTTGAAAGTAGAGGCGAGCAATCAATGCACGAAGGCTTTTTAAAAGCTAGAGGTATTCCTTTTGCCAAGTTTGTAAAGCAAATTTTTCTAAAAATGCATATGAGACATCTTGAAGGGGCATACGGATGTATTTATGTTTCTGATACTTTAAAAGAAAGATATGCGCCAAAAAATATAATTAAAGCAGCAGTAATAAGTGATTTAAGATTACCAGATTCCTTTATTAAAACACCAAGGGTTTGGGAGCAAACTTCAGAACCTTTTAAAATAATTAATGTAGGTAATTTAAGTCCTTATAAGGATCAAAGAACTTTAATAAAGGCGCTTCATTTTATTATAAAAAACTTTAATTATAATATTCAATTAAATATGGTGGGGAAGGGTCCCCTTGAATCAGAATTAAAACAGTTTGTAAAAGAGTTGGAACTAGAACAATATGTAAAATTCCATGGTTTTGTACCATGGGGGGAGGAACTTTTTAGTTTATATGATCAAAATGATTTATTTGTTCTATCTTCTCTTACAGAAGGTATGCCAAGGGTAGTACTTGAATCGTTAGCAAGGGGATTACCGGTAGTATCAACAGAGGTTTCTGGATCAATTGAAATTTTGCCTAAAGAGTGTATAGCTCCTGTTGGTGACTATAAGACATTAGCTCAAGCAATTAGAAGATTAATGGAATCTCCTTCTTTACTAAGTGAACTTTCTAATTTAGGAATTAATGAGATTAAGAATTATAGAGAGGACATTTTAAAAGAGAAAAAAATAAACTACTTTAATGAATTTAAAGAAGCTTTTAAGGTGGATGGAGATTGATGAAAGAGCCATTGGTTAGTATTATAATACCAAGTTATAATCCAGGACGATTAATAGAATTTGCGGTGAAAAGTGTAGAAAACCAAACATATACAAACAAAGAAATTATCATTATAGATGATGGTTCAACGGATGGGACGCTAGAGTGGTTAGAAAATAATAAGGAAAGATTTAAATATGTTACTCAAAAAAATAGTGGAGCTTCTAGTGCAAGAAATAAAGGTGTAAATATTGCTACCGGAGATTTTATTGCTTTTCTTGATGCTGATGATATTTGGTTTCCTAATAAACTTGAAAAACAAATGGGAATTTTTAAAGAGGAACAGGATATTTCTTTTGTATTTTCAAACGGCTTAATAATACATGATGATATTGAAGTAGATAGTATAATTTTGGAGAATCATGAAAAAGTATTTGATTTATACACTTTACCGCCAAAAATAATAGATTTTGATTGGAATTTTCGTATTCATTCAGTGCCTACTAGTAGCCTTATTGTAAGGAAAGATGATTTTATTAAGGTGGGTGGATTTCCTACCTTAATTCAGGGAGAAGATTTTGCCTTAATACAATTATTATTGGCTTATAATAAAGGTTATGCTTTTAAGGAACCTTTAATGTGTTATAGGAGACATCAGAATAATACAAGTTCGTCTATACAAAAGGTATCTATGAAAAAAAGGATGGGGAAAATTTTAAATAAGGATTTGGCAAGAATTATATTGTTCAATATTTTAAAAGAAAATAATCACCCAATACCAAAAATTATTAATAAATATAGGGTTTATCCAGTCCCTTGTAGAATGCTTGCTTTGTTTATTTGGAGATTTAGGTATGGTGCAAACAAAAATAAAGTAAAACGGGATATTATTAATTATTTAACGGGAAGGGCTTGAAAAAGTTGAGAGGAAGAGAAAAAGCAAAGAAATTCCAATTTTTTTTAAGAATAGTGATAGGAATTTGGAGTTTGTTTCCAAGGAAAGTATTGTATTCTTTATTAGTGTTAAATCGAAACTTGCCAGGATATTTAGGATTAGGCATAAGATATACTATATTTAAGGTTTTATGTAAATCTTGTGGGGAGAATGTTTTAATTGGACCTGGAGTATATTTCTTTAAGCTAGAAAATTTAGTAGTAGGAGATAATGTTAGTTTTCACCCTTTATGTTATATTGACGCTACTGGTGGAGTAGAAATACAAAAAGATGTTTCGATTGCACATAATTGTACGATTGTTTCCTTTGAACATGATTATACATCTGGAACTATATACAGAGATAATCCAGTAATCTCTAATCCCATTAGTATAGGCTCTAATGTTTGGTTAGGGGCAGGGGTAAGGGTTTTATCAGGAACGATTATTGAAAATAATGTTGTTATTGGTGCTGGTTCGATTGTTAAGGGAAAGATCAATAAAGATTCATTATATGTTGGGGTACCAGCTAAAAAGATAAAAGAGATTTAGTTTTATTTTAGTGGGATACTAAATTATGAGATTTTATTTATGAAGTACCCCTATTTATTTTTTATGAAATGAATATTGGGGCAATAATATAAAATAGTATAATGCTTGTCGCTTCTATATTATTGAGGAATATAGAATTGTTAATTAACATATGAAGAGGAAGGTAAATATGTACAAGATAGCGGTAGCAGGAACAGGTTATGTTGGTCTAGTGGCAGGTGTATGTTTTGCTGAAGTTGGGCATCAAGTAACTTGTGTTGATATTGATGAAAAGAAAGTAGATTTAATGAAATCAGGTGTTTCACCAATCTATGAAGCTGGTTTAGAGGAATTAATGCAAAAAAATTATGCTGCTGGCAGAATTAATTATACAACTAATTATAAATCAGTATATAAAGATGCAGATGCGATTTTTATTGGTGTAGGAACTCCAGAACAAGCTGACGGTTCTGCAAATCTTTTATATATTGCAACTGTTGCAAAGCAAATTGCTGAAAGTATAGAAAAAGATTGCCTTGTTGTTGTAAAGTCAACTGTTCCGATTGGAACGAACGATAAAGTAGAGCAGTTTATTCAGGACTTTTTAGTTAATGATGTGAAAGTAGAAGTTGCATCGAATCCAGAATTTTTAGCTCAAGGTTCTGCTGTTCATGATACGTTATATGCAGAAAGAATTGTCATTGGTACAGAAAGTAAATGGGCTGAAGGAGTATTAATGAATCTTTATAAACCGTTTCATTTACCTATCGTTTCAGTAAATAGACGATCAGCTGAAATGATTAAATACGCTTCTAATGATTTTCTTGCCCTCAAAATTTCTTATATGAATGATATTGCAAATCTTTGTGAATTAGTTGGTGCGGATATCCAAGATGTTGCAAAAGGTATGAGTTTTGATGAGCGTATTGGAAGTAAGTTTTTAAATGCGGGCATCGGTTTTGGGGGATCATGTTTCCCTAAAGATACAAAAGCATTAGAATATTTAGCGAGACAACATGGTTACGAATTAAGAATAGTAAAGGCTACAATTGATGTGAATAAAGATCAAAAGACTTTATTATATAAAAAAGCTAGCCAAAGGTTAATTACTTTTAGTGGTTTAAAAGTAGCGGTACTAGGACTGACGTTTAAACCTGGAACAGATGATTTAAGAGAAGCTGCGTCTCTTGAAAATATCCCTTTACTATTAGAACAAGGTGCAGATATTTATGCGTTTGATCCAGTAGGTGCAAGCAACTTTGCTAAGGTATATCCAGAAGGTAAAAATAAAAATGGTAATATTACATATGTTGCTAATGTTGAACAAGCTTTAGAAGGTGCAAACGTCTGCTTTATTTTTACAGAATGGGGAGAAGTGAAAGAATTAGCTCCAGAAAATTATAAGAAGTTAATGAGAACGCCCCTAGTATATGATGGAAGAAATATTTATGATGTTTCAGCGATGCAAGAAGCTGGGATAGAGTATCATTCTATCGGAAGAAAAGCTACAAGTAGAGAATGTATGAGGGAGTCGGATTATATTGAATTACAAGCCTCTAGATAATAGTAAAGTATACCTTGTTACTGGAGCGGCAGGTTTTGTTGGATATTTCTTATCTAAGAAATTATTAGAACAAGGTTGCCAAGTAATAGGTATCGATAATATAAATGATTATTATGATGTAAATCTTAAATATGCTCGTTTAGAGCAACTGAAACCGTATGAGAAATTTACTTTTATTAAAGGTGATATTTCTGATAAGGATATGATTACTAAGCTTTTTGAAGAGTACAAACCAAATATTGTAGTGAATTTGGCTGCGCAAGCTGGTGTGAGATATTCAATTGAAAATCCGGATGTATACATTCAAAGTAATGTTATTGGTTTCTATAATATTCTTGAAGCATGTAGACATTTCCCGGTTGATCATCTTGTATATGCATCATCGAGTTCTGTTTATGGAGCAAATAAAAAGGTTCCTTTCGAGGAAACAGATTTTGTAGATAATCCAGTATCACTTTATGCATCTACTAAGAAATCAAATGAACTAATGGCTCATACGTATAGTCACTTGTATAAAATTCCTGCTACTGGGCTTCGCTTCTTTACGGTGTATGGTCCAATGGGACGTCCAGATATGGCTTACTTTGGTTTTACTGATAAGTATTTTGCTGGTGATTCAATCAAAATATTTAATAATGGTGATTTTGAAAATGATCTATATCGTGATTTTACTTATATAGATGATATTGTTGAGGGGATCCAACGTCTTTTAAGTAATCCACCTAAAGGCGATGTTGAACATAAAGTATTCAATATTGGAAATAATAATCCTGAAAAACTAATGGTATTTATCGAAACATTAGAGAAAGTACTAGGTAAAGCTTTAGGAAGAGAAGTGACATTTGAAAAGGTATTTGAGCCTATCAAACCAGGAGATGTACCGGCTACTTATGCATCAACTGATTTATTACAGGAGGCTGTAGATTTTAAACCTGAAACTTCTATAGAAAAAGGCTTACAGGAGTTCGCTAATTGGTATGTAAAATACTATACAGTAAAATAATCGTGATTCTTTTTGAAAAGGCCACTAGCGGCTTAGAATACTTAAGATATAATATACTAAATTAATATTTGTATTATCTGGAGATTTATTCAGAATGATTGAAAGATGAGGTCTATAATAATGAAAAAGAAAATTCTATTTTGGATATTAGGAATCATAGGAGTACTAATTATAGGTGGAGGAGTATACGCTTATAATGTATATTCTAAAGTCTCAAGTACATTAAATGAAGTTCATAAACCTTTAAAGCGTGATCAAGGTAACAAACAAGAAGAAAAAATTAATAAATCTGAACCTGTTTCAATCCTGTTGCTAGGTGCAGATGAACGCGGTGAAGATAAAGGGCGTTCTGATTCTTTAATGGTCATTACTTTAAATCCGAAAAACAATTCTATGAAGACGTTAAGTATCCCTCGTGATACGTATACGGAAATTGTAGGTAAAGGAAAAAGTGATAAAATTAATCATGCTTACGCATTTGGTGGCGTGGATATGTCTGTCGCAACAGTCGAAAAATTCTTAGGTGTGCCTATTAATTACTACATAGAAGTTAATATGGAAGGATTTAAGGATATTGTTGATGCTGTGGGCGGTGTTGATGTAAATAATGATTTAGAATTCTCTCTTGAAGGAAAGCACTTCCAAAAAGGGAATATTCATTTAACAGGTGATCAAGCTTTAGCGTATACTCGTATGCGTAAAGAAGATCCACGTGGTGACTTCGGTCGTCAAATGCGTCAACGCCAAGTGATGCAAGCAGTTATTAAAAAAGGTGCAAACTTATCTTCTTTAGCAAATTATGGAGATGTACTTACAGCAATCCAAAAGAACGTGAAAACAAACTTAACACAAGATCAAATGTTTGATATGCAAAAGAATTATAAGAATTGCTTGCAAAATAGTGAAGATATTCAAATCCCAGGTGACGGACATAAAGCAGCTGACGGTATTTGGTATTACTATGTTCCGGACGCAGCGAAGCAAGATTTAACAAATAAATTAAAAGCAAATCTTGAGCTAAAATAAGTAATAATACGGATAAACCCAACTCTTTTGGAAATAGTTGGGTTTATTTTTTGTTTTTATATTAGTATTATATAATGTAAGACTATTAGAAGAGGTGAAGGGAAGTAACTCTAAGATTCTAACATATGAGCAGGAGGAAGAACATGAGTTCAATTTTAGTATGCGGTGGAGCTGGTTACATCGGTTCTCACGCTGTAAAAAAATTAATAGATGAAGGCCTATCTGTAGTAGTAGTTGATAATTTACAAACTGGGCATGAAGATGCGATTACAGAGGGTGCAAAGTTTTATAAAGGAGACCTTCGTGATAAAGGTTTTCTAAGAGATGTTTTTAAACAAGAAAATATTGAGGCGGTTATGCATTTTGCAGCTGATTCTTTAGTTGGCGTTAGTATGGAGAAACCTCTTCAATATTATAATAATAATGTGTATGGTGCACTTTGCTTGCTAGAAGTAATGGATGAGTTCAAAGTAGATAAGTTTATCTTCTCTTCTACTGCAGCAACTTACGGTGAGGTAGATGTTGATCTTATTAATGAAGAGACGGTAACAAATCCAACGAATACGTATGGAGAGACGAAGTTAGCGATTGAAAAGATGCTTCATTGGTATAGCCAAGCTTCTAATTTAAAGTATAAGATTTTCAGATACTTTAATGTAGCTGGTGCAACGCCAAACGGTATTATTGGTGAAGATCACCGTCCCGAGACGCATCTTATTCCTTTAGTTTTACAAGTAGCTTTAGGACAACGTGAGAAGATTATGATGTTTGGCGAAGACTATAATACACCAGATGGTACTTGTATTCGCGATTATATTCATGTCGAAGATTTAGTAGCAGCTCATTTCCTTGGTCTTAAAGACTTACAAAACGGCGGGGAAAGTGATTTTTACAACTTAGGAAATGGAAATGGGTTTAGCGTTAAAGAAATCGTTGAAGCTGTTCGTGAAGTTACGAATCATGAAATCCCAGCAGAAGTAGCACCAAGGAGAGCGGGAGATCCAGCACGTCTAGTTGCTTCTTCACAAAAGGCGAAAGAGAAATTAGGATGGAATCCACAGTATGTAGAGGTTAAAATAATTATTGAACATGCTTGGAATTGGCATCAGAAGAAACCTCATGGCTATGAGAAGTAAGTAGAAATGGAAAAGAGAGGGTATCGTCGTTCAACATATGTTCGACAATACCCTCTCTTTTTTTGTATGATTTTTGCTATACTAAACTGTACTATAATACGGGATGGAAGGAGGATGATGATGAAAATACTTGTAGTTGATGATGAATCGAGTATCCGCAATTTAATTCGGATGCAGTTAGAGATGGAAGGATATGAAGTATTGACGGCAGCTGATGGGAGAGAAGCTTTAGAGAGATGGAATGAGCAGCCGGATGTACTCATTTTAGATGTGATGCTTCCTGATACGGATGGGTATGAGTTATTACGTTTATTCCGAGAGAAGGATCGTGATATCCCAGTGCTTATGCTGACAGCAAAGAGTCAGATGAATGATAAATTGCTTGGCTTGCAGCTTGGTGCGGATGATTATGTGACGAAGCCTTTTAATTATGCGGAGCTTATTCTTCGTGTGAAAAATATGAGTCGGCGTGTGAGGAAGGAGGAAGTGTCTTCTACTCATGAGGTGATCCGAGCAGGGGAATTGGTAATTTGTCCAAAGGAAAGAAAGGTACATGTGAGTGGGCAAGAAATTCAGTTAACGTATCGAGAGTTTAATTTATGTCAGTTGTTTGTTTCGAATCCTCAGCGTGTGTTCATGAGAGATGAGTTGCTTGAGAAAGTATGGGGATTTGAGTATATCGGAAATACGAGAGCGGTTGATATTATGGTGCAAAGACTTCGAAAGAAACTCGGGAATAGTGGGGAGCATATTAAGACGATTTATGGTGTTGGATATAAGCTTGATTGCTAAAAGGTGATGATATGTCTTTAAAACGAAATATGGTGTTTGGAATAGTTGGATTGTTGATTCCAATTCTTGTTCTTTTATACGCGGTTGTTTATATTGCACTGGAGAAGAATGTGTATCATAATGCGGCGGATTCCTTAGAAAAGTTAAGTGTGGAAGCGCAAATTTATACGATGAATTATTTAGAGAAGGAAGCAGAAGTAGAGACGTTAGGTCCTAATTCGCTTTTAATTGCTTCGTATTTAGCGAAGCGAATGGATGTCCGGGTGCAGATGATTGGGAAGAATGGAGATGTTGTTGCAGATACACAAAAAGGGGCATTACTTCATCGGAATATTGATATTGAGAGTTCTTTGAAGGGAAAGAAATCTTATGTTTTCGAGGAGGGAGACCCAGCTCCAATTCTTTTGTTTTCAAGTCCAGTTTATTATGGAAACGATGTCATTGGGAGTATTCGTTTTATAAATGAGTTAACGGATGAGAAGGAAGTTTTAACAAATGTGAGTTGGACGTTTTTGATGACGTCGCTTTGTTTAGTAGCTGCTGGTATTTTCTTTGCGATTCGTTTGGCGAAGTCTCTTCATAAACCAATTGATCAGTTAAGGCAAATGGCGCATCGGCTCGCGAATGGGGATTATGAAAGTAAGATTGAGCTGAATGAGTATGTGGAGATTGCACAGCTTTCAGCATCCTTTAATGCGATGGCTGATGGAATTGAACTGCATATTAAGCAGCTGAAGGAAGAGAAAGAGAAACAGAAAGATTTCTTAGACCGCATTACACATGAGCTGAAAACACCGCTTACGGCAATTATTGGTTATGTTGATTTAATTCCGAAGTTGCAGTCGAAGGAGGATGTGCAGGAGAGCCTCCGTTATGTGTCTGTAGAAAGTGAGCGTCTATTATCACTTGTAGAGGAATTACTTAAGTCTTCAAAGTACGGGAAGAGTACGTTTGAAGTGTCACCTACAGTCGTGAATATTAAAGAATTGGCAGAAGAAGCGGTTTCGATTGTGAAACTTAGGTTGCAGCAGTTTGAAATTGAAGTTATGAATGAGTTAACAGAAGTACACGTCGTTGCGGATTTTGATAAGACGAAGCAAATTTTCTTGAATGTGCTTGATAATGCGATTAAATATAGTGATGCTACGCAAGTTCGTATGAATGTAATTATAAATGAGCAGGAAGCGAAAGTTTTTGTTCATGATGATGGTATTGGTATGGATGAAGGTGTGCTTGCAGAATGGAATGAGTCTCCGGAAGGTAAGGTGCTTCCTTCAAGTTACGGGAATGGCTATGGTTTATACATTTGTCAGGAGATTATGAAGAAGCAAGGTGGAAGTATGCGAATTGAGAGTAGTGAAGAGATGGGGACTACAATATGCATTACATTTTTACTTCCGAGACGGATGGAAGACATAAAAAACTTGAAAGCGGTTAAATGATACATTTATGAAACAATTATGCGGTATTTTCGAAACAACGTTTTTTTATCTTGGAGGTAGGCAGAAATGAAAAGGCTATCATTTCAAATTCTTATGTTTGTCTTTTGTATGATCGTTTCTCTTATTTTGTTTTATGTTATTGAGAAGCAAATATATAATCGAATTACAATTGTGGATGACAAACAAGCCGTTTTACAAAGAGTGAATGAATCCCTTCCTACTGAAGTGAAAGTAAGGCATGAGAAGTGGGGAGAAATTGTTGTAACGGATGAAGTTCGTTTGCATACGATTGTTTCATTCTTTGACCGAATTCGAATAGAACCGAGAGAAGTGAGGAATCAAGAACAAGTATTTACTGGAGAAGTAACGTACTTGAATGGACATAAACGTACTTTTGCAGTAGGTGACTTGTTCCAGTATGAGGCTAATGTATACGGAAAGAATGGTACGGATCCGATGATCTCAGCATTTCAAACGTATTTGTTAAGTCTGTATTATACACCAGAGCGCATTAGTAATTTCTTTGCGGAGGCAAAGGAAGTTGTAGTGAGGCAAGGGGATGTAATACGTACTATAGATCTTACGCAAATATTTGATTCTATTCGATACGCAAAGCAAATTACAGATTACGGAGAAATTCAGAAATTATTACAATCACAGAATGAGCCGATTGCTTATATTACTGCCTATAAAACAGGCAAACGTGTAAAGAATGAGCGGGAGGATATTCTAACTATTTCTGTGTATCCATCGTACTTTGTTGTGCAATATCTCGGTGATAATAACGGGAATGTCATGTATATGAAGGGCTCCCTAGCAGAATTCCTTGTAAAGGAGAGTGTGTCATGAGAAAGATAGCCTTTTTCTTCTTTTTGCTAGTAATCGGAGGAGCGATGTCTAGTTGCTCTCGAGATACAACCTCTATTAAATATAATAAAAGTGGTCTCCCTATTTTGGATGATCGTCATCTCGTTGCGTATGTAGCGGCCCGCGAGGAAGTTGGTGAAGCTTTGCTTTCGTCATTTTGTAAACAACGCGGGTGTACATATGAATTTATTCGTCTATCGACAGAAGAACTTCTTCGGAGAGTAGAAGAGGAAGCTGGAAATCCGAAGGCGGATATTATTATTGGCGGTACAGTAGATGCGCATCAAATGATGAAGCAAAAGAACCTTTCTATTCCTGTTACGACCCAGCATGCGAACCGTATTTCAAAGACTGTTAAAGATAAAGATGGTTATTGGTACGGTTATGAAGTGGAGAAACTGGCAATCGCGATTAATAAAGAGCGGTGGAATGAAGAAATAGCGCCGCTCGGTCTTCCATATCCATCAAGGTGGCAAGATTTATTAGATCCGGTATATACGGGTAAGATTGCAATGCCTGATCCAAACGTTTCCGGCACAGCATATACTTTGTTTCAATCACTTATTGATACTTTAGGTGAAGAAGAATCGAAAGAGTATGTTAAGAATCTTGCAAGGCAAGTTGGTGAAGTAACGGTGAATGGTTATATGCCCGCAGAACTGGTTGCGAGCGGTGAATATATGATAGGCATCAATTTTGCGGGAGATCAGAGAATGCTTCAGAAACAAGGCTTTCCTATTGTAAGTAACGAACCTGAGCAAACAGGATTATCTGTTAATGCGATTTCGAAACTGAAGCGTGCACCGAGTGGTTTTATAGCGGACTTATTTATTGATTATTGTTTATCAGAAGAAGCGGGGCACATTTTAGAAAAAGTTTCGTTTGGCGTACCAACGATGTTTGCGAAGAATCAGAAAGAGATAGAAGGTCAGCCGGTTAGAAGGACGAACAAAAATATATCAAATAGTGGAATAATCGAGATATGGAATAGACAGCGTCTCTCTCAGCAGTGAGAAAAGGAGACGAAAGAATATGTTTAAATGGCTTAAGCCAGCACCTGCAATTGAGAGATTGCCGGCGGATATGATTGACAGGGTATACAAATTATTACGTATTCGTGTGCTAATGGGAATTTCAGTTGGGTATGCTGCTTATTATTTAGTGCGTAGTAACTTTACGTTATCAAGTACGTATTTAGTACAAGAATATGGTTTTAGTACAGCGGAAATTGGATTGCTAGGTTCAGTAATGGCAATTGTTTATGGATTTAGTAAGTTCTTTATGGGGAATTTATCCGATAAAGCTTTCGCCCAGCGCTTTATCGCAGTCGGATTATTCTTATCGGGGCTTGTAAATATTTGTTTCGGTTTTGCATCTTCATTTGGGATGATTGTTACATTACTTGTCTTAAATGGTATTGTACAAGGTATGGGAGCACCACCTTGTAGTATCGTTATGACGAAATGGTTCTCGAAGAAAGAACGTGGTACGAAAACAGGTATTTGGAATATTTCACATAACGTTGGTGGAATGCTAGTGCCGCCCCTTGTCGGAATTGGTGTAGGTATTTTCGGTGAAAATCATTGGCAGGGCGGGGTATTTATTTTCCCAGCGATTATCGCAATGGTAATTGCAGTTCTTGTTTGGATTAATGCGAAGGATACACCAGAATCTGAAGGTCTTCCTCCAATTGATGAGTATCGTAATGACTATGAAAATCTTGAAAAAGCAGATAATGCTAATAAGATGTCACCGAAAGAAATTTTAATGAAATATGTAGTGACAAATAAGTTCGTTTGGTATTTATGTATTGCAAATGCATTTGTTTACTTAATTCGTTTCGGTGTTATTAACTGGGTTCCGCTTTATTTAACGACAGTTAAAGGTTTTTCAAAAGCAGAAGCGCATGCTGCATACGCGATTTTTGAAGGTATGGCAATTCCAAGTTCATTAATCGTTGGTCTTTTAAGTGATAAGTTATTTAAAGGAAAACGTATGCCATTATGTATTATGAGTATGGCCGGAGTTGTTGTTGGTACGGTTGTATATTGGCAAGCATCTAGCGTACTTGTTGTAAGTATTGCAGTTTCTATTATCGGTTGTTTAATTTACGTACCACAGTTTTTAATCGGTTTAAGTGCGATGGAATTAGTACCGAAATTTGCAGTAGGTACAACAGTTGGTATGTGTGGTCTGTTCGGTTATGTAGGCGGAAGTCTTGTAGCAAACGCAGCAATTGGTGTTATTGTTGATCGTTCTGGCTGGGATGGCTGCTTCATCTTACTATTAGCAGGCGGTATTTTATCAACAGTATTCTTATTTATCGTGCAACGTGGGCATGAAAGAAAAGGTCCTAAAGTGGCGTAATAGTTTATTCAGAAAAGCGATCCAATCATTATTTTGGATCGCTTTTTTTATATAAGGAAACCTTTCCTTAAAACTATCTTAAAAGATAGAATGTCATATTTCTAATCATTGGTATTTTTGTTACAATATAAATGATTGTGTAAAACTTTGTAAAATGAGTGTAACAATGTAAGTGGGGATGCAATTTTCCGAAAGTTTTATACAATTAAATATCTATTAAACTATTAAGATATAAAAGGAGAGAGAATATGTTACCAAATACGGTTCGTACTCCAAACAAGAAGAAGAAATGGATTATCATCGGAGTTATTGCACTAATTGTTATTGTAGCAGCAGTTAATATTTTTGTTATGCAAGGTAAGAAGAAAGGTACGGCGAAGACAGATGCTGTAAGTTTTGAGAAGGTGACAGAGCGAAAGCTTAATAATACGAAGTTAATTTCTGGTCAAGTAAAGCCAGGAAATATTGAAAGTTTCTATGCGGATCCGACTAAAGGAAAAGTGAAAGATATTGCAGTGAAAGAAGGACAAGAGGTAGAAAAAGGAACGAAACTATTCTCTTATGATAATGAAGAAATTAATCTTCAAATGAAGCAAGCTGATCTTGATCAGAAGATGGCTGATATGCGTTACGATCAAGGGAAAAAGAAGATTGATTCATTGAAGAAAGAAATTAAGAAGGTAAAAGATAGTGGGGCTGGGAAAGAAGTAACAGACCCAATGGAAGAGCAAGTAAGCGAATTAGAAATGGCACAAAAAACAACTGATCTTGAAAAAGAAAAAGGAAAGTTACAAAAAGAAGAGTTAAGTAAAAAACAGAAAGAACTTACGATTTATAGTAATTTCACTGGTGTTGTACAAAAGTTAGACAAAGATGCGGCACAAAGTTCATCTCAAGCGTTAGGTGGTCAAGGGAAAGCATTTTTACAAGTTGCTTCTAAAGACCCGTTCCAAGTTCAAGGGACTTTAACAGAGCTTCAAAAGTCACAAATTCAAAAAAATCAAACGTTCACTGTAACTGCGAAAGCAAATAATAAGAAAAAGTGGACAGGTAAAATTACGGAAGTAAGTGAATTCCCAACGAGTGCAGAGATGGCTCAAGCTGCTGGTGAGGGAACTCAAAATATGTCTCAATATACATATAAAGCAAGTCTTGATAGCCAAGATGGTTTATCTCCAGGTTATCACGTTTCTCTGCAAGTAAATTTAGAGAATAAGACAATGATTGCTGTTCCAAGTAAGAGCATTGTAGAAAAAGGCGAAGATGCATTTGTTTATATTGAAGAGAAAGGAAAGCTTCGTAAACAAAATGTGAAAAAAGGTTCTACTGATGGAGACTGGACAGAGATTGTTGAAGGCGCAACAGTGGGGCAAAAGGTGGTTAAAAATCCTTCCGACGACGTGTATGACGGAATGGAAGTGAAAGAGAAATGATTACGTTAAATAATATTGCTAAGACGTATTATCAAGGGAAACTTGCGGTGCCGATTTTACATGGTATTAGTTTAACAATTCAAAGCGGTGAGTTCGTTTCTATTATGGGACCGTCTGGTTCTGGTAAATCAACGCTTATGAATATTATCGGTTGTTTAGATCGTCCAACAGAAGGTGAATATATGTTGAATGATGTGAATATCTTAACAGCAGACGAGTCAAAACTAGCTTTAATTCGTAATGAATATATCGGCTTTGTGTTCCAGCACTTTAATTTGCTGCCGCGTCTTTCCGCAGTGGAAAACGTTGAACTTCCGCTCATCTACGGTGGAGTGAAGAAAGCAGAGCGTCGTCAAAGAGCTCTTGAAGCGCTTGGAAAAGTTGGATTATCAGATAGAGTAGACCATTTACCTAGTGAATTATCAGGTGGACAGAAGCAACGTGTAGCTATCGCAAGATCGATTGCAAATAATCCAACGTTCATTATGGCCGATGAGCCGACAGGTGCGCTTGATACGAAGTCTGGTGCACAAGTTATGGATATTTTCACGAAGCTAAATGCAGAAGGTACGACGATTGTTATGGTTACGCATGAAGAAGAGGTAGCAGCGTATTCTTCCCGCCGCATTGTACTGCGAGATGGGAAAATTACGGAAGATAGAAGGTGTGCAGTATGAGTTTACTAGATAGTATAAAAATTGCCCTATCTTCTATTTTAGCTCATAAACTGCGTTCAGCTCTTACGATGCTCGGTATTATTATTGGTGTTGGTTCTATTATTACTGTCGTTGCGATTGGGCAAGGCGGGGAAGCGATGCTGAAGTCGAAATTCGCAGGTTCTGGTGGTAATAACCTTATGCCAATTCAATTTAAACCAGATATTAATGATGAGTTTGCTATAGGTGGATTTCAAATACCGAAGTTAACTGAAGAGGATATTTTGGAAGTAAAACAAGTGAAAGATGTTTCACACGTTATTACGACAAACCAGAATTCAGAGGTACTTGATGTAAATGATAAAAAAGCAAATCTAAATGTTATTGGTCTTGATAATGAATATTTTGCGGTTAATAAAGTAAAGGTCGTAAAGGGACGTACTTTAAATGAATCCGATATTTCTCATGCAAATAACGTTGTGATGATTAGTACAAAAACAGAAGAGACGTTATTTAAGGACGTAAACCCAGTTGGACAAATTATTGAGATGAAGGGGCAGCCAATGCAAATTATTGGTGTGTATACATCTGACAATGAGTTTATGGGATTTGAAATGGAAGAAGCGTTAATTCCCCTTACTTTATGGCCTGTTTTATACGGAACAGATGAGATTCAAAGTATAGCAATTCAATCTAAAAATGTAGACAATTTAGAATCAGCAGGGAAACAAGCTGTTGATGTATTAAATAGTCGTAAGCCAAGTGAAATTCCAGGTAAATATGAACTGGTGAATTTAAAAGAGTTCCAAGAAAATGTTTCTAAAGTTACTAATATCATGACGATGATCATCGGTGGTATAGCTGGTATTTCATTAGTCGTTGGTGGTATCGGTGTAATGAACATCATGCTCGTATCTGTAACAGAGCGTACGCGCGAAATTGGAGTACGCAAAGCGCTTGGGGCAACGCGTAGTAAAATTTTATTACAATTTTTAATTGAAGCGGTTATGTTAACGCTTCTAGGTGGTTTGATCGGAATTGGTCTTGGATATGGCGGGGCATATATTGTTTCCACATTTGCGAAATGGCCACCGCTCGTTTCATGGGAAGTTGTCGTTGGAGGCGTATTGTTCTCTATGACACTCGGTATTATTTTCGGATTAATTCCAGCAAACAAAGCTGCGAAATTAGATCCAATCGAAGCACTTCGTTATGAGTAGATTATTAGTGTAGTAGAGAAGTTCTCTACTACAAGTTACCGTTCTAGTGGGCGGTTCGTAGCCTCTACATGAGGATGTGAACCGCCCGTTAGAACGGGTTATATAAATAGAGGGAGGCGTTATAATGGAAGCGAATATTAATACGCAAGATGTAGGTTCGAAAAAGCCATCATTATTTGGAATGATTACATCTCCAGGTGTGCAGTTTGAGAGAATGAAAACGAAAAGTCCGGTTTGGGGGGCATTTTTCCTGTTTGCTATACTTGGGACAATCACGGCAGCGGTAGTGGCTTATTTAGCGTTAGTTAATACTCAGGAGTTGGCAAAAGAGCTTAAGGGCGATTCAGCAGGTATGGTTAAAGGGTTTACTCTTGGAGGGGGAGCGATTTTTGGTTTCCTTGGAACAATTGTTGGTTTGTTTATTGTAGCTGGATTTTATAAGGTTATTATGATGTTCATGAGTAATGATACACCGTATATGAAGATATTATCTATTTACTTATATGCAAATATTGTTTATTATCTTGGTGGTATTCTAAATGCAGTGCTAGGTTTTATTCTTGGTGGAACTGGTACTGATAAATATACAAGTTTAGCGCCTTTATTTGATCAGGGAACGATTGCTTATGGTATTGGTTCTGCGTTTGAAGTGTTTAACATTTGGAGCTTGATCTTAACTGGTTTAGGCTTGCATATCGTTGCCGGTTTAAGTAAAAAACAGGCAATAATTTTAATTTCTATATTCTTTATCCTTACAATTGGATTTAGTATGTTAGGCGGTATGTTCTCTGGCTTTGGTAAGTAATATGTTATTTTGAAAAGGTGGCTCTTCCTAGAGTCACCTTTTTTATTTTTACCCCTATTTCAAATACCCCCAGCAGAATTTCAAATTCTGCCTAGTGTAATTTCAAATTACGGCTGCAGTATTTGAAATTACCCACAATGAAATTTCCTTTCTCATTTTATATTGTAGAGGTACCGCGGAATACTGAAGAGGTATACCTTTTAGAAACGGGCACTGTGTGAAGCCAGCGACTTTTGCAGATACGGTTGTTTTGTATGAAGGTATGATTGTAAATCAAATAAAGAGGTTAAATATTTACCAAGATTATGAAGAGTATTATCAATGTGGTTTAATTGGTCTTTGGCATGCTTATGAAAGGTATGAGGAGGAGAAAGGGAGTTTTCCTGCTTATGCGGTTGTAACGGTACGTGGTTATATATTGGAAAGGTTGAAGAAAGAATGCGTAGTGCAAGAGCGCTATGTATGCACGGACGAGTATGAGGAACGATTTGAGTGTGAAGATGCTGGAACGAGGGCGAAGGATTTTATGAGTGTGTTAGATGAGAGGGAGAAGCATATCATTTCAGAGCGATTTTTTACAGGGAAAAATATGGGAGAGATAGCTTCTGAAATGGGGATGACGTACTATCAAGTGAGATGGGTATATCGACAAGCACTTGAGAAAATGAGAGATAGTGTAAGGGGATAAGAATAATAAGTAGAATGGAAGGCAAAGGAAATATTGCGTTCCATTCTATTTACTTTAAGGCAGTAAATGTGGCAAGAGGTTTTTTAAGGTAATGAATCTTTCATGTTCATTCGGGATAATACATGTCCAGATTTGAAAAATTGTTGCTGTAACTTATGAGAACCTATTTGTATTGTTATGGTAGTTCCGTTAAAAAAATGAATGTTAGCTTTGTTAGTTTTTTTGGAAAACTCTATCTCATCTATATGGTTATAGAACAACCAAATGCAGCTTGGAGAAGAAGGAGATTCTGTTGGGAAAACGCAAATATATTCTTTGTGATTAATCGGAATTGGAACATTTTGTTTGAGCTTAAAGTTTATTTGGACTGCATGACGTCTACCTTGATAAGTAGAATGAACATGTGTTAGACAAGATTTCTTTATGAGTTGGATAGCTGTTTGGCAAGAGTACAGAGGGTTTCCGCTACTGTCGATAATTTTTGTCCGGTAATAAGGGTGTTTGCAAGGTTCGAGCATCATTGTAGAACTAGAAATAAAAATATCATTTTCATTATCCATGATTCTAAAATCCTCCCTTATAAAAATTGTTATTCTGAATATAATTATATACGAATTATGTAAAATATTATTAATCTTTTGTTTCGTATTGTAAATTTTTACGGTTCGTTTACAATCAATAGATGATAGTCTTTCTAATTTGCATCGCTTGTACATATATATGAAAATAGAAAAGAGTAGGCGGTGATATAGCATGAAGAAAAAGTATATTATTATGGCTCTAGCTGTTGTTCTCTTAGTTTATTTAGCAAACAGTAATCCGGGTAAGGGAGAATATACGGATTGGGCAGCAAAACAATTTATGAAGCGTAATGATGTGAGTAAGAAGCTAGACGAGGTTGAGAAAGAAAACAAAGAGGGTATACTTGGCGATCTAGCATCGGCGGGAAAGAAATTGGCAAATAAGTATGTTGAGCCACAAGTTGGATTATTAATCGATCATTATACAAAGCGAAATGATTATATTTTCTTCTCGACATATAAGACAGAGTTTGATGTAGGCGGAGAGAATTATAAGTATGTTTGCGTTGGCTTTTCAAACATCTTTATCCCGATTGAAATGCCGAAGAAAAAAGACGAATCTGCAAAATAATGCAGATTCGTCTTTTTGATTTACGGAGTAATCTGAACTTCAGATAAAGTTTTTTTGGTTCTGGTGCAAACACTCCAAAACGCTTGTAAATGACCTCCTAAACTTGGACATACTGATATTAGTACTCTAAAAAAGGATGTGATTGGTATGGAAGAGAACAATCTATTCAAGTGGAAACATTCTCAACCGGATATTATTTTATTAACCGTGAGATGGTACCGGCGGTATAGCATCAGTTTTCGTGATTTAGTTGAAATGATGGAAGAACGTGGGCTATCCCTTCCTTAAAACAATTTGACCTATCGTCAAAAGAAACTACGCTTTTGCTAGACTAAGCTGATACTTAATGAGACTAAGCTGATACTTAATGAGACTAAGCTGATACTTAATGAGACTAAGCTGATACTTAATGAGACTAAGCTGATACTTAATGAGACTAAGCTGATACTTAATGAGACTAAG
>NZ_JBFTMD010000006.1:0-257568 GCF_056396785.1 Bacillus sp. 05T21 | reverse complement strand
GATATTCGATCGGAGCCATCTTTTTTAATGTCCACTGATAACGATTATAATTATACTCCTCCATATAATCCTTTATGTTGAGCTCAAGGGATTCAAAGGTTTGACAATCTTTATAATCTAATTCATCTTTCATATGACCAAAAAAGGATTCCATTGGTGCATTGTCTAAACAATTGCCCCTACGGGACATAGATTGTCTGATCCCCATTTCTCTTACACGTTTCTGAAATTCAGGGTGTGTATAATGAATACCTTGGTCTGAATGTAGAAGYGCTTCAGGATGAATGACTTCTCCTAATCTCTCTTTCAAGTTATCTAATGTTTGATAGACGATATCCATTCGTAAAGAGGAAGAGACATGATAGGCTAAAATCTCTCGTGTTGCGCTGTCTTTTACACATGATAAATAAGCCTTCTTTCCTTTTCCATAAAATAAATAGGTAATATCCGTTAACATACTTTTTTCAGGCTCTTCTTGATTGAATTGGCGTTTTAAAAGGTTCGGACATGTTTTATGTTCTTGTGTCGCTTTTGCGATGTGTTTATAAGGATTCGCTCGGCGAATCTTTGTCACAAGGTTATATTTACGCATAATACGGTAAATACGCTTGAGATTCATACAAATTCCTTTTGTCTTTTCCAACACCATTTTGATAGAACGACCACCACATGTTTTCCCTTTTCGATTAAAAATTTCTTGGATCCATTCATAATCTGTTTCATCATTGCGTTCTTTTTCCAGCTGTTTATCTGTCTGATGAAGCCACGCATAGTATCCACTCCGACTTACCCCAGTCAGTGTGCAAAGGTAACGCACCATACGTGGGAATTGGAATCGACGTATGGTTTGTTCAATCAGTGTGTATGTTTCTCGTGGTGTTAACGCTTCTTCTGTAACGCCTGCCTTTCGAGTTCGTCTAACTTTTTTAGGAATGTCAATTCCGCTTCTAAAAACGCAATACGYGCTTCCGCTTTCTTTAATTTTTCATCAGAAGAGARGGRTTTTTCCGAAGGGCGTCCCGTGCTTCCTTTCCCGCGGCGTTTTTGAATTTCGTTAAAAATAATTTTACCCATTCTCCGTACCTCATTTCTATCGTTGGTTCCATTATAACGAGGTTTTTTGATAAAAATACACAAAAACCCCGAATCATGGGGCTTTTTTTAAGTGTCCATGATTCGGGGTACAGTTCAAAAATGTCTAAGCGGCCGCTTTTTTTTATAAGAATTATTGAAAAGGGTAAATTGTTTTACCTGTAATAATTTTATACGCGGTGCAAAATTGAGTTTGCATATACTCTGTATTTTTATTTTCTGGATGTAACGTTGTTTCTTGAATAGTAGAATGAAAGGAACGTAGTAAACAATTTAGTGCGAAGTATAATTCTTCCTGTGAACAATTTTGTTCTTTTATAGCAGTAGCTAAAATAAGGTCTTTTATTAATAATGGAAAATCGATAGTCGCTTGTTTCATAGTCATTGCACCCTCTCCGAGCTATTTTTTATCATGTATATGCAGAATTGGACAAGCTATGCTCTTTTTTTGTGTAATTTTATGTACTAGATTCAAAGAACTTGCAATCATGCCGTTAAAATTGGTAAGATTGGGTATAATCAATAGATGGAGTATATTACATAAAGAGAGTTGAATGATATGGGAGAAGTGCAACGTGAAAAAGTTGCTGTCATCATTGGGCCAACTGCTGTCGGAAAGACGAAATTAAGTATCGATCTTGCAAAAGCGTTGAATGGTGAGATTATTAGTGGTGATTCCATGCAAATTTATCGTACGATGGATATCGGGACTGCAAAGGTGACGATAGATGAGATGGACGGAATTCCGCATTATATGATTGATATAAAAGATCCGGAAGATTCATTTTCTGTGGCGGAATTTCAAGAACGTGTCCGTAAGTGCATTCGAGAAATTACAGAGCGCGGGAAATTACCAATTATTGTTGGTGGAACCGGTCTCTATATACAATCTGTTTTATTCGATTACCAGTTTACAGATGAGGCTGGGGATGCTACATACCGAGAACAGATGGAAAAGTTAGCATTAGAACACGGTGTGGAATATGTACATAAAAAGTTACAAGAAGTAGATCCAGAAAGTGCGGAGCGTATTCATGCCAATAATGTAAGGCGTGTTATTCGGGCGTTAGAAATTTTTCACACGACGGGTGAAAAAATGAGTAACCAGCTCGAAAAACAAGAAAATGAGTTACTGTACGATGTTTCATTAATTGGCTTGACAATGGATCGAGAAATGCTATACGATCGCATTAACTTACGTGTTAACCTAATGATTGAACAAGGTTTATTAGAAGAAGTAAAAGGTTTACATGAAAGAGGAGTGCGAGATTGTCAATCTATTCAAGCGATTGGTTATAAAGAGATATATGATTATTTTGAGAATCGTGTATCTTTAGAAGAAGCGGTATCACAATTAAAGACGAATTCACGCCGTTATGCAAAACGTCAATTAACGTGGTTCCGTAATAAGATGGATGTCGCGTGGTTCGATGTTACTGATGGTGAAAAAACGTCAGAAATTTTACGATACATAGAAGGAAAGCTACAACTAAAGTCGAATAATAGTAAGTAGAGAAAAAGAGGAGGATTCGACATGAAGCAATCAATCAATATTCAAGATCAGTTTTTAAATCAACTCCGTAAAGAGAATACGTTCGTTACGCTGTACTTATTAAATGGTTTCCAGCTTCGTGGATTAATTAAAGGATTTGATAATTTTACAGTCCTGCTGGAAACAGAAGGTAAGCAACAGCTTATTTATAAACATGCAATTTCTACATTTGTACCACAAAAAAATGTTTCAATTGAATTAGAGTAGTAATGAATTATTGTACATAACAAAAAAAGAGCGAGTTTCTCGCTCTTTTTTTTATTTGTCATAAACAATAAATGGTGAAATTTAAGCGATTCTAAATACAGTAAGTCGGATGTTAGTGTTGCCTGTTTCGGGAATTGTAATTTCGCTAAGGGTAGATTTGACAGAAATATTTGTGCTAGCTGCTAACGTTTCAATTGTAGTAAATGAAAGGGAGTCGCCTATTAGATTTGAAGAGAAGTTGTCAGTTGCGACTGCTCCATTTATTGAAATTCCTATTCCGAGCGGAGCACATCCTGGTGCAGTTGTAGAGATGGATACGCTAATTACATAAATACCAGCGTTGATAACAGTAACTGTATCTGTGCCGTTGAAGATAATATTGTTTGCGTTAAATACTGTATTAAAAATGAAGTTGTTAAATTGGAGTGCAGTTTGTTGAATGTTGTTTGTTACAACGATTGTTGCTACTGGGAAGCTAGGTCCAGTAGGTCCGGTAACTCCTATACCAGTAGCACCCGTTGGTCCTTGAAGACCTTGAGGTCCAGTAGCACCCGTGTTACCTTGAACGCCTTGAGGTCCAGTAGCACCCGTGTTACCTTGAACGCCTTGAGGTCCAGTAGCACCCGTGTTACCTTGAACGCCTTGAGGTCCAGTAGCACCCGTGTTACCTTGAAGACCTTGAGGTCCAGTAGCACCCGTGTTACCTTGAAGACCTTGAGGTCCGGTAGCACCCGTGTTACCTTGAGGTCCAGGAGGCCCACCAGAAGGTCCAGTAGGTCCGGTAACTCCGGTAACTCCTATACCAGTAGCACCCGTGTTACCTTGAAGACCTTGAGGTCCGGTAGCACCCGTGTTACCTTGAAGACCTTGAGGTCCAGTAGCACCCGTGTTACCTTGCGCACCTTGAGGTCCRGTAGCACCCGTGTTACCTTGARGWCCTTGAGGTCCAGTAGCACCCGTGTTACCTTGARGWCCTTGAGGTCCAGTAGCACCCTTGAGGTCCAGTAGCACCCGTGTTACCTTGCGCACCTTGAGGTCCAGTGGAACCGGTAGCACCTGTGTTACCTTGAACGCCTTGAGGTCCAGTGGAACCGGTAGCACCCGTGTTACCTCTAGGACCAGTGGAACCAGTAGCACCCGTGTTACCTTGAAGACCTTGAGGTCCAGTGGCACCTGTATTACCTTGAGCACCTTGAGGTCCAGTGGAACCGGTAGCACCCGTGTTACCTTGAAGACCTTGAGGTCCAGTGGCACCTGTATTACCTTGAGYACCTTGAGGTCCAGTGGAACCGGTAGCGCCCGTGTTACCTTGCGTACCTTGAGGTCCAGTAGCACCCGTGTTACCTTGTGTACCTTGAGGTCCAGTGGAGCCGGTAGCGCCCGTGTTACCTTGCGTACCTTGAGGTCCAGTAGCACCCGTGTTACCTTGAGGTCCAGTAGCACCCGTGTTACCTTGAGGTCCAGTAGGTCCAGTAGGTCCTCTGCCGAACGAAGCTGAATTAACTAGAGTAGTTTGTAACTCTGCAATTAATTTAAGGAGTTCTTGGAGTGTACAAGGATCAATTCGGAATAACTTTGTAATGTAAAGTAAATAATTAATTAAAATTTGAAGTTCAACAAATACAGCACTTGCTACGAAGGTTGGATTTTTTAATATAGTTATTAAGTTTTTAATGATGGCTAATCCTTGTGCTTTCAGAGCGGAAGTAGTGTCTAGTGAACAGATGAATTTGCTTAGTAGGTGCAATGTATCTATTAGATCCTCTATGTTTTTGGAAGATGGATTGGCGAAAAGTTTAGGGATTATTTTTATTAAATCGTTAATGATTGCGCGGAATGTTCTAATTTGCGCTTTAGTAATTGGAATCGTTGGGGTAGTTGGAATTCGTCCAGCGCTAGTTGGAAAGCATGGATTGGAGTATTTATTTTGATTGTCATTAAAGCGAGACATTAAATCTCTCCTTTCTAATAAGAATGTGAACGAAACTCATCATAGTAGATGCAGAGAGTAGTTAAATGGTCATAGTGAAATGGGTTCTTTCGAGAAAAAAATAAAAAAAACGCCTTATTATAGGGCGTTTTTTTTATTTTCAGCATACTGATAATACCGTTTTAGTGAAATTTTTGATTTGAAGCCAACTAATTTTATGATCTCTGGCTCTGGGGTTTGTTTTTTTATTAGGCGTAAAATAAATGTGTTCCGGAAATGTTGTCCAGAAATGCCTTTACGTAAATTCGCTCTTGCTACTTCAAGTCGGATCATTTTTTGAATAGCGATTTCTGTTAGTGCTTTTGGTGCGTCGTTTTCATATACCCATCTGTATGTTCCACGGTTAAAATCGAATGCAACAAACAACGGGTCATTACTATGGTATTTAGGGCGAACTGGTTCTGGAATACTTTTATAATATGTGTACAGTTGTTTTTTGTCTTCGATTGCTAATGTGATTGTTCTTTCTACTCCTGCGGTTGCTGGAATAGAAAGTGTATTAGTTTCAAAATGAACGTGATGCATAGTTAATGCTGTAAGCTCTTGTAAGGATAGTCCGTAGTCGATTAATATACTTAAAATTGCGATATTACGATCCATTAATAATGGACGAACGGGACGTTGTTTTTCTGAAAGTCCTTCTAATGAAGTGACTATATGCTTTAATCTTTTTTCCTCATCGTATGAAATGAAATCTTCATTGCGCAATGCACGGTTTGGCTGAATAGTAATTTCCATATCCTTTAATGGATTCGGAATGTTAAGAAAATGATGCATTCTATTTAATACAATAAATACACGATGCATTGTTTTCTCAGAGTAGTGTCGATTCTTTTTTAAGTCTGAAAAGTAATCTTCATAGTCTTTTGTACAAAGTGTTGCCCATATATTACTGGAAGGGAGCTTTTTGTTTTTTTCTAACCAATGTCCAAAATCTTCAATGTCATAAACATAACGTTTAATGGTTGAAGACTTTCGGCCTTTATTCAATAAAAAAATAGAAAAGGCTTGTATTGTATCATGGAATTCCGTTGTTTCCATAGTCCCACCACCTTGATTATTTCTTATATTATAGCAAACTTTTCTGAAAATAGGCATTTGCAAGAGGGACTGGAATAATAATATTTGGTGAGTGGATAAAATGAGGTGATTGTATGGAACAATCGATGCGTAAGAAAAATAACAATCAAATTAATATTGTATTAAACCATCGAAAGAAAATTTCGTTACCGGCATCAGAAAATAAAACGGTAATTTCAAGTGAAACCACTACTAAACATGAGATGTTGCAGAGAATTGAAGAAGAGATGGGAAAGCTTGTTGGGATGGATGAAATAAAAAAGATAATAAAAGAAATTTATGCTTGGATTTATGTAAATAAAAAAAGACAAGAGATGGGGTTGAAATCTGAGAAGCAAGTGCTTCACATGTTATTTAGGGGGAATCCCGGTACTGGGAAGACAACCGTTGCTAGAATGATAGGGAAATTGTTGTTTGAGATGAATATTTTATCGAAGGGGCATTTAGTTGAAGCGGAACGTGCTGATCTTGTGGGGGAGTATATCGGTCATACAGCGCAAAAGACGAGAGATTTAATAAAAAAGGCCATGGGAGGTATTTTGTTTATTGATGAGGCGTATTCTTTAGCGCGGGGGGGAGAGAAGGATTTTGGGAAGGAAGCTATTGATACACTTGTGAAGCATATGGAAGATAAGCAGCACGGTTTTGTATTAATTTTAGCTGGATATTCAAGAGAGATGAATCATTTTCTTTCATTAAATCCAGGGTTACAATCTCGTTTTCCGTTTATTATTGAATTTGCGGATTACTCGGTAAATCAGCTGTTGGAAATTGGAAAGAGAATGTATGAGGAGCGCGAATATCAGTTATCTAAAGAAGCGGAGTGGAAATTTCGAGATCATTTACATGCGGTAAAGTATTCGTCGCAAATTACATCGTTTAGTAATGGGCGATACGTACGGAATATTGTTGAAAAATCGATTCGTACACAAGCTATGCGATTGTTACAAGAGGATACGTATGATAAATATGATTTAATTGGGATATCAAGTATGGATTTAATGCTTGAAGAGGAGACGCACAGTACGTAAACTGTGCGTCTGTTTTTATGCATAAGTTCGTTTACTCTTTTTTTGCTTTTTCTTGGTAAGTTTTATGAAGACGTTCCATTTTAGCGCTCTTTTCGTGCGCTGAATTTGGATCATGTCCAAATTGGTTTACTGAGCTTTTTTGAGCTCCTTTATTAACATGGTTTGTCATTTGCATTCACCTCGCTTTAAAAATTAGTATAAACATTATGTAAAGAAAAACTCGTTAGAAAAGAAAAACCTCTTTACGATATGTAAAGAGGTTAGATTGCTATTTATGCATTGAGCGCTCCTTTGTATCGATGCGTCTATGCGGTAAATGCCATTTGTAATGAATAGAAACCATGCGGAAGCAAACAATTAAAATGAATAAGGTGTATAGAGCCCAATCGCTAACGATGACTTTAGCGCCAATCAAAAAACCGGCTAAGATCGTCCAAAACGCATATACATCAGCTCGAAGGACGAGAGGTTTTCTACGTGCTAAAAGATCACGAATAATACCGCCGCCAATGCCAGTTAAAACAGCAGCTACAATTGTAGCGCTAATTGGTAAATTTAATTTTTGGGCGTATAGAGCTCCTTGTACGGCGAACGCTGATAAGCCGATGGCATCTGTGATGTTTTCCCACTTTTTCCAATGCTTAATTAATTTATTAGGAAAAAGAAAAATGATCGTCATTGATAATAGTGCGATTTGGAATAACATGTCTTGTTGCCAAAACGCGACGATTGGATAACCGATTAATAAATTACGAAGGGCACCTCCCCCAAATGCGGTTGCCATTCCTAAAATATATACCCCGAAAATATCATAATCCTCTTCCATTGCAACAATGGCTCCGCTTAGTGCGAAAGCGATTGTGCCTATGATGCTAAAAATCTCCCATGCCATGAATTTTCTCCCCCGCTAACTAGATGAAATGTGCTTCCTCTGCTATTATATTAGAAGGTTTAAATTTCGAAAAGGATGAGTGAACATATTTGATGGAAGAAAAAGAAAAAATCATATTAGTTGGCTGTCAATTGCCACAAGATGATGATGAAAAATTTATGCATTCCATGAAAGAGCTTGCATCGCTAGCGAAAACTGCGCGAGCGGAAGTGTTAGTATCAACGACGCAAAAGCGCCCGAAGTTTCATCCGGCGACTTATATAGGAAAAGGTAAACTAGAAGAGCTTGCAGCGTTGACGGAAGAATTAGAACCAGCTGTTATTGTTTTTAATAATGAGTTAACACCAAGTCAAATTCGGAATTTATCTTCAGTATTAGATGCGAGAGTGATTGACCGAACGCAGTTAATACTAGATATTTTTGCGCAACGTGCGAAATCGAGAGAGGGTAAGCTTCAAGTAGAATTAGCTCAATTGCAATATACAATGCCGCGCCTTATGGGACAAGGTCTTGCTTTATCACGTCTTGGTGGTGGAATTGGTACAAGGGGACCAGGAGAGACGAAGCTTGAAACAGATCGTCGTCATATTCGATCTCGTATTGATGAAATAAAGAGACAACTTGCGGTTGTTGTGGAGCATCGAAAAAGATATCGTGAGAGAAGAAAAGATAATAAAGTGTTTCAAGTTGCGTTAATTGGGTATACAAATGCAGGGAAATCTACGTTGTTTAATAGATTAACGGAAGCTGATACGTTTGAAGAAAACTTATTGTTTGCAACGCTAGATCCGACGACAAGAAAGATGCCGTTACCTTCTGGTTATACAGTGCTTTTGACTGATACGGTTGGTTTTATACAAGATTTACCTACGTCACTAATTGCTGCTTTTCGATCTACGTTAGAAGAAGCTGGGGAAGCGGATGTTATTTTACATGTTGTTGATTCAGCAGATCCTAATTATGTAGGGCATGAGCAGACAGTAAAACAATTATTGTCGGACCTTGAAATTAATCATATTCCTATTATTACGTTATATAATAAAAAAGATAAATTGCATCAAAACTTCATTCCATTTCCGAAAAGTGATTTCTTAATGACTAGTGCTTTTGAAGAAAGTGATTTACTGCGTATAAAAGAAGCGATAGAAATGAAGATGAAGGAAGAAATGGATGATTATAAAGTGGAAATTCCTCCGAGTGAAGGTAGGTTGTTAACACTTTTAAAGACGGAAACGTTATTAACTAAAATGGATTTTCTAGAAGATAAATTTGTATATGATTGTACAGGGTATATATTTGCTCATTCATCGCTTAAGGGGCAATTAAAGAGATTTTTAGTGGAAGAAGGAGAAAATAATGTTTGATCGTTTGAAAAATGGAGAAAAAATTGCTCCAATCGTAAAAGAAGTAGAAAGTCAAATTACAGAAGTACATAAACATGTGGATGAAGTGATTGAGAGTAACCAATTTCGTGTATTAGAAAGTTTTCGTAAACATAAAATTAGCGATTCGCATTTTATTCCGACGACAGGTTATGGGTATGATGATATTGGTCGTGACACGTTAGAAAAAGTGTATGCTGATGTATTTGGGGCAGAAGCGGGTCTTGTTCGTCCGCAAATTATTTCAGGTACTCACGCAATTTCGACAGCTCTATTCGGTATTTTACGTCCAGGAGATGAACTACTATACATAACAGGAAAACCATATGATACGTTAGAAGAAATCGTTGGTGTACGCGGAAAAGGTGTAGGCTCATTTAAAGAATATAATATTGGTTATAACGCAGTTCCGTTAACTGAAGAGGGATTTGTGGACTTTGAATATGTTGCAGCTGCGATCCATAGTAATACGAAGATGATTGGTATTCAGCGTTCAAAAGGATATGCTACTCGTCCGTCGTTTACTGTTTCACAAATTAAAGAGATGATTGCGTTTGTGAAAGAGATTAAACCTGATGTTGTTGTATTTGTAGATAACTGCTATGGCGAATTTATTGAAGAAGAAGAGCCATGTCATGTTGGTGCGGACTTAATGGCAGGCTCTCTTATTAAGAATCCTGGCGGTGGAATTGTTAAAACTGGTGGTTACATTGTTGGTAAAGAGCAGTATGTTGAAGCGTGTGCATATCGTCTAACATCTCCAGGGATTGGTGCGGAAGCAGGGGCATCTTTATACAGTTTGCAAGAAATGTATCAAGGTTTCTTCTTAGCGCCGCATGTAGCGGGACAAGCGCTAAAAGGTGCGATTTTTACAGCTGCATTTTTAGAAAAGTTAGGGATGAATACATCACCAGCTTGGAATGCACCAAGAACGGATTTAATTCAGTCTGTTCAATTTGATGATAAAGATCGTATGATTGCGTTCTGTCAAGCGATTCAATATGCATCTCCAATTAATTCTCATTTCACTCCATATGCAAACTATATGCCGGGTTATGAAGATGATGTAATTATGGCTGCGGGGACGTTTATTCAAGGTGCAAGTATTGAGCTGTCGGCTGATGGTCCGATTCGTCCGCCTTATGTTGCTTACGTGCAAGGTGGGTTAACTTATTCGCATGTAAAGATTGCGATTTGTTCTGCGATTGATGCGTTAATTGAAAAAAAACTATTAACAATTTCTTAAAGGAAAGCTGTCGATTTCGGCAGCTTTTTTCGTGTGAAAGTAATGATTTGTGCCATTAGAAAAAAATGAAAAAATTTACAAAAAAAATCATGTAAGAAAAGCTAACATCTATTGACACTAAACATAACATGGTATAAAATGAGAAACAGTTAAGGCGAAGGAGGAACTGAAACAATGAAAGAAGATAGACGTTCTGCTCCGCTGTTTCCAATTGGTATTGTAATGGATTTAACACAATTATCTGCACGTCAAATTCGCTACTATGAAGAGCATAATCTTATTTTTCCAACCCGTACAAAAGGGAATCGTAGATTATTTTCATTTAACGATGTAGATAAATTGTTGGAAATTAAAGATTTGTTAGATCAAGGCTTAAATATGGCCGGAATTAAACAAGTATTGCAAATGAAAGAAAATCAAACAGAAGCAGTGAAAGTAAAAGAAGAAACGAAAGAAATTTCAAAATCCGAGCTTCGCAAAATTCTTCGAGATGAACTACAACATACAGGTAGATTTAATCGGACCTCATTGCGACAAGGTGACATTTCAAGGTTTTTTCACTAAAGATAACTGATTCTGAAGGTGTTTAGAGGGACTAAGGAGGAATTTATAATGGCTAGGTACACAAAAGAAGATATTTTCCGTTTGGCGAAAGAAGAGAATGTAAAGTATATCCGTCTGCAATTTACGGACCTTTTAGGGGTAATTAAAAACGTAGAAATTCCAGTGAGCCAATTAACAAAAGCTCTTGATAACAAAATGATGTTTGATGGATCTTCTATTGAAGGTTTCGTACGTATTGAAGAATCTGATATGTATTTATATCCGGATTTAGATACTTGGGTAATTTTCCCTTGGACAGCTGAAAAAGGTAAAGTAGCTCGTTTAATCTGTGATATTTACAATGCTGATGGTACTCCATTTGATGGCGACCCACGTAACAACTTAAAGCGTGTGTTAAAAGAAATGGAATCATTAGGATTCTCAGATTTCAATCTTGGACCAGAGCCAGAATTCTTCCTATTTAAAGTTGATGAAAAAGGAAATCCAACATTAGAATTAAACGATAACGGTGGATACTTCGACCTTGCGCCGATGGATCTAGGGGAAAACTGCCGTCGTGATATCGTTCTTGAACTTGAAGAAATGGGCTTTGAAATTGAAGCATCTCACCATGAGGTTGCGCCAGGTCAACATGAAATTGACTTTAAATATGCAAATGCAATTCGCTCATGTGATGACATTCAAACATTCAAGCTTGTTGTAAGAACGATTGCTCGTAAACATGGTTTACACGCAACATTTATGCCGAAACCATTATACGGTGTGAACGGTTCAGGTATGCACTGTAACTTATCACTATTTAAAAATGGTGAGAACGTATTCTTCGATCAAAACGGTGATTTACAATTAAGTGATGATGCTCGTCACTTCATCGCAGGTATTTTAAAACATGCGCCAGCATTTACAGCGGTAGCAAACCCAACTGTAAACTCTTACAAGCGTTTAGTACCTGGATATGAAGCTCCATGTTACGTAGCATGGTCTGCACAAAACCGTAGTCCATTAGTGCGTATCCCTGCATCTCGTGGTATTAGTACACGCGTAGAAGTACGTAGTGTTGACCCAGCTGCAAACCCATATTTAGTAATGGCTACATTATTAGCAGCAGGTCTTGACGGAATTAAAAACAAATTAACTCCGCCAGCTGCAGTAGATCGTAACATCTACGTAATGACAAAAGAAGAGCGCGAAGAAGCAGGTATCGTTGACTTACCAGCAACATTAGCGCAAGCGTTAGTTACTTTACAATCTAATGAAATCGTATGTGGCGCATTAGGTGATCATTTACTTGAGCACTTCATCGAAGCGAAAGAGATTGAGTGGGATATTTTCCGCACGCAAGTTCACCAATGGGAACGCGATCAATATATGTCTCTATACTAAGAGAGAAAAAAGCCTTGATACTACGGTATCAGGGCTTTTTTTATTTGTGGGCAAATATAAAGGCTTGTGAAATGAATTGGATGGGTGCCCGCAAAAAGTCATGTGGATTATTTAAAATGCGTGCTAGCTATGAATGGAAATGTGGAAGTTGAAATATGGTGTGGATGTATTTAATTCGAAAATTAAGTATTGAAAAATATAGTACCTTGCAATAAACAATACTAAGTGTTATATTGTGGATATAATAGGTACCGTGTATTGAATAGTACTAAAATGAGAAAGGGAGATTGTCCTTGAACGTTCAGTTTAAAAAAGGTGTGTTAGAACTGTGTGTATTGGCACTTGTAAAACGTAAGGATTGTTATGGATATGAACTTGTTCAGCAAATTTCTAATAAATTTTTAATATCGGAAGGTTCTGTATATCCGTTATTACGTCGTTTAACGAAAGAGGGATATTTTCAAACGTATTTAAAAGAATCCACGGAAGGACCGCCCCGTAAATATTATCAACTAACAGAGCAAGGAGAGATGCAACTTACTTTATTAGTAACAGAGTGGCGTGATTTTGCTAAAGGTGTTCAAGAAATTATTGAAGGGGTGGAATGGGATGAGTAAAGAACGGTTTCTTAAAGAATTATCAAGTCATCTTAGAAAGTTACCAGAAGAAGAGCGACAAGATATTTTATTTGATTATGAAGAGCACTTTCAGTTTGGGATGGAAGAGGGGAAAACTGAATCAGAAATAATAAAGGGACTTGGCTTTCCGAAAGTAATTGCGAAAGACTTGCTTGCTTTGTATCGCTTTGATGAGATGAAAAAGGATCCATCGACTTCGAATATAACAAGAGCTGTCATGGCAGCGGTTGGACTTAGTTTGTTTAATTTTATTATTGTGTTAGGCCCGTTAGTTGCAATTATAGCTTTTATATTTTCCTTTTGGGTCGGTGGGATTGCTAGTGTAGTGACACTATTTTTCGTTATTGTAAAAGTATTTATGGGCACTTTTATATGGTTGGATCTTTTCGTTAGTATAACGTTTGTCGGAGTAGGTTTGTTGTTATGTATTGTAGCTTATTATAGTACGAAGTGGTTTAAAAGATTATGTGTACGCTATGTAGTCTGGAACTTCAAAATGATAAAAGGGGAGTAGATGATGAAAAAGATATTATTAGTAGCTATCGCTTGTATCATTATTGGAGTAATAGGGATTTCACAAACATATGAAAAAGCAGTACAAACTGCAGAAAAAGGAGATAAAGAGGACGTAATTAAAAACGAAACGCTAAAAAATGTAGAAGTTAAGTTAGATGCGGGAGATATTGTTGTCCAAAAATCTCCTGATTCCTCTTTTTATGTAAAGCAAAAAGGAGACGTAAGTAAACAGGAGATTCGTATTGCTGAAGATGGTGATACATTAAAAATCATAGGGGAAATAGAAAAAGGTGTTTCATTTGATTTTTCATTTTACAATTTCGGATTTCAAACGCCTACATTGACTATATTAGTACCTGAACGTTCTTATCAAGAGATAAAAGTAAATTCATCCGCTGGACAAATAGAAATAAGTAATGTGAAAAGTGACCGCGTAAGTGTTGAAACACTCGCCGGAGAAGTGGATTTGAAATATGTAACAGCAAAGAGTGTGGAGGGGTCTACAAAAGCTGGTGAGGTGAATTTTAAAAAAGTAACAGGGAAAGTAACAGCAAAAACGGCTAGTGGGGATATAGATATTATTGATCATGATTCTAAATATGATTTAGAGGTAAGTTCAACTGCTGGAGATGTAGATATTACTTTATTGGAAAAACCACAAGATGCAGTTATAACTGGGCAAACTGCTGCTGGAGACGTGACAATTTTTAATGAAGACAATAAAAATATAACGATTGGTAATGGTAGTAAAAAGATTAGCGGTAAAACCGCTGCTGGAGATGTTACTATTGAAACGCGTTAATAATTAATGAAACGCATTCTTTTGAATGAACGGAAATCTATCAAAATATAAAAAGAAGATAATTACCTATATAAATAAGGGAATTATCTTCTTTTTATTATTTTTAATGTAAATCACGATATACGCCAATTACTTTTCCAATAACTGACACTTGTTTTAAAATAATAGGTTCTAGTGAAGAGTTTTCCGGTTGTAGACGGAAATGATCTTTTTCTTTATAGAAACGTTTAACAGTTGCTTCGTTATCTTCTGTTAAAGCAACTACAATTTCACCGTTGTATGCAGACTGTTGTTGGCGAACAACAACTAAATCACCATCAAAGATACCGGCTTCAATCATGCTATCTCCAGAAATGCGTAACATAAACACTTGATCTGCTCCAGCAACGATACTAGCTGGAAGTGGGAAGTGATCTTCTACACTTTCGACTGCTGTAATCGGTAAACCGGCAGTAACTTTTCCGATGATTGGAACTTGAATAACAGATTGTGTTTCCGTTCGGTTGTCACCTAAAATTTCAATTGCGCGTGGTTTTGTTGGATCGCGTCGAATATATCCCTTTTCCTCTAGTCGTGATAAATGTCCGTGCACTGTAGAACTAGAAGCAAGGCCGACTGCTTGACCGATTTCACGTACGGAAGGCGGATATCCTTTTTCTTGTACTTTTAGCTTAATAAAGTCGAGAATGTCTTGCTGGCGTTTCGTTAACTTTTCCATGTTTTCTAACACCTCGTTTTCTTTCATTTTTCTTATTATTAAGTATAACATGCGAAAAAACATTCTACAAACATAAGTTCGAACGAAAGGCAAATTTATGATACACTATAAGGAAAATATAGTGAGAAAGAAGGGTTCAAAATGAATGCAATTATTTATGCACGTGTGAGCACAACAAAAGAAGAACAGGAAACATCATTATTGCGTCAAAAAGATGAATTATTGCATTTAGCTGAGCGCTATCAAATGGATGTTACAAAGGTAATTGAGGAGCAGGCTAGCGGTTATACAATTGAACGTGATGGCATATTAGAAGTGCTAGATACAATTCGAGATGAACAAGTTGATGTACTACTTATACAAGATGAAACGCGTCTTGGTAGAGGAAATGCAAAGATTGCATTAATGCATTGTTTACATAAAGAGGGGATAAAAGTTTATACGCACACGCATAGTGGTGAATTACAGCTTTCAGATTCTGATTCGATGGTGCTAAATATAATTGGGATCGTTGAAGAGTATCAAAGAAAGATCCACAATTTAAAAATTAAACGTGGCATGCAAAGAGCAGTGGAGAAAGGATTTCGTCCAGAAAATAATTTGAAAAATCGTCATTTAAGCGTAGGACGTGAGAAAAAAGAAGTGCCAATTGAGGAAATTGTACGTTTGCGCCGGAATGAATTAACTTTTGAAGAAATTGCAGCAACACTTCGTGGTTTTGGTCATGATGTTTCAAAAGCAACTGTACATCGAAGGTATGTAGAATATACAAAGCAATTGCTTGATAAAGAGGAATAACTATTGTATGATAATAATCAGTTTTGAGTAGAAGGGGGATTCGAGATGCCAAGTCAAGAACTCATTGAACGCATTAACTTCTTAGCGAAAAAAGCAAAAGCTGAAGGCTTAACTGAAGAAGAACAACGTGAGCGCCAATCGCTTCGTGAACAATATTTAAAAGGATTTCGTCAAAATATGTTAAACGAATTAAAAGGAATTAAAGTCGTTAACGAAGAAGGAACGGACGTTACACCGGCGGAATTAAAAGCTTTAAAAAAGCAGGATAATGCAAAATTAAATTAAAAGATGGGCATAGCCCATCTTTTTTTTATTTGTTAAAATTGTTATTTAATAACTTTCCAGTTTTCATTTTTCGTTGCTTCTATCCTTTTATGCTTCAATATATAGTTAGCGATAAGTTCAGACATATCTGTTGGTATGTCTTTTACTACTGGTTTATTTTGAAACATAAAGAAGTTCCCGCCACCGCTTGCACGATAATTATTCATAACAACGTCATATTCTTCATTCATATTAAGAGGAGCGCCTTTATACTGCAAAGACTCTACTCTCTCTCCAATTGGTTTTGAAATGTTTAATACATACGAAATCCCTTCCCACATATCGTAATTAAAGTGTTGTGGTTTTGGCTCTATATAGGCAGGGTTTACGATGATGGTTCCATCTGCTTTTAATGTGAAATAAGAAGCAGAGAGTTCGAGAGCATCTTTTATATCCGCTCCGGTTATTCTAATTACTTTTAATGTATTTGGATAAATATAATTAGAAACGATGTCACGCATTGTTACATGTTTCGGGAAACCAGGAGATGTATTATGAAACAAACTTGTACAAGAAATTGAAACATTAGCTATATCCATCTGTATTTTATTTATGAATTCAATAAAAGGATGGTCTTGCAAACGTGTTTGCATAGCATCGGAAATTTGCATATCCCCATAAATTATTCCAATAGGTTTATCAAGCCAATTTTGTGTTTTCTCTTCATAATTGGCAACCAAGGAAAGAACATCTTGGTCTGCCGCAATTCCTTGTACGGGCAATAACTCTGAATAACTCTCTTTTTTCACCCATTTTTGTTCTGCTTTTTCGAATGTTACTGTTACTTTTCCAACTGAGTGTCCATTGCATCCGGTCTGTAAAATTGTTACACCATTAATCACGGTGTGAGCGATTTCTCGGTGTTGGTGGCCTGTTAGTAAAATATCTATGCCTTCAATTTCATGGCACATTGCATATCCTTGGTTTTCACCTGTTAAAACTTCAGTCGGTACTCCGGTTTGTAAATCACGTTCAAATCCCCCGTGATAGGCTACGACTAGTAAATCTGGTTTTTCATGTTTACGGATGTAAGAAACCCATTTTTTTGTTGTTTCAAATGCATCTTCAAATTGTAAATCTTTAATATGATGTGCTTGTTCCCAATGGGGGATGTAATGCGTTGTCACCCCTAAAATAGCAATTTTTATATTTGATTCAATATGTTTTATTATATATGGTTTCCCGAAATAAGGTTCTTTTCTGTTTTTATCTAAAATGTTTGCTGATAGATAAGGGGAATTTGCAGTAGCCACAGCATTATTTAATATATCCATTCCATAATTAAATTCATGATTTCCGATAATTGCAATGTCATACTCTAAGTAGTTGGCTAATAAGGACATTGGGTTTTCCATATCTTTTTCGTATGTAGCGTAATGATAAGTAAATGGTGTTCCTTGAATGAAGTCCCCGTTATCAATCAGAAGAACGTTTGCATTTTGAGAACGTTCTTTTTTTATGAGAGTAGAAATTTTAGCTAAACCAATTTCTGCTTTGGAGTTATCTTGGTAGTGAATTGGATACACAGTACCATGTACATCGCTTGTTAATAAAATATTTAAAGTTACAATTTGATTTTGATTCAACACCATTCACCTTTTCTATAGTTATCTTTCAATTAATCATATCAAATATATGAAAAGAATTTTAATGTGAATGTATAGAATGTGTAAAGATTCTGTAAATAAGCAATTATTTGTAAAAATATGTGATATATTTCTTCATGTTTATGGAAGGTTATTTTATAACAACGAAAAATGGAGGCATTAACATGTTGAAAAAAGTTTTTGCAATGAGCACAACAGTTGTACTAGCAGCGGGATTATTAAGTGGATGTGGAACGAAGGAATCAAGTGCAAGTAAAAATGAAGATACGAAAAAAGGTTATGTACCGAAGACGCTAAATGTTCAATTTGTTCCTTCTCAAAATGCAGATACGTTAGAGGCGAAGGCAAAACCATTGGAAAAGCTATTAAGTGATAAATTAAACATTCCGGTAAAAGTTAGTATTTCAACGAATTACAATACAATTGTAGAAGCGATGGCATCTAAGCAAGTAGATGTAGGCTTTTTACCTCCAACAGCGTATGTGTTAGCGCATGAGAAAAAGGCTGCAAACGTAATTTTACAGGCGCAACGTTTTGGGGTAGATGATGAAACTGGAGCTCCCACAAAGGATTTAGTAGATGTTTATAAATCAGAGTTTGTTGTTAAGAAAGATTCTAATATTAATAGTGTAAAAGATTTAAAAGGTAAAAAAATTGGCTATCAAGATGTAACATCATCAGCGGGTTATGTATGGCCTGCGGCTGTATTGTTAAAAGAGGGAATCGATCCGCTAAAGGATGTGAAACCTGTTACATTAAAAGGTCATGATCAGTCACTTATTGCTCTTTTAAATGGTGATGTAGATGCAGCTGTTGTATTCCAAGATGCTCGTAATATTGTAAAAAAAGATTATCCGAATATATTCGATCAAACGAAAATAGTAAAATTTACGGAGAAAATTCCAAACGATACGATTTCTGTACGTTCTGATTTAGATGCAGAGTGGAGCAAGAAATTACAGGATGCTTTCATTGAAATAGGAAAGAATGAGGAAGGGCACAAAATCATTAAAGAAGTATACTCACATGAAGGATACGTTAAATCTGATGATAGTAAATTTGATATCGTTCGTGAATATGGAAAGAAAGTGAAAACGCAATAATACATATGGAAATGGCGACTAACTGGAAAGTGTGTGATTTCAGTTAGTTTGCCGTTTTTCAGTTATTGATAATACATAGAAGGTAGGTAAGATGTGTGATAGAGTTTCGAAATGTTTCCAAAGTGTATCCGAATGGTACAAAAGGATTGAATAATATAAACTTGAAAATTCAAAAAGGTGAGTTTGTTGTAATGGTCGGGCTATCCGGTGCTGGAAAATCAACACTTCTTAGATCGGTAAATCGCCTTCATGAAATCACAGAAGGAGAAATCATTATTGAAGGGGAGTCTATTACTGCTGCAAAAGGAAAAGGATTACGACGCATGCGCCGAGATATTGGTATGATTTTTCAAAGCTTTAACCTTGTGAAGCGATCAACGGTACTGAAGAATGTATTAGCTGGGCGGGTTGGATATCATTCTACATTGCGTACAACGTTAGGTCTGTTTCCGAAAGAGGATGTGGAGCTTGCATTCCAGGCGCTGAATAGAGTGAATATCTCAGAAAAAGCATATGCACGAGCTGATGAATTATCAGGGGGACAACAGCAACGTGTATCAATTGCTAGAGCATTGGCACAAGAAGCGAAAATCATATTGGCAGATGAGCCTGTTGCTTCGTTAGATCCTCTGACAACAAAGCAAGTAATGGATGATTTGAAGAAAATTAATGAAGATTTTGGAATTACGACAATTGTAAACTTACATTCTATTGATTTAGCGAGGCAATATGCTACTCGTATTATTGGATTACATGCTGGTGAAATTGTTTTTGATGGATTAGTAGAAGAGGCAACGGATGAAAAATTCGCTGAAATTTATGGGGACGTAGCTCAGAAAAGCGCATTATTAGAGGTGGCAGCTAAATGAATGAAGTGACGATATATTCGAAATCGATACCGAAGCCGCCGAGTAAATTGAAACATATGTTAACGGTTATTTTAGTTATTTTACTGTTGTGGGGTAGTAGTGTACAGGTCGACGCATCATTTTCAAAACTAGTAGTTGGTTTTCCGAATATGATGGATTTATTGAAGGAAATGGTGCCACCAGATTGGAGTTATTTTCAAATTATTACAACAGCAATGTTAGATACAATACGTATGGCGATTATTGGAACGACTTTAGGGGCGATTTTAGCCATTCCACTTGCACTATTTGCGGCAAGTAACGTATTTACTAGTGTATTTTTGTACAGTCCAGCTCGATTGATTTTAAATTTTATACGAACAATACCAGATTTATTATTAGCGGCTATTTTTGTAGCGATTTTTGGAATAGGACCACTTCCAGGTATTTTGGCTCTTACTTGTTTCTCCGTTGGACTCGTAGCGAAATTATTGTATGAGTCAATTGAATCAATTGATCCAGGTCCATTAGAAGCGATGACAGCTGTAGGAGCGAATAAGGTGCAATGGATAGTTTATGGGGTCATTCCGCAAGTGAAAGCGCACTTCGTCTCCTATGTACTTTATACATTTGAGGTGAATGTACGTGCAGCAGCTGTTCTAGGTTTAGTAGGAGCAGGTGGGATTGGATTATATTATGATCGTACACTTGGATTTTTACAATATCAACAAACTGCTTCTATTATTATTTATACCCTTGTTGTTGTATTGCTAATTGATTATATAAGTACAGCGTTGCGTGGGAAATTATAATGAGTAAAACGACAATAATCGTACCAAAACCGAAGAAACCGAGTATATATCGCTGGATTATTTTTATAGCACTTACAGTTATATATGTATGGGCCTTTTCAGGAGTCCCGTTAGAGGGAATAAAGAATACGGCGGGAGAAATTACAAAAGCAATTATGACAGGCGTATTGAACCCAGATTGGTCGTATGTATCTTTGCCAGATGGTGAAGATTTATTACACGGTTTAATTGATACGTTGGCAATTGCGATATTAGGTACATTTATTTCTGCTTTTTTATCTGTTCCATTTGCTTTTTGGGCGGCAACGAATATGAGTAGTGGAAAATTAACTTCAGGAACTGGGAAATTTGTACTTAGTTTTGTTCGTACATTTCCTGAATTAGTTATGGCTCTTTTATTTATAAAAGCTGTTGGTCCAGGCTCTTTTGCCGGAGTTCTAGCTTTAGGGTTACACTCTATCGGAATGTTAGGGAAACTATATTCGGAAGGAATTGAAAATATAGATAAGGGACCGACGGAAGCGTTAATAGCAACGGGTGCAAATCGGTTTCAAATACTTTGGTATGCCGTATTACCACAAGTGTTACCGGATTTTCTATCGTATACGTTATACAGGTTTGAAATTAATGTACGATCCGCTGCGATTTTAGGTGTTATTGGAGCAGGTGGTATTGGTACGCCATTAATTTTTGCACTTAGTTCACGTAATTGGTCTCGTGTGGGAATTATTTTATTAGGTATCATTTTAATGGTAATTATAATTGATTTTATTTCAAGTTCTATTCGTAAGCGGATTATTTAATTTGTTTTAAAAGCATCTAATTCAGATGCTTTTTTGTATTTTTAAAGGTTATCAAAAGGGAGATATATCAGAAATTAGTATATTTGTATAAATATACAGATAATTATATTTATTTTTAAAATAAAAACAATTAAAAAGTATGTCATATTGAATGCCCATACATTCCCTGAATCACTGTGTTTTTTATGAAAAATCAAAAAAACATCAACATATTTGTCGATACATGTTGTATAATCTTGCGTGGGAAGCTATCATATAAATGTATAAAACGTTTACTAACATACGCGAAGGGAAGAATAGCATGTCACATTCAATCGAACAACTTTCTATCAACACGATTCGCACATTATCCATTGATGCGATTGAAAAAGCAAACTCTGGTCACCCAGGAATGCCAATGGGTGCAGCACCAATGGCTTATACATTATGGACTCAATTTATGAAACACAATCCAAATAACCCAACGTGGTTTAACCGCGATCGTTTCGTATTATCTGCAGGTCATGGCTCAATGTTACTATACAGTCTACTTCATCTATCTGGTTATGACTTAACAATGGATGATTTAAAGAACTTCCGTCAATGGGGAAGCAAAACTCCAGGACATCCTGAGTATGGTCACACAGCAGGTGTAGACTCAACAACTGGTCCACTTGGACAAGGTATTGCAACTGCTGTAGGTATGGCAATGGCTGAAAGACATTTAGCGGCTAAATACAACCGTGATGCGTATAATGTAGTAGACCATCATACATACGCTATTTGTGGTGATGGAGATTTAATGGAAGGCGTTTCTGCTGAAGCATCTTCATTAGCTGCTCATTTACAATTAGGTCGTCTTGTTGTACTTTACGATTCAAACGATATTTCATTAGATGGCGATTTAAATCGTTCATTCTCTGAAAGTGTAGAAGATCGTTACAAAGCATACGGATGGCAAGTAATCCGTGTTGAGGATGGAAATGATATTGAAGCAATCGCAAAAGCAATTGAAGAAGCGAAAGCTGACGAAAAACGCCCAACGCTAATTGAAGTAAGAACGACAATTGGTTTCGGTTCTCCAAACAAATCAGGAAAATCAGCTTCACATGGTTCTCCACTTGGTGTAGACGAAACAAAATTAACGAAAGAAGCATACGCTTGGACTGCTGAACAAGACTTCCATGTAGCAGAAGAAGTATATGACAACTTCCGTAAAACAGTACAAGATGTTGGTGAAACGACGCAAGCTGCGTGGAACACGATGCTCGGTGAATATGCACAAGCATATCCAGAATTAGCAAACGAACTGCAAGCAGCAATGAACGGTCTTCTTCCAGAAGGTTGGGAACAAAGCTTACCAACTTATGAATTAGGATCAAAAGCAGCAACACGTAATTCTTCAGGTGCTGTAATTAATGCAATTGCAGAGTCTGTACCATCATTCTTCGGTGGATCTGCTGACCTTGCTGGTTCTAACAAAACATACATGAATAACGAAAAAGACTTTACAAGAGCTGATTACAGCGGAAAAAACATTTGGTACGGTGTACGTGAGTTCGCAATGGGTGCAGCAATGAACGGTATCGCACTTCATGGCGGTTTAAAAACTTACGGTGGTACGTTCTTCGTATTCTCTGACTACTTACGTCCAGCAATTCGTCTTGCAGCATTAATGCAATTGCCTGTAACGTATGTATTTACACATGACAGTATTGCTGTTGGTGAAGATGGTCCAACACATGAACCAGTTGAGCAATTAGCAGCGCTTCGTGCAATGCCAAATGTATCTGTTATTCGTCCAGCAGACGGTAACGAATCAGTTGCAGCTTGGAGACTAGCTCTAGAATCTACAAAAACACCAACTGCATTAGTGTTAACTCGTCAAGATCTTCCAACATTAGAAGGTGCAAAAGACGATACTTATGAAAAAGTAGCAAAAGGTGCATATGTAGTTTCTGCAAGCAAGAAAGAAACTTCTGATGTAATCTTAATTGCAACTGGATCTGAAGTAAGCTTAGCAATCGAAGCGCAAAAAGCTCTAGCAGCAGACGGCGTTGATGCAGCTGTTGTTAGCATGCCATCTATGGATCGCTTCGAAGCTCAAACTGCTGAGTACAAAGAATCTGTACTATCAAAAGCAGTAACGAAACGTTTCGCAATTGAAATGGGTGCTACATTCGGATGGCACCGTTACGTAGGCCTTGATGGAGATGTACTAGGTATCGACACATTCGGTGCTTCTGCTCCTGGTGAGAAGATTATGGAAGAGTATGGATTTACTGTAGAGAACGTTGTTCGTAAAGTAAAAGAAATGCTTTAATGATTTTAGAAAAATCTCTCCAGCATGGGGAGATTTTTCTATGTAATTGAGTTTTTTCGACAGGAAAAGTTTTTTCTCTCTCCGTAGTCAGACAACCATTGCAAATCTTCTCTTATATAATGTAGGGAAAAGGTTGTCCAGATCGGGAGGGGAAAAATGAAAACGTATGAATTGTATTTAATTCAAGAGGATATTGCGAAAGCTTACTTTGGTCGTGAATATTTGTTTTTTGATTTATTTGCTCGATTTTCAGAATCTGGGTTCCTTTCGGAGAAGAAAGTATTATATAAACAAATGACGTATATTACGATGCCGTTACAAGTAATGAAAATTCATCATAAATTAGAACAAGCTTTGCGTGTTCTTGGTAAATATGAAAGAACAAATCATACTCATACGCTTTATACAGGAGCCGAATACGGAGAAATAATGGTGAAACCACAATATATTCGAATAAATACTTCTGGAAATGTATCCATGGAAACAACTTTCTTTGAGGTGCTTAGAAAGTGTGAGTTAACATTTTTAGCGATGGATTATGAAAATAAAAAGTACGGTTGGTTAAATCCTCTCAAACAAGTACGAACATATGTGTAAAAAATGTCGAATAGTATCTTGTCTTATTGAAAAGGTTTTAGTACACTGTAAGGTAGACAACATGAAGGAGGAAAAGATATGCCAATGTGGTTAGGTATTCTAGTGGGCGTAGTAGCACTAGTAGCAGGCGTGGCGTTAGGATTTTTCATTGCCCGCAAATACATGATGAATTACTTACAAAAAAATCCACCAATTAACGAACAAATGTTAAAAATGATGATGATGCAAATGGGACAAAAACCTTCCCAAAAGAAAATCAATCAAATGATGAGCGCGATGAACAAGCAACAAACAAAATAAGCGCCAAAGGGCACTCTTACCGAGTGCCCTTTTCTTTTGGTTATAAAACATATTTAAAACTTTTAAATATTCTGTATTTTTGTTACACTGAAAACATCGCTCATTTTAAGGGAGGAGGATAAATATGAAAGTGTTTTTTAATTTAGCTTGGTTTTTTAAGCAAGAAAAACGAGCGTACATAATCGGAATTATTATGTTATTTGGTGTCGCGCTTCTTGAACTTGTAGCGCCAAGAGTACTAGGGATTGTAGTAGATGAAATTAATAGTGGAACATTAACGTCTGAAAAATTGTTGAACTGGGTTATTTTATTAGTAGTTGTAGGAATTATGATGTATATATTACGTTACTTATGGCGTATTATGATTTTTGGATCTTCTTTAAAACTAGCTCGTCAACTGCGAAAGAATCTATATGAACATTTTACTAAGATGAGCCCATCCTTTTATCAATCACGTCGCACAGGCGATTTGATGGCACATGCGACAAATGATATTCAGGCGATTCAGCAAACTGCGGGGGCAGGTGTTTTAACACTCGTTGATTCATTAGCTGTTGGAGGATGTGTACTCGTAGCGATGGGATTTATAATTAGTTGGAAGTTAACGTTATTAAGTTTAATTCCGATGCCAATTGTAGCTATTTCTACAAATTATTATGGAACTTTATTGCATAGAAGATTTCATAAGGCACAGCAATCGTTTTCTGAAATCAATGATAAAGTACAAGAAAGTATGAGTGGGATGAAGGTAATTCGCTCACTTGGACAAGAGAAAGAGGATTTACAAGCGTTTCGGAAAAAATCTGAAGATGTCGTACATAAAAATATGCTAGTTGCACGTATTGACTCGTTATTCGATCCAACGATTTCCCTAATTGTCGGATTTTCATTTTTGATCGCAATTTGTTACGGATCATTATTAGTCGTACGAGGTGAATTAACTGTAGGGGAATTAGTAACATTTACAACGTACTTAGGGACACTTGTATGGCCAATGTTAGCTTTTGGATGGCTATTTAATATTATGGAGCGTGGACGTGCTTCGTATGATCGTGTGGAGAAAATATTTTCACAAACTTCAGATGTAGTGAATAAGGAAAATGCTATACACGCTATAGCAAGTGGTGATGTTTCGTTTGCTGTTGATTCGTTTTCTTATAAAAAGAATGAACTATTAAACTTAAAAGATATTTACTTTAACTTAAGAAAAGGTGAAACGTTAGGAGTTGTAGGGCGTACCGGTGCAGGGAAGACGACGTTATTAAAATGTTTAATTCGAGAGTATGATCATTTTAATGGTGAATTAAAAGTTGGGGAGCGGGATATTCGAGATTTAACACTTCACGGTGTGCGTTCTGCAATTTCATATGTACCGCAAGATCACTTTTTATTTTCAGCGAGTATTGGGGAGAACATTGCTTTTGGAAAGGCCGATGCTACATATAAAGAAATTAGCCGAGCTGCTGATATTGCTTGTATTCATAATGATATATTTCAATTTCCAGAAGGGTATGACACTGTAGTAGGTGAAAGGGGCGTTTCACTATCAGGAGGTCAAAAACAGAGAATCTCTATTGCGCGTGCATTATTAACAAATGCTGAAATTTTAATATTAGATGATTGTTTATCGGCCGTAGATGCAAAAACAGAAGAAACTATTTTAACTGCATTGAAACGAGAAAGGGCAGAGAAAACGACGATTATTACTGCCCATCGTTTAAGTGCTATTCAGCATGCAAATCTTATTCTTGTTATTGATGAAGGTAGGGTTATGCAGCGAGGGACACATGAGCAATTAATGAAAGAAAATGGTTGGTATAAAGAAATGTACGAAAGCCAGCAGTTAGAGGCGTTAGTAGAGAAAGGAGGCGTATGATGGCTGAGAAAAAACGGAGTGATTTAAGAAGATTGCTTTCTTATATGAGGCCCTATAAAGGGTTATTGGCGTTAGCATTTTTATTTCTAGTTGGTGCAACTGTAACTGAAATGATGGTTCCTTTTTTAATTAAACAATTTCTTGATGAACACTTAGTGCCAGGTAACTTTGAACAATCAGCACTTGTAACCCTATTTGTAGTGTATATTATTGCTCATTTATTAAAAGTATTATTTACTTATTTAGACTTATTGTACTTTCAAAATATCGCTTTTAAGATTGTCCAAGATATGCGAGTTGAAGTGTATGAACATGTTCAAAAATTGTCATTAAGCTTCTTTGATCGTACGCCGATTGGTACGCTCGTATCTCGCATAACGAATGATACAGAAGCGATTAAGGATTTTTATGTTAGTGTACTATCAACATTCGTGAAAAATGTAGTCTTTTTAGTAGGGATTTTAGTAGCGATGTTTTTATTAGATGTAAAATTAGCGCTATTTTCGCTCATATTAATTCCGGTAATGTTTGCAATTATGGTGTTGTATCAACGGAAAAGTGCAGCTTTTTATTTAGAGGTACGTAATCAGCTGAGTATATTAAATGCAAAGTTAAATGAGTCCATTCAAGGTATGAATATTGTTCAGGTGTTCCGGCAAGAAAAGCGGATGAGAAAAGAATTTGAAGAAGTGAACAATAAACATTTTAGTGCTGGACGTCGTACATTGAAATTAGATGCATTACTTTTACGTCCAGCAACAGATCTTGTTCATATTGTAGCAATTGCGTTAGTACTTGGTTTATTCGGAATCGATGCTTTAAAGAGTCCTGTTGAAGTAGGGGTTTTATATGCTTTCGTTAACTATATTCATCGTTTCTTCCAACCGGTAAATGAGATGATGATGAAACTATCTTTCTTCCAGCAAGCGCTTGTTTCATCATCGCGTGTATTTCATTTAATGGATGATAAAGATTTAGCTCCTGTTCAAATGGGGAGTGAACAGCCACGAGTAGCTAATGGGGAAATTCAGTTTAAAGATGTTACTTTTTCATATGATGGAAAGCGGGACGTTTTAAAAAATGTATCTTTTCACGTAAAGCCAGGGCAAACGGTTGCTTTCGTAGGGCATACTGGTAGCGGAAAGAGTACGATTATGAATTTATTAATGAGATTTTACAATATTAAATCAGGAAATATTGTAATAGACGGAGTAGATTTAGAGAAGTTTGAAGAACAAGAAATTCGAAAGAAAATTGGTCTTGTGCTGCAAGATGCATTTTTATTTGCTGGAAATGTAAAGCAAAACATTCGTATGTATAATGAAGAGATTACGGATGAAGAGATAGAGGAAGCGGCAAAGTTTGTGCAAGCGAATACGTTTATTGAAAAATTACCAGAGCAGTATGATACAGAAGTTGTCGAAAGAGGAGCTGCATTTTCTAGTGGTCAAAGGCAATTAATTGCTTTTGCTAGAACGATAGCAACCAATCCGAAAGTATTAGTGTTAGATGAAGCGACGGCAAATATTGATACAGAAACAGAGGAGGCTATCCAAACGGCATTGCAGCAAATGCGAAAAGGTAGAACAACGATAGCGATTGCGCACAGATTGTCTACAATCCAAGATGCGGATCAAATATTTGTTATGCATGAAGGGGAAATTGTAGAAAGCGGAACACATCAAGAGCTACTTAGTAAACAAGGACTTTATTACAATATGTACTTACTGCAAAATAAAGGGATTTTACAAAAGGCCTTGTAATTACAAGGCCTTTTTTGAGGTGTTAAAAGTGTATTAATGGAGTTTCTGGTGGACGGTGTATTTTCAATTCCACTTTTTTCTTAAACGTCTCGACAAAATAAATATATTAGAACTTTATTACTCTAGCATAAACGTCGTGTCCACTAACTGAAGCTATACATATTGTATACGGAATAAAAAAATTTGATAGGAGTTTTTATATGCAAAATAGATCCAGTTCAAATGTTACGTTTATCGATGTGTCTCATTGGGAAGGAAGCATCGACTGGAATGCTGTGAAGTCATCTGGCATTCCAGCGGCGTATGCAAAAGCGACGGAAGGTGTGAACTATATTGACCCTACTTTCGTTCAAAATGTACAAGCTGCGAGAGATGCGAATGTATTAATTGGTGCATATCATTTTGCGCACCCAGAACAAAATGATGCCATTTCAGAAGCGAAATACTTTGTGAATATATTACAGAGTAATCAGACGGACTTAATCCCTGTTTTAGATTTAGAATCGCCAGCGGATACTAGCAATAGTAGTTTAACGGGTGCGACTATATCGAATTGGGCAAGAAGTTTCGTAAATTATGTGAAACAAGCTACTGGGAAAAATGTAATGTTATATACAGGAATTTGGTATATTAATGAATTTGGAATTAGCGGGTTAAGTGACATTCCACTTTGGATTTCCAAATATTCTAGTATACCGCCTGCTGATGCTGGTGGATGGACAGAGTGGACAGCATGGCAGTACACAGATTCTGGGCAAATTTCAGGTGTAGGAAATTGTGACGTATCAGCAGCTGTTTCATTAGAAGCTTTACAAGGAAATGGAGCAAGTGGTGGAGGGAATGTTTCCACGCCTAATAATGCGACTCCAGTATACGGAGTTGCTGTAATTAATGGAGAGAATGTGAATTTACGAAGTGGACCATCTTTACAGTCTAGTGTAATTCGCCAATTGAATCGTGGCGAATCATATGAAGTTTGGGGAGAACAAAATGGATGGCTCTGCTTAGGGACAAATCAGTGGGTATATAATGATTCAAGTTATATTCAGTATAAACATTATGTAGCAACTATTACTGGCGATAATGTGAATCTGCGAGATGCTCCATCATTAAACGGGAATGTTATAAGACAGTTACATCATGGTGAATCATATCGAGTATGGAGTAAGCAAGATGGATGGCTTTGCTTAGGGACAAATCAATGGGTATACTATGATTCAAGTTATATTCAGTATGGTGTACAATAAAGTGAATCTAAAAGGTATCTCGACTGAGGTGCCTTTTATGAAAAATATATAATTTTTACAAAGTATATATTGATAACATAGTATAATGTAATTGATATATGTTTAAAAATAATCGGAAATGAAATAAAGGAGTAATAATATGGAGTATGTGCTAATAGGTGGAATTTTAATATTATTAGCTGTAGTGTTTGTACTGTTTTATAAAAATAAACAGTTAGAATCAGAGAGTCAGCAAGTAGAGTTTGAAAAGAAACAAGCGATTGAAACGTATGAAAATGAGATTGCAGCTACGATTACAGGGCATAAAGAACAACAGGATACTTTAAAGAATATGGAACAGAAAAAATATAATGATTTACAAGTGAATACAGCTAGAGAACTTGAAAATATGCGTATGATGAAAAATCAATTGGCTGTTCAACATAGTAAAGAACGTAGTGAAATGCAAGATAAGCATAGTAGTGAAATACATATGTTTCAAAATTTAATTGCGGATTTACGAGAATATACCAAAAATGGTGCTGAAGTGAATGCGCATGAAACATTACATTATATGAAGCGAGGTTTCGTTGAGCAAGGAATAATACTAGAAGAAGAGTTTCATATTATACCGAACGTTTTTATGATACGCAATAAATATAGAGATAAACGTGACATAAATGATAATCGAATTCATCAACTTATCTTATGTAAAACTGGTATTTATCTACTTGAGACGAAAGAATGGACAGGGAAATTAATCCATGGCTTAACGAGAGAAAATGCGGGTATATATTCATTTATGATTGAGGAAATTGGTAAGTATCAACATGAAATTGAAAAAGAAGAGACATTTGAATTTATTACGGATGGAACTTCATTAACTTTGCAAGTAAGAAATGAAGGGAATCCAGCGTATAAAGCGAATATGCTATCTCAAATTTTATATAATTGTTTGGAAGAAATGCAAGTAGATATTGTAAAGGAAAAAGTAAAACCAATTGTATATTTTGAAAATGAGAGTGGAAAAGAAGTTATTGATCTTTCTAATGAAGAATTGCCGAGATTTAAAGATAGAGAGCAAATTGTAATGTTTTTCAGAAATGAAGTTTTAACAAGTAAAGTAATATATACAGCACGAGAACTACAAAAGATTAGAGATATGATTGGCCAGATGAATTATGTTGCGAAGTGAAAAATAAAGTAAAACTTTAATTAGTGGGGGTTTATGGGCAACACGACTTCTACCCTTTACAGCCGAATTTTGAGGTGGGAGTCTAACTGCCCGCAAATAGCGGGATAAAGTAGGTGTTATTTGGGTGGAGAAAGGTAAAAGCGCTATATTGTGGGGAATGTTGTACATTTATTTTTGTTTGTATATATTAATGTACATTGCGTTTATTTTCGTTATTGATATGGTTCATGTGTCATTGAGTGTAATGAGTATTTTGGTGGTAGTAATGCCTTTTATTTTATTAGTTATTATTCAAAAGTCTATCTTACATGTTTCGGCAAGACGTGATAAAGGTAAGAAACAACTGTTCACTATAATGATGGTAGGTCTCATTCCATTGCTAGTATGCACCGTACAATTAAGTATAAATAAATACACTTCAAATTTTAATCAGGATCGGTGGTTAAATTATGAAGAAAAACGAGTACATATGGTAGATGACCTATTACAGGAGCATAAATTGATAGGGAAATCAAACGAGGAAATTACAAAATTGTTAGGGACCCCTATGAAAACGAGAAGTTGGGCAGAGGGAATTACTACTTTGTACTATCTTGGGAATGAACGTGGTTTCATTCCTATAGATAGTGAATATCTTGTTTTGCAATTTGATAAAGATGGTAGAGTTATAGAGTATAAGGTACAACGAGATTGAAATAGTGAGAGGAGAAGCTATATCTTTTATAGCTTCTTTTCTATATTCTAATATAGAAAAAGTAGGCAAATAGTAGTCATTCCTATCTATACGAATGAGATAGAGTTTGTTATATTGTAAAGGGTTATTTAGTTTAGAAGTCTGCTAGATAGCCTTAAATATTTTAGATTAGGGAGGGAAGTTAACACGAATTAAGATATAAACGTGTTAAATAATTAGTATGAAAAAAGAATTTTATAATGTTTTAGCTGCATCAATTGTATTTAGCATGGTAACGATTCCAAGTTTTTCCTATGCAGACACAGTAGAAAAGACCGTAACAATTTCAACAGACGATCAAGCATTAAAAAGTATTGAAAGCCATATGAAAGATGAAGATGGACGTGGAGAGAGCAAAGGAATAACAAATGAAGTACAAGGAGATTTTTTTGTACATATAATAGGTTCAGCATCTTTATTTGATTCTGCTGAGTTACAAAAAGCGACAGGTGTTCAGCTTTCTAATCAAGTAGTGAAAGCCGAAAAACAAAAAGGAAACGCTTACTATATACAAACAGAATCTGGAGCTGGGTGGATACAAAGTAGTGAAGGAAATGTAGAGGTTAAGGAAGTTTATCACTTGGCAAACGAAAAATTAGTAATTAATGAAGAGACAGCTACATATTCCGCACCATTTAATTCATATAAAGACGAAAAAGTGTTACAACCGCAAACAATTATTGCAATTGGACAAGTTGGAGAGTGGTTCCAAGTCCAAATAGATAATGAGGTGAAATGGATTTATTCACCTTCAGCAAAATTTGAGGGTACAAAAGCATCTCTTATTCAAAGCACAACTCCAACTCGTACGAAACGTGCAGCGGTTATGTATACTGCACCAATAGAAGAGAAAACAACGGATATTTACGGTGTACCATTAAAGGAAATGATTGTACCAACAGGTAATGAAAATATCCGTCCAGGTTATGCGATGAAACCAAAATACATTACAATTCATGAGACGGATAATTATAGTGTTGGAGCAAATGCTAGAAACCATGCACAATATTTATACAGCCAAGCAACAGGAACGACTGATCGTTCAGCATCTTGGCATTTTACAGTAGATGATAAAGAAATTTATCAACATCTACCATTAAATGAAAATGCTTGGCATGCTGGAGATGGAGCAGAAGGAACTGGTAACAGAGAATCAATTGCAATTGAAATTGCTGTCAATCAAGATGGTGATTATAATAAAGCTGTGGAAAATGCTCGCAAACTAGCAGCCTATTTAATGGGGGAATTAAATATTCCCTTAGAAAATGTGAAAAAACATCAATTTTGGAGCGGAAAGAATTGTCCGGCCATTATGATAAGGAATAATGCGTGGGAGCCATTTTTACAGGGAACGAAAGCTTATTATGATACGAATCATAAAGATGATATAACTGGCGGTTGGTATGAAGCAGATATTCGTGAATTAGATAAAAGAGGTATTATGGTTGGAGACGGGAAGGGTTCTTACTGGCCAGAACGTCTTGTAACACGTGGTGAATTTGCGAATTTAGTTTCAAGATCATTGCAATTACCAGAGGGGAAATCGAATTTTAAAGATTTAAGCACAGCCCATCCATCGTTAGTAGATGGTATTAATCGTGCAGCTAGTGCTGGGATTATAAGTGGACGAGGAAATGATATATTTGCTCCGAATGATACGATTAAACGTGATGAAGCTGTTATTATGATTGATCGTGCATTGCAATACAAAAATATAAAAGGTAATTTAGTTTCATTACCATTTACGGATCAAAATTTAGCGTATGATAAACAGGCGGTTCAACGTGTTTATGGGTTAGGTATTGTAAAAGGGAATGAGAATAATGAGTTTATGCCAAAAGGTTCTGCAACACGTGGGGAATCGGCAGTATTTATTAATAGAATGTTAAAAGTAATAGAGAGTAAATAATGGAAAGGCATTCGCTTTGGCGAGTGCTTTTTATTTTTCAATATGTTATAGAAAGGGGATGTGAATTTTGGCTGGAATAAGGAATGAAAGTGGAGGTGATGCATATATTTAGATGCATTGGGTAATTTTTTGTAATTTCGTATAAAATGAAAAGGAGGTAGGGCGGTGAAATCAATACCGACTGATGTCCTGAGTAAGGAATTGATGGAAAGAGAAGGGGTTATATCTATTACAGTGATGGAATTTGAAAAGATAGAAGTGGCCGGAGTAGTTGTTTCTGGTCCAGCTGTTATTTTGATTAATCAAGAGTAAGTACATATTATTAATATAGAAAAGTAGAAAGAGCATCCGCTTAGGGTGCTTTTTGTTTGTATAGAAGTGTGTATATGATAGATAATGGGGATATTGGAGGGGAATTATGTGGCAATTATTATAACAATGTTATTAATGGGAGTTTTATTAGGATTTGTCGGAGCAGGGGGAGCAGGATTTATCATCGCGATACTCACTCTAGTATTCCATATCCCTATTCATGTTGCTCTTGCAACATCTTTAACTGCGATGGCATTTACGACATTATCTGGAGTAGTAAGTCATTACCGAGAAGGGAATGTTGTGCTTGTAATAGGCGGAGTTGTTGGGGGATTTGGCGCGTTTGGATCCTATATTGGTTCAAAGTTTGGTTCGTTAATACCAGCACATCTGTTGCATTGGTTTACAGCTGGTATGTTATTTTTATCGGCAATTTTTATGTTTATTCGGTTGATTATGTTTCAAAAAAGATCACAGTCGTCTTTAAAAGGGCATAAAGAACTTTCGAAAGATAACGTGATTAAATGTATATTCCTCGGATTGGTGACTGGAATTTTAGCAGGTGCATTTGGTATTGGCTCAGCACCTTTTATCCAACTCGGATTAATGGTTCTATTAGGTTTAACAATCCGTCAATCTGTAGGGACGACAATGCTCGTTATATTACCAATCGCAATTGGAGGTGGGTTTGGATATAGTTCGGAAGGGTATTTAGATTATGTATTATTAGTACAAGTTTTAATCGGGACAATGTTAGGAGCATATATAGGAGCTAAGTTTACAAATTATGCACCTCGCATGCTTCTAAGGTTTTCGATGATTATGACACCAATATTAGCTGGATGTATGTTGTTAGTAGATTAAAGAGAATATATAGAAATCTATTAATATATTTTACGAATGAATTATGTAAGTAATTCATATTTCTCATATAAAAGGATTTGCTTTAATATAATGAGTATAAAGTTCGAGTATTCGAAGTATTACTTGAATTATATCCCTATCCCTTTTCTAAAAATGCGAACAAGTTTTGCCCTATTCTATTCAATAGTTTATTGTATAGAAATATATTGTTCGATGACCATTATGGAACGCACATAATGGGTAAATCCCGATCCTTAAAGAGGATGCCCCTAATCTTCATGTGAAAATATGATCGGATAAGAAAGCTGGCCAATTTATGGTCAGCTTTCTTTTTGTTCAATGAGTAAGCCTTCTTTAATTTCTGTTTGCAATAATAAAGTTTTTCCGAAGCGACGTTTACATTCAGCTCGTACTTTTTGAATGGCTAGTAGCTGAGAAGTAGCAGGCACTGTGACAACGGCTTGCCGAGGTTTTCGGTTTTCTTCACAAAAAACACATTCCACAATATATTTAGAAATCATAATTTCATCCTTCCGGTTTGAATTTCTAAGAAGGGACTGCTCATGAAGTTGATGTAAACTTTCGGCATCTTTTTACTTATTTCCTCTTTTTTCAAAGGGGAAATAAAAAAGAAGACGAATTTTAGTAGGGGAGGGATGTATATGGAGAGATGGATAGGTACGGCAGCTATTTGTATGAATGAAAGAAATGAAATTTTAATGGTATTGCAAGGAAAAGAAGGGGAAGAAAAAAGGTGGTCTGTCCCAAGTGGAGGACTTGAAAAGGGAGAAACACTAGAAGAATGTTGTATCAGGGAAGTTTGGGAGGAAACAGGCTACAATGTGGAGGTTGTAAATAAAATATACGAAAAAGAAGGTATTACATACGGGATTCCGGTGTATGTTCATTATTACTTTGTTAAAAAAATAGGCGGTAATATGAAAATCCAAGATCCGGATGAGTTAATACATGAGATTGATTGGAAAGGGATACATGAAGTTGGAAAATTAGCATTAGCTTTTCCGGAGGATTACGAGCTAATATACCGATATATAAATAAAAAAGCAAGTGTGTAAATACTTGCTTTTTTTAGTGTATCCAAGATAAGAAAAGTGGAACGATAACTAAACTAGCTCCAGCTGTTAAAAGCATTGATAAACTTGCAATTGTACCTTCTACAGGACCGATTTCAAATGCTTTTGATGTTCCAGTCCCATTCGCGCTAGTACCTAGCATTATACCTTTTGCGAGCGCTGTTTTAATACGGCATATGCGTATGAGTGTAGGACCGAATAAAGCTCCAGTTAAGGCAGTTAATACAACGAAAACTGCTGTTAATTGTGACATGCCGCCAATCATTTCTGAAATAGCCATTGCAATAGGTGTTGTTACAATGTGCGGTGCTAAACTTTGTTCTATTGTAGAGTCAATTTGAAAAAAATTAGCTAGTAGTGCGGAAGTAATAACAGATAGAAAAGAACCGACAATGACATTAATTAAAATAGCAGTGCCGTGTTTTTTTAATAGATCAAAATGTTTATAGATTGGCCATGCGAAAGCAACTGTTGCAGGTTTTAATAATTCTGTTAGCCAATGACTACCAGATTCGTAGGTTTCGTATGGTGTATCTAATCCAAGTAATAAAGCGATTAAAATGATTGGGCATACAAGAAGGGGAGAAAGCAAACTCCAATTCCAGCGTTGATACATTTTTTTAGATACCCAATATGTGAATAGTGTTAATAGTAAACAAAGAAAGCCGATCATTGTGTTGATCCTTTCCGCTTTAATAGCAATTCTGTTAAAAGTCCTGTTACGAGAGTGACACAAAGTGTACTAATCACGATAATTAAAATGAGATCGATTCCATACTGTGATAATGTATCTTTGTAACGAATGACAGCGACTGCAGAGGGAATGAAAAATAAAATAAGTTCTTTTAATAAAAAGTCTGCACCGTCTTGTATCCATTCTTTTTTCACTATATTAAATTTTAATGAGATTAACAATAAAAAAATACCGATTATACTTCCTGGAACTGGGAGGTGTGCCTGTTTTGCAATCCATTCACCTGTCCAAGCGAAACAAAATAATAATAAAATTTGTCCGCTTAACTTCCACCATTTCATACAGTAACCACCTCTTTGTTTTTTACATAAAAATTGTAAAAAAGAATTAACAATTTATACTATACGTTCATTCGAAATATTTGTCTAATATATATATTATATGTTATTAATATATTAGATGTATTAATCGAAAGTGAAAAGGGTGTCCAAAATGGAATTACGGCATTTGCAATATTTTGTTGTAGTGGCAGAGGAATTACACTTTGGACGAGCAGCTGCTCGTTTACAAATGACACAACCACCGCTTAGTCAACAAATTCAGCAATTAGAAAAAGAAATGGGAGTTATGTTATTTTCAAGAACGAAGAGAAAGGTTGAATTAACAGAAGCAGGAGAAATGTTTTTAAAAGAAGTAAAAAAAGCGTTTGAACAAATTGAAAAAGCAGTAGAAGTTGCACAAAGTGCTCAAAGGGGAGAAGTTGGATCACTTTCAATTGGTTTTGTAGGTGCGGCGATATATGATATTTTACCGTCAATCGTCAGAGAGTATAGAAAGAAATTTCCGAGAGTGTCTGTAGCATTACATGAATTGTCCACACCGGATCAGGTGCATGCACTTCATGATAATCGAATTGATATTGGATTTTTACGTCCGCCAATTCCAACGCAATTACTTGAGTTAGAACCAATTCAAAAACTTTCATGTACGTTATGTTTACCGAAGGCACATCCTCTTGCTGAAAAGGACGAAATACATATCGAAGATTTAAGGGATGAACCGTTCGTATTTATTACGAGACCAGTATGGCCAGCGTTATATGATACAATTTTATCGCTTTGCCGTGATGTAGGTTTTAGTCCGCACATTGTACAAGAAGCAACGGAGTATCAAACTGTTATGGGGCTTGTAGCGGCAGGTATTGGAATTACGGTAATACCTGTATCCGCAAATAAATTGTATAAAACAGAAGTTGTATATAAAGAGTTATGTGATTCTAATTTTGTTGCAGAAATGTCAGTGGCTTATAAAAAAATGAATAACAATCCAGAGTTGTTAGAGTTTTTGAAAATTGCAAGAGAGAAAAAAAGGATTGAAGTGGAAGATGCGAAGGCTGAATAGTTGATGGAGTTACAAGGCAGTCATGATAATTAAGTTATATAAAGATTCACCTCGTTAAACAAAAAACGGAAATGTAACTAAAGTGCATTTCCGTTTTTTGTTTTTTATTCAATGCTAAAGAGGTAAATATGCTTGGTTTCTAGGACTAAAGGCTTAGTAAAGATTCCGATTGAAGTGCGATGTTTAAAATGTCATATTTTTATACACTAGTAGTATAGAATGCGTATGTTATGAAGCAAGGTAGGGGGAAATTATGTCTTTATTTCGGTTAGCGAGAAAAAATATACAAACATTTGCTGCCCAAAGGTTAAAACAATTTATGTGGATTGCTATGAATACAATGCTTTGTTTTTTTATGATATCATTCCGATTTAATGAAGCTGTAATAAGTAAAGCGGAATATACACCTATGTTTGTAAAGTGGTTTTATGCTATGTTTCTATTTATAGTTTTTGTGTGTATTTTCGTTACATATAAAATGACAACCTCTCTTTTACAGGTAAGAAGAGAGGAGTTTAAATCGTATGAAGTAGTGAAGATGACAAGAAAAGAAATGTCATGTTTATTATGTCAGGAGCAATTATTAACTTACGGAGGAGCTTTTGTTTTCGGATTAATTCATGGTATGTTATTTTTGAAATTATTTATTATTATTTTTATGAAAGCAGTAGGAATCCAAGGGATAACCAATGCACCGATTCCGATGTATGCGGTAGTGATAACGGCAGTTGTTATGATAACCGTCATTATAATATCAATGTGGCAATGTTGTAGGTTTACACAAAGGTTAAAGGGTGAAAAGTCATATGAAACGAGGAGAAAGGCATGAGAAATCATGGCTTTTTCTTCATTTTACACATGTTATTAATCATGATACAGTGGGAAGAACTGAAAAAAAGAGTTAAGAAGAAAGGTTGTATGGAATGATAAATGAGCAAGCGATCGTAAAAGTTGATCGATTAACAAAGCGAATTGGTTCAAAGACGTTAGTAGAAAATATTAGTTTTGAAGTGAAAAAAGGTGAAGTAGTTGGCTTATTAGGACCAAATGGTGCTGGAAAAACGACATTAATGCGAATGATGGTCGGAATGATCCGTATGACAGAAGGGGAAGTATGGATTGATGGTCAATCTGTAAAACAGCAATTTGAAAAAACTGCTGCGAAAATTGGTGCTGTAATTGAGACACCAGAATTTTATCCTTTCTTAAGCGGCTATGAAAATTTAACATATTTCGGACGAATGAATGGGAATGTGACTGAAGAGCGTATCGATGAAGTAGTGCAATTGTTAGGAATGGGACAAGTAATTGACCGTAAAGTAAAAGCATATTCACTCGGTATGAGACAGCGTTTAGGAATTGCTCAGGCACTTATACATAATCCAGATGTATTAATACTAGACGAACCGACGAACGGATTAGATCCTAGTGGTATACATGAAATGCGGATGTACATAAAGAAAATTGCGCATGAACAAGGAAAAGCTGTTCTTGTTTCTAGTCACTTACTCTCAGAAGTTGAATTAATGTGTGACAGGGTTATTATTATTCAGCATGGAGAATATGTCGCAACACAAAATATTCAAAGTGATAAAAAGGAAGAAACAGAAGAAATACATATACGTGTAGATGATGCGAATAAAGCGGCAGAGGTTTTAGAATACGATGTTTTAGTAAAAGAAAACGAATTAATTATAAACGTGAAAGATGAAGAAGTTCCAAATATTCTTCGTACATTGATGGAGAAAAACATTCAAGTTTATCGTGTATATGAAGAAAGAAAAACGCTAGAAGAGCAGTTTTTAGAATTAACAGGAGGAAAAGATATTGTTTAATTTAGTTTATAACGAGCTGTATAAAATATTTAAGCGAAAGCGAACGATTATTCCTTTTGCAGTTATTGCGGTATTAATTATTGGATTAGGATGGGTTACGGTAAAATATTTAGAGCCAGAAACAAAAGGGTGGAAAGCGGATTATACAGAACGCACTGTAGAAATTGAGAAAAAGCTCGGCATGAAAAAAGAGGATATTTTAACAGAAAAGTCAGGAGACGAGCTTGTAAAGGAATACCAGCTTAAAATGAAGCATTTAGATACGAATACAGCGCCAGCAAGTAGTTCTCCGCTTTCATTTATGAGAGATACAGGTTTTATCGTATTTCCAATTTTACTTCCGTTTATTCTCGTATATGCGAGTACGATTTTTGCGAATGAATATAGCTGGGGAACATATAAATTTTTAACAATTCGTCCAGCGAGCCGATTTAAAATTTTAACATCTAAGTTTTTGGCAATCGTTATATTTGCGGCATTATTATTTATATTTAATATGATTTTTTCCGTATTATGCGGGTTGATTATTTATAAATTCCAACAACCAGCTTGGGCTGAATTTGTCGTTCAAAATGGAAATATAATAAAACAAAATATTTTCGTAGAAGCAAGTAAATATTATATTTTATCTTGGTTACCAACTCTTGTGTATGCTGCATTTGCCTTTATGATTTCCGTTTTAACGAGATCGAGCGGAGGTGCAATCGGGATTTCTTTATTTCTTGCATTATCAGGGGGAATAGCGCTAATTCCGGCAGCAAGATATGAATGGGCGAAATATTTATTACCAGCGAATACAGATTTATATGGGCTTTTAAAGGGTGGAAGCTTTATTGATGGAGTAACATTCCCATTTGCTTCTTGTATGCTTCTTCTATACTTAGCTGTATTTTTAGGGGTTTCCTATACTGTATTTATAAAACGAGATTTAACAGCATAAGCAAAAGCCGTTAAGGGTAACTTAACGGCTTTTTGTTTGTAATAATTGATGAATAGCTTCTTCGGCTAATAGGGCGAAATACTCTGCGCTAATAGGCAATGCTTTTTCATCTACTGTAAAAGCTGGATGATGCCATTCATGTGTACCACTTGTTCCCATAAAGACGAATGAGCCTGGTATTTCTTGTTGGTAAAAAGAAAAGTCTTCTCCTGCCATTGATGGTGTAGGAGAGATAACGTTTAGATTCATTTTCTCTGCAATATGAATAGAAAAATCAGTGAGTACTTTATCGTTTTGAACAGCAGGAGGACCTGGGTAAAATCGAAATTCTGTTTTTACACCTAGTGCATTAGAAACGCCTTTAATGATACGTTTCATTAATGCCGGAATCTTTTCACGTGTTTCAGCTTGGAATGTACGGACAGTTCCTTCTAATATTGCTTTTTCGGGAATAACGTTCCACGTATTCCCTGAATGAATGTTTGTTACACTTACGACAGCGTTATGAGAAGAACTAATATTTCGGCTTACAATCGTTTGAAGTGCCATAACGATTTGAGATGATGCAACGATAGGATCGACGCCGGCATCAGGCACAGCTGCATGTGTACCAACACCATGGATTTCAATTTCAAATCGATCAACTCCGGCCATTAGTGGCCCATCTTTAATACCGATTGTACCTACTGGTAAATCAGGTTTATTATGCATACCGAAAATAGCTTGCACGCCACGTAAATGCCCAGCTTCAATAACTTTGCAAGCACCATTACTACTTTCTTCAGCTGGCTGGAATATAAGGCGGACAGTTCCATTAAGAGAAGCTTCTTTTTCTTTTAATAAGTAAGCCGCACCCAATACAGCAGCTGTATGAAAATCATGCCCACAAGCATGCATTTTACCTTGTATTTTTGAAGTGTATGGAAGGTCTGTTTCTTCCTGAATAGGAAGGGCATCGATATCAGCACGAAGCGCTACAACCGGTCCTTTTTTATTACCAGAAATTTCAGCGATAACTCCTGTTTCTAAATTGGAATCAATAATAGTGATATTGGCCTCGTCTAACCAATTTTTTATCGCTTTTGTTGTTTCAAATTCTTCGTATGATAGTTCTGGATTTTCATGTAAATACCGACGAATGGAAATAAGTTTTTCTGTTAATTGATCAGGAATAGATGCCACTTATTATGCCCTCTTTCTTAAGTGAAGTATTTGTATTAATTATACAATAATAAAAGAGAGGATTCTCAAATGAAAATCCTCTCTCGTTTTATGCTGCAACTTTTTTATGAGTATGCTGTTTTTTATAACGTCCACGCATTGCGTATGCAATTTGCGGAATTGCGATACCGATTAAAATAAGTGATACACCGATCCATTGTGACGATAGTACAGCTTCTTTTAAAACGAATACAGACATAATTGTTGTAACTGGCAGTTCTGCTGCACCAAGAATAGTTGCTAAGCCAGAACCGATTTTTGGAATGCCAATTGTAAAGGCAATGGACGGAATAACGATACTAAATATTCCTAATCCTAAGCCGTATTTCCAAAGGCCTTGAGAGATCGCCCCGTTAAAAATAAATGTTGGCGGGAATACGATCATGACTAAAGTTAAAGCGCCAGCCATTAAAAGGACACCGCGTGTTAATGAAGGTACTTCAACGGCAACTTTGCCACTTACGAAAATGTATGTTGCAAATGTAACAGCAGATAATAAACCTAAAATGATTCCAGTCGTATCGAAATCACCAGCTGATGTTTCTAATAACCCACTTGATAAAAATGTACCTGCAAGTAAGAAGATTACTGAAATAACTTTTTCTCTGGAAGGTAATGTTTTTGTTGCGACTGCTTCAATGATAATCCCAACCCAAACGAACTGGAATAAAAGTATAATTGCAATAGAAGCTGGTACAGTTTTTAAAGAAGCGTAATAAAAAATTCCAGTAAAACTTGCAGACGTTCCTGCGACGAATAAAATTAACATTTGTTTTAGTGGAACACGATGTCTAGAAAATAGAAGTGTAATAGCAAGTAAAATAATCCAACCGAACAAATACTGGCTACCAATTACCTCTCCAAGTGAAAACCCTTCTGCATATGCAAGTTTAACAAAAATAGCTAAAACCCCATAACTACACGCTCCTAATAAAACTAAAAGAGAATAACGAAGCATGAAAAATTCCTCCCATCTATATGAACTTGTTCCGTAACGGACATATATAACTAGATGGAAGTATACAAAATTAAAAATGAAGGGTCAAATGAAAGAAAAGTGCAAAATTTTATAGAATAATAATAAAAGTATGATATTTATGCATAATCTTGAAATTAATAATAATTAAAGTATTGTAAAATCAGCTTTATGTTGTATAAAGACAGCATTTGAAAAAAAATTTTAAGGCCAATAGGTGTGAAGTCAATTGTAATGTGCTAATCATTTGAGAAACTGTGGAACCTTTGTTATGTTAGTAACAATTAGAAAGAGTTTCATAATTCAATTGAGATTTTTCTATATAATAGAAGGGAATGAAAACGTTTTATTAGAAAGTGTGTGAAAGGGTAGTTTTTCTTATTGTCATGTTGGAAAAGTGAATTCATGAAATGTCCATAGTATTTTCAATTGTTTTTGCTACAATATTGAAGAGGAGAGGAGAGGAGTGGAATAATGCAAGATATTAGTATTTTTTTAGCGTTTGGAGCTGGGTTCTTATCGTTTATATCCCCATGTTGCTTACCGCTTTATCCGGCATTTTTATCATACATAACAGGTATGTCGGTTTCTGAATTGAAAGAAGAAAATGCAATGCTTCGCAAAAGAAGTATGATACATACAGCGTTTTTCTTACTTGGTTTTTCAATTATTTTTATTGCAATTGGATTTGGTACAAGTTTTATTGGAGGCATCTTTACAAATTATAAAGATTTAATTAGACAGTTAGGTGGTATATTTATCATCGTGTTCGGTCTTATTATTGTCGGTGTGTTTAAACCGAAGTTTTTAATGCAAGACCGTAAATTTACGTTTAAAAATCGTCCGAGTGGTTATTTTGGTTCAGTTTTAATTGGATTGGCATTTGCTGCTGGATGGACACCTTGTACTGGGCCTATATTAGTGTCTGTAATTGGATTAGCTGCAACAAATCCAGAATCGGCAATGATTTATATGATTGCTTACATACTTGGATTTGCTATCCCGTTTTTCGTACTTTCATTCTTTATTACGAAAATGTCTTGGATTAAAAGAAATAGTATGAAATTCATGAAGATTGGAGGATACGTTATGATTGTCATGGGTATCTTCCTATATTTTAACTGGATGACGAAAATTATCGTATATTTCTCAAGTTTATTTGGTGGTTTTACCGGTTTTTAGTATTATTCTGTGAAAATGTTGGAAATACTAACGGAAAAGCATATAATAAAATTATATTTTGCATATAGCCACAAAAAAGGATGAGAAAATATGAACATAGTTCTGTTATCAAGTATCGTTGCTGTTTGTATGGCTGTCGGTGCGATGTTTATTCGTTTAAAAGCAGCTAAGAAACCTGCAACATTGAAAAAAATTATACTTCCCCCATTTTTTATGAGCACGGGAGCGTTGATGTTTGTTTTTCCTGAATTTCGATTAACTCCAGCAGAAATGTTAGAAGCAATTGGCGTCGGTTTGTTTTTCTCTATTTTTCTTATTAAAACATCTAAATTTGAAATTAGAGGACAAGAGATTTATTTGAAGCGTTCAAAAGCATTTGTTTTTATACTAATTGGATTACTTGTCGTGCGGATTGTATTTAAAACATACTTAAGCCAATCTCTTGATTTAGGACAACTTAGTGGCATGTTCTTCTTACTTGCGTTTGCAATGATCGTTTCATGGAGAATTGCAATGTACCGTTCCTTTACGAAATTACAGAAGGAAATGGAAAAAGAAGATGGTTTTTATAATGAAAAAGATATGAAGTTAACGTAAAGAGTGTTATATGTATAAAGAAACAACGTCTGATTAGACGTTGTTTTTTGTTAATCACTGAAAGGTAACTTCCTCAATTCTAGTTGTGATGTATAAATTGTCGACCATCGAAGAAGCAATTTAAGTTTGACGTTACGAATGGACCGATATAAGGAATACTATTTGGTTTGAAGTTTTATCATCGGTAATTGGTGGCTAAGTTAGATTAGGTTGGATCGTATAGGAGACGTTCCTTCATTAACAATTACTCCACTTGATGGTACTGATACAACATGAAAGTGGAATGTTAATGACGAAATTTCGCTTAGCTTAAGTGTCTTGAGCCGAATCTAATATTGCAAATATAAATGCAACAGGATCAATTGCTGCGAATACAACATATACCTCTGTAAATATTACAGGTACTGGTGATACGATTTATACGAGTGCTGTAGGGTTACAGATAGATTTAGCGAAAGCGAGATTAATTGCTACAAAATCAGTAACTGTAAGTTGAGCTTATAAAAAAGATTGCTATAAAATAGCAATCTTTTTTATAAGGAATAATGGGCTTACTTTGCAAGTAAAGTTTTATAGTTAGAATAATCAATCTCTTTTTCTTGTAGTTTCTTAATTAAAAATTTATGATCGCGCTTCGGTGTGGCAACGATATATCCTTGTATGATTAAATCTTGTGTAATTTTTGGAGCGTTTTCCTTTATTGCAAGTTCCCCAATTTTACCGGCAATTTTTGATTTGGCAACATCACGAAATAGTTCAGGAACGGGACTTACTAGTTCTTCTAACAATTGTTTTTGTTCGTCAGCCCATAAATGTCTCGTTTTATTTATGTAATGCTCTTCCCAATCTAAAATGGACATACCGTCTTCTTTCGGTAATCGTTTTAAAAATTTTCTGAACATAAAGTATCCACCGATAGACATAAGTCCTAATAAAATAACAGTCCATAATACAATAAACCAACTGAACCATCCTTCGAGCAAGTGTATCCCCCCTTAATGATTGCGGTTTTCTTTTATTCATATTATAAACAGTGAGATTCATAGAAAGCAAGAACGCTTGGTCAATTTGACCAAGCGTTGTAGTTTAAACGAAGTATAGTTGTTCAACACATAAAATATCATTGTCATTTTCTACATATTCAATGATGAGTGTGCCAACTTTACGATCTTTATCTTCAGTTGTGAAAATAGAGTAAGAAGTAAAACGTGCTGTTGATAGGCCGCTTATATGTGTAGGTAAAGGAATGTAGTCGTTATCGCGGAAGAATGCCATTAGTTCAATATCTTCAAATTCTTTTCGGTCAACTTGTTTGTTTGTATAGCGGCGTTGAAGTTGTTTTAAAGATGCATTCCAAGAAATTGCTTTTGTGTCGTATACCATTGTTCTATCTCCTTACTGTATGTAATTATTAAGAACATACGTTCTAATCTAGTATACTCTTTTTATAAGAAAAGGGAAAGCAAAAAATAATGTAAGCTTGGATTTCCAAGCTTACATTATTGATGCGTCCGTCATAATCTCTATTTTTTATTATAAGTTACATAAGAATAAGAAACAAGATGATATATATCTTGTTGATAGTTTTCAAAATTCTGTTTATTATTTATGTATTACAGTACAAGGGAATGAGAGAGATGACATACGTAATTTCACTCCAAGGACCGATGGCAAGTGGAAAAACAACATTGGCCAAAAGCTTAGAGCGATGTGGGCTTTCAGTTATATATGAAAACCCTTATCCAATTGTAGAAAAGCGGAAAGAATTAAATTTGGATATTTACACAAAAGAGGGGTTTATTACAAATCAAAAAATGTTTATTGAAGCAAAAATAAAAGAGTTTCAAAATGTGAAATCAGTCATGATTTTTGACCGCGGACCAGAAGATATTGAATTTTATACACTCTTTTATCCGAAGATGATAGGGAAAGAGTGGGATATAGAAACAGAATTAAAAGATGAATTGTATAAATTAAGAGAATGCCGTTCGGATGCAATTTTTTATTTAGATGTTTCGAAAGAGAGTTTGTATGATAGGAGAAATAATGATAGGACAAGAAATCGAAGTACATTTGAGGAACAATTTAAATTAGTAGAAGTTGAAAAAGAATGGTATAAACAATTTCCCGTAACTTATGTGGACACTAATATATTATCAGTGGACGAATTAGAGGCATATTTTATAGGGTGGCTAAGGGAGAAAAGGCTATGAAAAAAATATTATTATTCGTATACCCGACATTTGCAGAGTTTGAAATAACGGTAGCAACAGCATTGCTGAAAAAGAAATATGAAATCATTACAGCGGGTTTAACAAAAGAAATGATTATAAGTGAAACAGGCTTACAAGTACAGCCGCATATAGAATTAAGTGAAGTGCGTGTAGAAGAATATGAGGGGATTATCATTCCGGGCGGAGATGAAATACATATGAAAGAGGCGAAACCGCTTTTTTCAGTTATTCGTCAATTTTCTGAGCAAGGAAAATTAGTGGCAGCGATTTGTGCTGGACCGTATGCGTTAGCAAGAGCAGGTTTATTTAAAGAAATCTCTTATACAGTGACTATAGATTATCAAAAATTAGATTGTTTTCCAGTAGAAAATTTTGTGTATACAGAAGTTGTACAGCACGCAAATATTATTACAGCACAAGGACATGCATTTGTGCCATTTGGACTAGCGATTGCCTCCTATTTTGGAGTAGTGAATGAACATAATACAAATTTTTATAGTGGAAAGGGCAATATAATGATGGAGAATCTTTTACCGGAAAACGTGTAAAAGCTAGCGAATGCTAGCTCTTTTCTTTTTTACATCGATAAATCACTAACGTTTTCGGATCGCGCCATACACCGTTGTGAAGTGATAAATCATTTTCTATTTCTTCTTTTAGCCATTCCTTCATTTCGGTGTGAAGGGACATATTATCAGGTATATTCAGCGACGGGAACATGCTAGAAATATAGTTAACGATTGGAGTGGCATGATGAAAAACGAGTGCATTATGAATAATTGTTTCTTCAACAGTTGAAAAAATAGATTGTAGTATCTCTTTACCATTTTCTAAACAAAATGGAGCTACAGCTGGTGATGTTTTCGGTAAGTCAAATGCGTCTAGCATACTGTTACACATTTCAACTATACGAGGCATTGAAACTTTAGAATTTGTTGTAGCTAAAAGTGAGCCACCGGGACGAATTACTTTATGGAATCCTTGAATTGTTTTTTCGACATCTTTCATGTGGTATAACATATGCCTTGCGATTATCAGGTCATAACAATTAGCTTCGAAAGGAAGTTTACTAGCATCACCGAGTTTCCATTCAATCGTATTATTCGTTATAGCGGCTTCAGAAATCATGGTTTTCGATTGATCAAAGCCGGTTAACTGGCCTTTATGACCATTAGTTTGCAAAAGGGAAAGAAATTTTCCGTTAGCACACCCGACCTCTAATATTTTTTCTTCCCCTTGGAGTTGTAAATGTTCAATGACGACTTCATCTACATTCACTTGTTTTTCTTCGTAATGTTTATGCGTATCGATACGTGTTTGTAAATGGTCACTAACGTTGTATTGACGTTTTACATCATTCATTTTTTCACATTCCACCTTTATGCAAAATTGCTGAATCGCATGTGTTAATACGTCTGTTTTATTTAAACCTTCGTAATGGAGTACGTCTTCAAACCTTGTAAGTAATTTTTCTTCAATCCGAAAATGAATATCTTTTCGCTTCGCCACTGAAATTTCGCCCCTTTGTATCTGTTAGTGAGACTATAGCACGCCTGAAAAAAATCTGTAAATAAATTGTGTACACAAGTACAAGTATGAGAGGGATAAAAAATTGCTTGAATAATATTTTAAACTATTGACGATTTAACCGTTTTCATATATTCTTAAATTAAGTAATATTCAAATAATTCAAAAGAAATGAGAGAGTCACATGCTTCTTCAAGGAACACATCGAATTGGTCGTATGGCCATGCTGTTGGCACTTGCGGATGAGAATGAAAGTCCCGTATTATCTATTCCGAAAGGTTGGAAATATTGTACTGGGAAAGTTGGTTCTATGAATTCGCAAAAAGTAGTAGCAGCAATGGAAACAGCGGCTAAGAGCAACCGAGTTATTGAAACAGATGTTTACAGAGAAACACATGCACTTTATCATGCAATTATGGAAGCTTTGTACGGAGTGACGAGAGGTCAAATTCAGTTAGCAGACGTTCTTCGTACAGTAGGACTTCGCTTTGCGATTGTGCGCGGTACACCATACGACGGAAAAAAAGAAGGCGAATGGGTTGCTGTTGCGCTTTATGGAACAATTGGTGCACCTGTAAAAGGATCTGAGCATGAGGCGATTGGTTTAGGAATTAATCACATATGATTTGCCCATAGTCTATTAGTTAGAAGGGGGCCTTATTTTTTAGGACAGGAGTCTGTCTTAAAAAGATAAGGTCCCCTTTTGCCTTTATAAGGAGGAAAAAGAATGATTACGTTAACAGGACACACATTGACAGTTGAAGAAATGAAGAGGTTGTTACTTGAAGGTGAAGGTGTAACAGCTTGTCCAAATAGTATGCAACAGGTAGCAGAGTGCCGCGAAGTAGTTGAGAAAATCGTAGAGGACGGAAAAGTCGTTTACGGTATTACAACTGGATTTGGAAAGTTTAGTGATGTGCTTATTCAAAAAGATGATGTAAAAGCACTTCAGCACAACTTAATTCAGTCACATGCGTGCGGAATAGGCGATCCATTCCCTGAAGAAGTATCACGCGGTATGTTGATTTTACGAGCTAATACGATGTTAAAAGGAGTATCGGGTGTTAGACCACTTGTTGTAAACATGCTTCTTGAGTTTGTAAATCGTAAAATTCATCCAGTCGTTCCGCAACAAGGATCACTTGGTGCGAGTGGCGATTTAGCACCTTTATCTCACCTTGCTCTCGTTTTATTAGGTGAAGGTGAAGTGTTCTACAAAGGAAAACGAGTTCATGCGATGGTTGCTCTTACAGAAGAAGGACTTGAACCTATTGAACTTGAAGCAAAAGAAGGTCTTGCGTTAATCAATGGTACGCAGGCAATGACAGCGCAAGGGGTTCTTTCTTATATAGAAGCTGAAGCAAGTGCTTATCAATCAGAATTAATTGCATCGATGACAATGGAAGGATTACGCGGCATTATTGATGCATTCGATGAAAATGTTCATAAAGCGCGTGGTTATAAAGAGCAAGTCGAAGTGGCAAGCAGAATTCGTGATATTCTTCATGATAGTAAACTTGTGACAAAACAAGGAGAACTTCGTGTACAAGATGCATATTCACTTCGTTGTATCCCGCAAGTTCACGGTGCTTCTTGGCAAGTTTTAAATTATGTGAAAGAAAAATTAGAAATTGAAATGAATGCAGCAACAGATAATCCACTTATTTTTGATGGCGGTGAAAAAGTAATCTCTGGTGGTAATTTCCACGGACAACCAATTGCATTTGCAATGGACTTCTTAAAAGTAGGGATGGCGGAGCTTGCAAATATTTCAGAGCGCCGTATTGAACGCCTAGTAAATCCGCAATTAAATGACTTACCACCATTTTTAAGTCCAGAACCAGGACTTCAATCAGGTGCCATGATTATGCAATATGCAGCGGCTTCACTCGTTTCAGAAAATAAAACGTTAGCTCATCCAGCGAGTGTAGATTCAATTCCGTCTTCAGCTAACCAAGAAGATCACGTAAGTATGGGAACAATCGCTTCACGTCATGCGCATCAAATTATTCAAAATGCAAGACGCGTTCTTGCAATTGAGATGATCTGTGCGATGCAAGCAGCAGAATATCGCGGAATTGAAAACATGAGTACAGTTACAAAAACGTTCTATCATCAAGGTCGTCAGCAAGTGCCATCTATTACAAATGACCGTATATTCTCAACGGATATTGAAAATATCGCGCATTGGTTAAAAACGAATTATTCAATAAAGGAAAGATTGGATGTAAATGCAGCACTATAAAACGAGAAAAGGGAGAGATTGAAATGGAAAAAGTACAACAAACAATTCGTGCGGCAAGAGGTACTGAGTTACAAACGAAAGGATGGGTTCAAGAAGCTGCACTTCGAATGTTAATGAACAATTTAGACCCTGAAGTAGCTGAAAAACCAGAAGAATTAGTTGTATACGGCGGAATTGGCCGTGCAGCTCGTAACTGGGAAAGCTACCATGCAATTGTTGATTCATTAAAAACGTTAGAAAACGATGAAACGTTACTTGTTCAATCAGGAAAACCAGTTGCAATTTTTAAATCACATGAAGATGCGCCTCGCGTTCTTTTAGCGAACTCAAACTTAGTACCGAAGTGGGCGAACTGGGATCACTTCCGTGAATTAGAGAAAAAAGGTCTTATGATGTACGGACAAATGACAGCGGGTAGCTGGATTTACATTGGGACACAAGGGATTTTACAAGGAACATATGAAACATTTGGTGAAGCGGCACGTCAACATTTCGATGGTTCATTAAAAGGTACTGTAACGATTACTGCTGGTTTAGGTGGCATGGGTGGCGCACAACCGCTTGCTGTAACGATGAACGGCGGTGTTGTAATTGCTATTGATGTAGATAAGCGTAGTATCGATCGTCGTATTGAAAAGAGATATTGTGATAAGTATACAGAATCATTAGAAGAAGCATTGGCTATTGCAAACGAATATAAAGAGAAGAAAGAGCCTATTTCAATTGGATTATTAGGTAATGCAGCAGAAATTTTACCTGAGTTAGTAAACCGTAATATTATCCCTGACTTAGTTACGGATCAAACTTCTGCCCATGATCCATTAAACGGTTATATTCCAGTAGGTTACACAGTAGAAGAAGCAGCGAAGCTTCGTGAAGAAGATCCAGAACGTTACGTACAATTATCAAAAGAAAGTATGAAAAAACATGTAGAAGCAATGCTTGCAATGCAAGAAAAAGGCGCGATTACATTTGATTACGGAAATAACATTCGCCAAGTTGCTTTCGATGAAGGATTAAAAAATGCTTTCGATTTCCCGGGATTCGTTCCAGCATTTATCCGTCCATTATTCTGTGAAGGAAAAGGACCATTCCGCTGGGTAGCACTTTCTGGTGATCCAGAAGATATTTATAAAACAGACGAAGTTATTTTACGCGAGTTCGCGGATAATGAGCATTTATGTAATTGGATTCGTATGGCACGTCAGCAAGTTGAGTTCCAAGGTCTTCCATCACGTATTTGTTGGCTTGGTTATGGCGAGCGTGCGAAATTTGGCCGCATTATTAATGAAATGGTGGCTAATGGTGAATTATCAGCACCGATCGTTATCGGCCGTGACCATTTAGATTGTGGATCAGTAGCATCTCCAAACCGTGAAACAGAATCTATGAAAGACGGTAGTGATGCAGTAGCAGACTGGCCAATTTTAAATGCATTAATTAACAGTGTAAACGGTGCAAGCTGGGTGTCTGTTCATCACGGTGGTGGCGTTGGTATGGGTTATTCACTTCACGCTGGAATGGTTATCGTTGCAGATGGAACAGAAGCAGCGGCAAAACGTATTGAACGCGTATTAACTTCTGACCCTGGTATGGGTGTTGTTCGTCACGTTGATGCTGGCTATGACTTAGCGGTTCAAACTGCGAAAGAAAAAGGCGTTAACATCCCAATGATGAAATAAGGAGGCAGAAACATGCTGGATACTTTACTAATAAATATCGGTCAATTACTAACAATGGATCAAGAAGATGGCTTGTTAAGACGGGAAGCGATGAATACGCTTCCTGTTATTGAAAATGGTGCGGTTGGAATTGAAAATGGTGTAATTACTTTTGTTGGAACAGCGGAAGAAGCTAAAGGATTACAAGCGAAAGAGGTTATTGATTGCGGCGGGAAAATGGTGTCTCCTGGTCTTGTTGATCCGCATACTCATCTTGTATTTGGTGGATCTCGTGAAAATGAAATCGCGCTAAAACTACAAGGAGTTCCGTACTTGGAAATTTTAGAACAAGGTGGAGGTATTCTTTCAACTGTAAATGCAACGAAACAAGCGTCGAAAGAAGAACTTGTTCAAAAAGCTAAATTCCATTTAGACCGTATGCTATCTTTCGGAGTTACAACTGTAGAAGCGAAGAGTGGTTACGGATTGGATGATGAGACAGAATGGAAACAATTAGAGGCAACTGCACAATTACAAAAAGAGCATCCAATTGATTTAGTTTCAACATTTTTAGGTGCTCATGCAGTTCCGAAAGAGTATAAAGGAAGATCGAAAGAATTTTTACAATGGATGCTAGATCTATTACCAGAAATGAAAGAGAAGCAATTAGCTGAGTTCGTTGATATTTTCTGTGAAACAGGTGTGTTCTCTGTAGAAGAATCAAAAGAATTTTTATTAAAAGCGAAAGAGCTTGGCTTTGATGTGAAAATTCATGCAGATGAAATCGACCCTCTTGGTGGTGCGGAAGCAGCGGCTGAAATTGGTGCAGCATCAGCGGACCATTTAGTTGGCGCTTCTGATAAAGGAATTGAAATGCTTGCGAATTCTAATACAGTAGCAACTTTATTACCAGGAACAACTTTCTATTTAAATAAAGAAAGCTTCGCACGCGGCCGCAAAATGATTGATGAAGGTGTTGCAGTTGCTTTAGCTACAGATTTTAACCCAGGTAGCTGTCCAACTGAAAACATTCAGCTTATTATGAGCATTGCGATGCTGAAACTGAAAATGACACCAGAAGAAGTTTGGAATGCGGTAACAGTGAACTCATCTTATGCCATTAATCGAGGCGATGTAGCTGGGAAAATTAGAGTTGGTCGTAAGGCGGATTTAGTTTTATGGGATGCTTATAATTACGCTTACGTACCGTACCATTACGGCGTAAGTCATGTAAATACAGTATGGAAGAATGGGAATATCGCATATACAAGAGGTGAACAATCGTGGAGCACGGCCACTATTTAAAGAAAAATGCAAAGTTTATCGATCGGGAAGTGACGAAATGGAGCGAAATGATTAAAGATTGGGAGGAAGGCGTAGAAATATTCGGTGCTGCCTTAATTGGAGCACCCCTTTCTAAACCATCTATTAGTCATTCAGGAGCATGTTTTGCACCAAAAACAATTCGTTCAATGTTGGATGCATATAGCACGTACGCAATTACAGAAGAACACGATATGAAAGAAAGTGTTCTTCATGATTGTGGTGATATTACGATGCATGTGACAGATATAAAAGAGAGTCATAACCGAATTGCGAAAACAGTTGGTCACTTGACGAAAGTAAATCCGAAAATGATACCAATCGTTCTTGGTGGTGACCACTCGATTAGTTTTCCGAGTATAACTGGTTTTGCAAATAGTAAAGGGAAGGTCGGTATTATTCAATTTGATGCCCATCATGATTTACGTAATTTAGATGATGGTGGTCCATCAAATGGTACACCGTTCCGTAGTTTGCTAGAAAATGATGTGATTACAGGAAAACAACTCGTTCAAATTGGGATTCGTAATTTTTCAAATGCACAAGCGTACCATGAATATGCAAAAGAGCATGGCGTGACAGTGTATACAATGAAAGATGTAAGAGAGCGAAAAATAAAAGATCTTATTTCAGAAAGTATTGAAGTATTAAGAAAACAAGATGTGACTTCTATTTATATTTCTCTTGATATGGACGTACTAGACCAAGCGTTTGCGCCAGGCTGTCCAGCAATTGGCCCTGGTGGGATGGATAGTACAACTTTACTTGATGCAATTGAATTCCTTGGTAAAGAGCCACTCGTTCAAGGGATGGATATAGTAGAAATTGATCCAACTCTTGATTTTAGGGATATGACGAGTAGAGTAGCTGCGCAAGTGATTATGAGTTTTCTTTTAGCGCGAGAAACGATTTGTAAACAGGTTAGTATATAAGCGAAGGATCGTGTGTGAAGTTTTGAAGCAACCGTTTTTGTCATTATATAAAAATACATCGCTACTTATATGTAGTGATGTGTTTTTTTTGTTTTACAAGGTATATAAAATTGGAGAAAATGGGTGTGGAAATGTAACAAAATCGCGGGTTTTTTAGTGTTTCTGTACAGATTGAATTTTTATGTGTAAATAAATTGACATAGAAAATAATTTTGTGATATTATAAAAATTTTGCTAAAAAAATAAATGTGTGTTAAGATTGAGAAGGTTACCATATATGGAGGTGGATTATTTGTTTCAAATTGGCGATAACATCGTTTATCCAATGCACGGAGCAGGTATAATTAAAGCCATAGAAGAAAAGGAAATCTCAGGAGAAAAAAGACAGTATTATGTTATAAAAATGTCGGCTAGTAATATGGAAGTAATGATTCCTATGGGGAAAATATTGAGTTCAAATATACGACCAGTTACAGATATAAAGGCATTAACAAACATAATAGATATTTTTCAGCATGGGGAATCAGATAGATTACTTACGTGGAAACAAAGGTATAAATTGAACACTGATAAAATAAAAACGGGTAAAATACAAGAAGGTGCTGAAGTTGTACGTGATTTATTACGTATGCAGAAAGAAAAAGCACTTAATGCAAGCGAAAAGAAAATGTTAGATAACGCACATGAATTTTTGATTAGTGAGCTGGGATTAATTGAAGGTATCACAGAAAATCAAATAAAAAGCTTTTGTTAAGATTCATTGTAGATAATGTATTACATCCCAAAAAAGATCTTGAATTTTTTGGGAATATAATTATAGAAAATCAATCATTTCAAAGACATTCAACTCTTTCAAACCACTTTTAGAGCATTAACCTCTTTTGTTATTACTACAATTTAATCCATTTTTATTTTTTAATTTCTTTTACGAATGTTCGAAGTTTAATTAAATAACTCGATAAAATAGTTACTTGATTTTTGCAATCCTGATTCACACTGGCACGGACGAGGAGCCGTAAGGATGAAAGAGAGGTAGGGCTTTCATTGTTTTAGGTATATAAGTTATTATTTTTAGAAGAATACTGAACCACTCCCACTTCTATTGTTAAGAGATTTTCCATATGTGAGGAGATAATAATTGTTTATTTTCTTTATTTAAAAGAGATAAACGAATTGTTAGCCTTATATGGTCAACTAAAAAAGGTTTCCTACTTAGGAAACCTTTTTAATTTTTGTTTTTATCATTCTATTTGTTTAATATTCGAATCTTTAATGGTAAAGACGTATAAATTGACGTTACTATCTAAAAGTAAGTATGATGCGATTATAGTTAGATTTTTTTAGGGGGAAGAAAAATGACAAGTTCAAATAATAAAGCGGCAAGTATTTATGAAGGAACAAATATAAACGCTTGGGGGTCTTTTGAAAATATTGAAGAAACGAAGTTATTTCATCCGATTCAAATTGGATCTTGGTCTCTTCGTAATCGCATAGCGATGGCACCGATGACGAGATGTTTTGCAAATAATGAGACTGGAGTCGTTGGTGCTGACGTAGTCGAATATTACCGAAAACGTGCTGCTGATGGGATTGGATTAATTATTACAGAAGGAATTGTCATTAGCCCGAGAGCAAAAGGGAATCCAGGAGTACCAGGTATTTATACACAAGCGCAAGTCGATTCTTGGAAACCTGTTACAGAGGCAGTACATAAAGAAGGCGGAACGATTATTGCTCAAATATGGCATGTTGGACGTATGAGTCATCACGAAATAATTGGTGATCAAATGCCGCAAGCACCTTCTGCTATTGCTGCGGAGGGGAATGTTCCGCGTTTTCGTAAACCATTTGATACACCAGAAGCAATGACAATAGAAGAAATAAAAGAAGTTATCGGTCAATATGCACAAGCCGCAAAGAATGCGATAGAAGCTGGATTTGATGGTGTAGAAATTCACGGTGCACACGGATATTTAATTGACCAATTTACTTATGAATTTGCGAATAAGCGTACTGATAAATACGGCGGTGATTTAAAACAAAGGTTAACGTTTATGAAAGAAGTTGTTCAGGCTGTAATTGAAGCAGTTGGAGCTGATAAAACGCTTCTTCGCTTCTCTGCCTTTAAAGGTGATAATCCTACTTATATGTGGGAACATCCTGAACTTGCAATTGAAACGTTTGTAAATATGTTTAAAGAAGTTGGATTAACGATGATTCACCCTTCAACGATGAATTATACGCAAGTTATTGCTGACGGCAAGAATTTTCATCAATTAGTAAGAAAGTATTGGGATAGTACTATCGTAGGAGTAGGTAATTTGAATCCGAAAGAGGCAGAAGAAGCACTGCAAGAAGGAACAATTGATGTAGCGGCGTTCGGAAGACCATTAATCGCTAATCCAGATTTTGTTCAGCGAATTAAAAATGCTGAAAGTTTGGTTGAATATGACGCGAAAGAGCATCTTGCTACGTTAGTGTGAATAAGGATAAAAAGAGAACACATGGAGTGTTCTCTTTTTATTATGGAATTTCATATATAGGGGGAAGCGGAATGAGTGAAGCGCTACTCATTATTATTAGTATATTGCTCTTTTTGATGCTACTTTTAATTGTCTTTTTTATCATTACATTTTTTATTAAAAAACGGACGCATCATTCTATATTAAAACTACATCCATACTTAGGTAGAATGCGCTATTTGCTCGAAAAAATAGGCCCGGAATTTCGGCAATATTGGTTTGATCATGATACTGACGGAAAGCCCTTTTCGCGCTACGATTTTCAAAGTGTTATGTTTCTAGCAAAATACCGTTCTGAAATACTTGGTTTTGGATCAAAACGAGATTTTGAGGAATCTGGCTATTATATTGCTAATACATTATTCCCCACATTAACAGATGAATTAAGTGTGAATCTCACGCAAGAACGTGAGGGGAAAAAATATATGATTCATAAAGAAGGGTTATTTTCAAGAAGAGAAAAATTGACAGCGGATACAACAAACCTTTGGTTGTATGAAGAAGAAGATGCAATTATAGTCGGCGAAAATCGTAAATATCCATGGAAACTGTATGGGATGTTTGGAGCGTCAGCGACATCTTACGGTGCGATTGGAGAAAATTATATTTTATCAGCTGGGTTTGGTGCAAAAATGGCAGGTGGTTCGTGGATTAATACTGGGGAAGGGGGCGTCATTCCAGAACATTTACATACGGGTGCAAATATCGTTGCCCAAATTGGTCCGGGATTATTTGGATACCGTGACGAGGACGGGGATTTTTCGATGAAGGAATTTATGGAGAAGGCGAAAGAAAGTAATATTAAAGCGTTTGAATTGAAATTTGGGCAAGGAGCAAAAATACGTGGTGGTCATTTAGAAGGACAGAAGGTAAATGAGAAAATCGCTTCCGTTCGGAAAGTACGAGAAGGAGAAACGATTAATTCGCCAAATCGTTTTTCATTTATTAGTAGTGCCGCAGAGGCTTTATATTTTATTCAAGATTTACAAGAAAACGGTGGTAAACCAGTGGGCATGAAAATTGTAATTGGTCAACAGAAGCCTTTGGAAGATTTATTAAAAGCAATGAAAGAATTAAACATCTATCCAGATTTTATTACAATCGACGGTTCAGAAGGTGGATCAGGGGCAACATATAAATCGATGGCAGATAGTATGGGGCTTCCGCTTATACCGGCATTACTTACATTTATTGATACAGCAAATCATTACGGTGTCAGGGATAAATTAAAGGTGTTTGCCTCCGGGAAATTAATCACGCCAGATAAAGTAGCGATTGCTTTAGCTATCGGTGCAGATGCCGTAAATTCAGCACGTGGATTCATGATGGCAAGTGGTTGTATTATGGCACTTCAATGTAATTCAGGGCAATGCCCATCTGGGGTTGCAACTACGAATCCACACTACCAAAAAGCATTAGATCCGTATGAGAAAAAATGGCGAGTAATGAACTATGTTATTAGTATGAGATATAGTTTGTTTTCATTAGCGGCAGCAGCAGGGGTAAAGAGCCCGCGCCACTTAACGAGAGAGCATATTGTGTTTAAAGATGAGATGGGGAAAGTAGTTCCACTTTCGGAATTGTTTCCTTCCGTAATTGGGAAGTAAATATGTAGCTGAACAAAAAAAATCAAAAAAGTCATACATTTGTATGGCTTTTTTGGTTATGGGAAAAGTAGAAATTTATTACATGAATGTTCCCGCTTTTCGGTTGCTCTTTTTCAAACAAATTGTTTGATGGAGATGGGTTATCAGAATATTGTTTTTGATAAAAAAATGAAATGATATCCGCATTGACAATAAAAACTAATTAGACTATAATAAATCTCGAATTCAAGATATTTTTTGAAGGATAGTCAAAATCATAAAATCAATATTTAAAATATAATCATAAGAACTGTAGTTTTTTTGTGAAATATCTCGAATTCGAGATATTTTTTGAACTAAATGAAATGTGTTAGTTTTTTAGAGAAATACCTCAATTTTGAAAAAGATAGTATTGCGGATTGAACTTTATCATATGGACAAAATGAATAATGAATTTTAGCGAATAAACGTTTTTTGTAATGAAATAAAAAAAGGGGTGGAGAAAGTGGAAAAGAAAACGATGGGAATTCATCACATTACAGCAATCGTAGGACACCCACAAGAAAATGTAGATTTTTATGCAGGTGTATTAGGATTGCGTTTAGTAAAACAAACAGTGAATTTTGATGATCCAGGTACGTATCATCTTTATTTTGGTAATACAGGAGGAAAGCCTGGAACAATTATTACGTTTTTTCCATGGGCAGGTGCTCGTCAAGGTATTATTGGGGACGGTCAAGTAGGCATTACGTCTTATGTCGTACCAAAAGGTACAATGGAGTTTTGGGAAAATAGATTAGAAAAATTCGACGTACCGTATACAAAAATGACTCGGTTTGGAGAACAGTATATAGAATTTGATGATCCACATGGTTTGCATATAGAATTAGTTGAAAGAGAAGAGGGCGAATTAAATAATTGGACTTTTGGGGAAGTTACGCCAGAAGTAGCAATTAAAGGATTTGGCGGTGCTGTTCTTTTATCTGCACAACCTCAAAAAACTGCTGAATTGTTAGAGCATGTTATGGGTCTTGAGAAAGTAGGAGAAGAGGGAGATTTTATGCGGTTCCGTTCTTCTGCTGATATTGGAAATATTATCGATTTGAGATTATCAACAATTGGACGTGGGCAAATGGGTGTTGGTACAGTTCATCATATTGCTTGGAGAGCGAGTGATGATACTGATCAATTAGACTGGAAAGAGCATGTGTCTCGCTTTGGATATGGTGTAACCCCTGTACAAGACCGAAACTATTTTAACGCAATTTATTTTAGAGAACACGGCGAAATCTTATTTGAAATTGCAACAGACCCTCCTGGTTTTGCCCATGACGAATCTTTAGAGACGATGGGTGAGGAGTTAAAATTACCGGATCGATATGAACAACATAGAAAACAAATTGAACAGACACTCTTACCATTTGAAGTGAGAAATCTAGATTAAAGTGATTGAAAGGGGAAAAGGAATATGATGAAACATGTTTTTCAAAAAGGAAAAGATACGTCAAAACCAGTGTTGTTATTGCTTCATGGTACAGGAGGAAATGAATTAGATTTATTACCGCTTGCAGAAAGAATTGATCGGGAAGCTTCTGTATTAAGTGTTCGTGGAAATGTATTAGAAAATGGGATGCCTCGTTTCTTCCGCCGATTAGCAGAAGGTATTTTTGATGAAGAGGATCTTGTTTTCCGTACGAAGGAATTAAATGAATTTTTAAATGAAGCAGCAAAAACATATGAATTTGATAGAGATAATATCGTAGCTGTTGGGTATTCAAATGGAGCAAATATTGCGGCGAGCTTATTATTCCATTACGAAAATGCATTAAAAGGTGCAGTCCTTCATCACCCAATGGTGCCTAGAAGAGGAATAGAATTACCTAATTTAGCAGAGAAATTCGTATTTATCGCTGCTGGAACAAATGATCCAATTTGTTCACCTTCTGAGTCAGAGGAATTGAAGATGCTATTAGAAAATGTAGATGCTAATGTAACAATGCATTGGGAGAATAGAGGACATCAATTAACGATGAATGAAGTAGAGAAGGCAACAGAATGGTATGAAAAAATATTTTCACATGCATAAATAGTAGACTAAATCGAGTGTAAAATCATAAAGATTTTATACTCGATTTTTTTGTTGCAATTTAAGGGGTTAAAAGAGAATAGGAAAGTTATGTTAAAATATAAAGAAAATGTAGAATAATGGAGGGGAACTATTAGATGTCAAACTACGAAAATGAAGAAATGCTAACGGGAGGGAATGTCTCAAACGTATATCGTTCGGAAGATACTGTTCGACGAGAATTAAAGCAAGGCAGTACCAAAATTCATAAGCTATTAAATCATTTGGAAAACAAAGGTTTTAGTTATGCACCAAAGTTTTTAGGTATTGATGATAAAGATAGAGAAATATTATCATTTATTGAAGGAGAAGCTGGTAATTACCCTTTAAAAGAGTACATGTGGTCTAATGATGTTTTAAAAGAAATAGCGAAGATGCTCCGTCTTTATCATGATGCTGTGAGTGATTTCCCGTTATCAGATGATTGGAAACCGATGGATAATACTCCAAATAAAATAGAGGTTGTATGCCACAATGATTTTGCAATATACAACATTATTTTTAATAACGAAAAACCAGTAGGTATTATTGATTTTGATGTTGCTGGTCCTGGACCAAGACTTTGGGACATAGCCTATACTCTTTACACTTGTGTCCCATTAAGTAGAGTTTATTATATGGAAACAGATGAGGCGGTTTATTATAATTCATTACAGCATGCAGACCGCATAAAGCAAAGAGTTAAATTGTTTTTTGAGTCCTATAAAAGTGATGGCATCGCCGAGGATTATTTGGAGGTGGTACTTCTACGATTAGAAGGATTATGTAAATACATGAAAAGAAAAGCACTAGAAGGCGATATGAACTTCCAAAAGATGATAGATGAAGGGCATCTTGAACATTATGAAAATGATATTCAGTTTATTCGTAAACATGGAAAAGAGTGGATTTAATAAAATAAATCGTATACAAAAATAAAGCTCAGAGTCATATAGGGACTTTGAGCTTTTTAGTGTAGATGTTTTCCACAATAACTGAACTACTTATAATATCTTGTAGATGTATAGTTAAGAGTTTGGTACAGGATGAGCTGTAGCAATCGGTAATTGGATATCGACAGTTGTTCCTATGTTTAATTCACTGGAAATGAATAATTTCCCGTGATGCTCTTGAATGATTTTATAGCACATCATTAAGCCAAGGCCAGTTCCTTTTTCTTTCAAGCTATAAAAAGGTTCGCCAAGACGAGCCATGCGCTCTTCAGGAATCCCACAACCTTCATCCATAATGCGTATTGAAACAAAATCATTTTCTAACGAAGTTGTTTGAATGAAAATGTTACCACCATCAGGCATCGCCTCGATTGCATTTTTTAATATGTTAATCAAAACTTGTTTTAATTGATTACTGTCACATTGAATGTCAGAAATATAATCGAAATGATCCATGATGATATGAACGCTATGCATAATTGCTGTTGGTAAAATAAAAGTTACAACTTCTTCAATTAATGTTTGTACGTTGCATGTATGAATAAATAACACTTGTGGTTTAGACATCGCCATAAATTGGCTTGTTATAGATTCCATTTGTGAAATTTCACTCAACATAACGTCCACATACCATTTATTTTCCTCATTTATTTCTGGATGTAATAACGTTAAAAATCCTTTTAATGAAGTGAGCGGGTTTCTAATTTCATGGGCAATTCCAGCTGTCAGTTGTCCTACTACTGCAAGTTTTTCGGATTTCCGTAATAACTTTTCAGTTTCTTTTAGTTCGGTAACGTCTCTTCCCATCACTATAAGACCTTTGCGTGAGCCATCAGGATGGAAGAGTGGGACTTTTGAAATGCTTAAAACTAGGTCGAAATCATTTCTATGTATAATAAATTCCTCTCCGTGAAGAATTTGTCCTTTTTGCCATGTTAGTTCATCGACTTCTTCACAATGCAAAAAAGATTCGCGGTATGCTTCGTTATATTGAATGAGTTCATTATCTCTTTTTCCATGATAAGGAACGTTATGGAAATTGAAACAAGAAAGCGCATAGTCATTCGCTTCAAGCCAGCGTCCTTCATGGTCCTTAAAAATAACAAATGCAGGCATTGAATTCATTAATGTGCGTAATCGTTTCTCACTCTCTTGTAATACTTTCTCAATTCTTTCTGATTTTTCAAGGGGTTTCATAATGGCGTATACACCTGTTAAACGGTTTTTAACAAAAATAGGAACTAATTTTGTTACGACATCTAGTAAATATCCGTCTTTATGATAAATAGAGACGATATACTCTTTTTGATTGTCAGCTGCAGCATTTTTTATGTATTGTAGCACTTGATCAGAAATATGTGCTTCTAAAATAGAAGTGATTGTTTTCCGCTCTAATTCGTTAGAAGTATAACCTAATATTCTTTCCGCAGAGGGGTTAATATGTAAAATAACTCCTTCTAAATTCAATGAAATAATACTATCAGGGTTATGTTCAAAAAGAGATGCATACATTTCTGCTAAAGAACGATTTTGTATATGGTTTCGCAAGCGCTCCGATACGTTTGGGTGACGCTTTTTTTGAGTAGATGAATGTTTTTTACGACTCATAATATTTCCTCCGTACAACTAGCATCTAAAAAAGATGAATCTAGTACTAACTATAATATAGGTGCAATGTGTATTTCTATAAAAAATGGAAATTATATAATAAATTTTCTTTTTTATTTTTAGTGGAAGGTAAAAAAAGGTAGTAATAAGAGAATCTTATATTGCTTTATTAATATTTTCTAAGTTACATGAATGTATTTTCGTTATAACATTAGAATAGAAGAGGGGGAAGGAATATGAAAAATTATATTCAAGGAATTGATCATGTACAAGTAGCGGCGCCAGTAGGATGTGAAGAAGAAGCACGAGAATTTTATGGTAATAAAATTGGTATGGAGGAAATCCCAAAGCCAGAGGAATTAAAGAAGCGTGGTGGGTGTTGGTTTAAGTGTGGAAATCAAGAGATTCATATCGGAGTTGAGCAAAATTTTAATCCAGCTAAAAAAGCGCATCCAGCTTTTTATGTTTTGAAAATTAATGAATTTAAACAAGGGTTAATAAAGCGAGGTATTGAAGTAATAGATGATCATGCGCGACCAGATGTAATCAGATTTTACGTGTCAGATCCGTTTGGAAATCGAATTGAATTTATGGAAAATAAAAACTAGGTGGAGATCCACCTAGTTTTTTACACTTTTCTAAACAATCCTAATACTTCAACGGTCTCCGTAATATTAACGAATGCATGAGGATCAATTTCCGAAATCGTTAGTTTCATACTTGCTAATTCTTCACGTGAAACGACTGTCATAAGTACACGTTTTTTCTCGTTTGAATAAGCACCTTCACCATCAAGTAACGTAATGCCACGTACTACAGTTGAAAGAAGCTTTTTTTTCATTTCTTCCGCTTGATTTGTTACAATCATAAGTGTAACTTTACGATGTTTTGTATGAACGGCATCAATTACTTTACCAGTTACATAAATTGAAAGTAAGCTTGTAAGGGCAACATCCCAAGTGAAGAAAAATCCTGCAATGACAACAACAACTGTATTTAATGCAATAAGGAATCCACCAAGTTTAATATCTCGCTTGCGAGATAACAACATACCGATAATATCAAAGCCACCAGTTGAACCATGGCAGTTAAAGACAAGACCAATACCAGCGCCGGCGATGACACCGCCAAATACAGATGATAAAAGTGGGTCTGTTGCTACGACTTTTATTGGAACATAGTATAATGCAACAGATAATACAATTACAGAAACAACAGTGTTAAAAATTACTTTTTTTCCAAGACCTATGTATCCTAAAATAAGGATAGGTAAGTTCAATACAAAGTTAATAATACCTGTGTTTACAGGGGTTACAATCCCTAAAATAATAGCAATTCCGCCAATTCCACTACTTAAAATTTTATGGGGGATAAGGAAAAGATTAAAGGCAATTGCGATAATAATAGAACCAAAAATAACACCAAGAAATCTGACCATCTCTTTCCCGTCCTTCACTAAATAATCATATTATTTCAAGATTATATATGAAATTGAAAGTTTTCGGGAAAAACAGTTTATTTCGGAAAATTAGATTAATCTAAATAGTTAGAGTGTTTGATAAATTGGGAGGGGATACAGATATGAAGATAACGACGTATCAACAGAAGAGTCTTTTAAAACAAGAGTGTGAGGATTCATTTTTTTGTAATGAAGATAAAATAATTTACGGTGTATGCGATGGAGCAACACCCTTAGTTCCATTTTGTGATGAAGAAGGACATAATGGAGCATACATCGCTTCACATTTATTTGCAAGTCATTTTACTTCGCTACGAGAGATCAATAGTTTACAAGATGAAGTTGCAAAGGCGAATGAATTATTGCAAAACAAGATGCTAGAGTACAAGGTTGATACGAGAAAAAAAGACCATCTGTGGTGTACATGTATTGCAGCAGTTCAAATAGAAGGCGATAAACTTGAATATGCACAATTAGGTGATTGTATGATCGTTGCAATACTTCAGGATGGAGCGATAAGAGTATTAACGAAAGATACAGTTAAGGGAATTAGTAAACGCGCAAAAAAGAAGAGAGAAGAGGATCGTAAAAAAGGATTACCAGTCCCGGAAGAACATGTTTTTCAAGATGTTCGGGAGCAGCTGAAATACAACCGCTATCTTGCGAATGTGCCACACGGTTACGCAGTTGCAAATGGGATGAAAGAAGCGATGACTTATTTACAACATGGAGAATTACATGTAGCTGATGTAAGTGGGATCTTTATTTGTTCGGACGGATTGTTCCATCCGGAGTGGTCGTTAGAACAAATTGTGATATATATAAGAAAGAATAGTATAAAAGAATATGTAGCAATCATTGAAAGGCTAGAAGGAGAAAATAGAATAAGACCAGATGATAAAACAATTATTATAATTGATTTTTAAGGGGAGGAAGTTCAAATGGAAATTAAATGTGTAAATTTAACATTTCAAAATGAATTAGTTCCTTTAGAGAAAGTAAATAAACTGATTGTCCACCATACGTCAGAAGATGGATGGGATGTGTATAAAACCCACGAATTTCATCAAAAGGTAAGAGGATGGAGCGGGATTGGTTACAATTATTTTATTGAAGAAGATGGAACTGTAGTCGAAGGGCGAGGGTTACATATTGGAGCACATGCGAAAGATAATAATAGTGATACAATAGGAATATGTATGACGGGAAATTTTGATAAATATGATCCAAATACTGCACAAATGAATTCATTATATTCTTTATGTAAAATGTTTATGAAGCAGTTTGCCATAGAGAAAGGAAATATACTCGGCCATAGGGAGTTAGAAGGGGTTACAAAAACTTGTCCAGGAAATCGCTTTTCTATGGTAGAGTTAAGAAAAGTATTATCTTAAATATAGAGGAGTAACGAATGATGATGAACATAAAAATAACGAATGATAAAAAAGAAGAGCTTGTAGCACAAATTCAGCAATTTTTCGTTGAAGAAGATTTAGATGAAATTGGACGCTTCCAAGCAGAACGTTTAATAGAAGAAATGATAAAGTTAGTAGGACCATTTGCATACAATCAAGCAATTGGAGATGCAAGAAAACTTGTAAGTGAGAAATTAACAAATATTGAAGAAGATTTGTATGTGTTAGAGAAGAATGAAGGGAAATAAAAAAAGACTAGAAATTCTAGTCTTTTTTTATTTGATTAGCAGAAAAAAACATGGAGAAAACACGGAAAGGACATTGGAAGTACATCTTTTATTTTTAGAATATTCTTAGTTTTAAAATATTTTAGAAAGGAAGATTGTAATGAGATTAACTCCAAGAGAAATTGATAAACTGCTGGTAGTTGTTGCGGCTGATTTAGCTTATCGACGAAAGGAGAGAGGGCTTAAGTTAAACTATCCAGAAAGTATCGCTATTATTACGTATGAAATTTTGGAAGGAGCAAGAGATGGTAAAAATGTAGCGGAATTAATGGAGCTTGGAAAAAATATTTTAAGTGCTGAAGATGTTATGGATGGTATTGCAGACATGATATCAGATATTCAAGTTGAGGCAACTTTTCCTGATGGAACAAAATTAGTAACTATTCATCAACCAATTCATTAAAGGAAGTGAATGTTATGATCCCAGGGCAATATATCCTTGCGGAAGAAGACATAGTATGTAATGGAAATAAAAAAGCAACGAAAGTTAAGGTGTTAAATCAGGGAGATAGACCGATTCAAATTGGATCTCATTACCACTTTTATGAAGTGAATGAGGCGTTAAAGTTCAATCGTAGTGTAGCAATTGGACAACATTTAAATATTCCAGCGGGTACAGCGGTAAGATTCGAGCCTGGGGATGAAAAAACGATTGAATTAGTTCCATACTCAGGGAAGCAAGAAGTATATGGATTTAAAAATAAAGTGGATGGCGATATTCAATCTTACAAAAAAAGAGGGAGATAGCATGAGTTTTAAGATGTCACGTAAACAATATGCTGATTTATATGGTCCAACTACAGGAGATTCTATTCGTTTAGCGGATACACAATTATTCGCACATATTGATCGAAATTACACTGTATATGGTGATGAAGCTGTCTTTGGTGGAGGAAAATCAATTAGGGATGGTATGGGACAAAATTCGCAACTTACAAGGGAACAGGGTGTTGTGGATGTTGTTATTACGAATGCAATTATTATTGATTATACAGGAGTATATAAAGCGGATATTGGTATAAAAGATGGAAAGATTTCAGCAATTGGTAAGAGTGGTAATCCTTCAGTTATGGATAATATTGATATCATCATTGGAACATCAACGGAAGTAATTTCTGGCGAGCGAAAAATCGTTACAGCTGGAGGTATTGATACACACGTGCATTTCATATCCCCACAACAAATTGATACAGCATTAGCTTCAGGTATAACAACTTTAATTGGTGGAGGAACAGGACCGGCAGAGGGTACTAAGGCAACTACAATAACGCCTGGATCTTGGAATTTAAGAAAAATGCTAGAGGCAGCAGAAGCTTTTCCTATAAATCTTGGGTTTTTAGGGAAAGGAAATAGTTCAAGTTTACCTGCCCTGGAAGAACAAATATTTGCAGGAGCTATTGGATTAAAAATTCATGAAGATTGGGGAGCGACTTCTTCAGCAATTAATCACTCGTTACAGATTGCTGATAAATATGATATTCAAGTTGCTATTCATACTGATACGTTAAATGAATGTGGTTTTGTGGAAGAAACGATAAAGGCTATTGATAATCGTGTTATTCATACGTACCACACTGAAGGGGCTGGTGGTGGGCATGCACCAGATATTATAAAGATTGCTGCACTGAATAATATTTTACCTTCTTCAACGAACCCGACCTTGCCATATACAGTGAATACGTTGGATGAACATTTAGATATGCTCATGGTATGTCATCATTTAAAAGCAAATATTCCAGAAGATGTAATGTTTGCGGATTCAAGGATTCGAAAAGAAACAATTGCGGCAGAGGATATTTTGCAAGATTTAGGGGTTTTCAGCATGATTAGCTCTGACTCGCAGGCGATGGGGAGGGTTGGAGAGGTTATTATTCGCAATTGGCAAACCGCCGATAAAATGAAAAAGCAGATTGGTAGTTTAGAGGGAGATAAAGAGTATAACGATAATAATAGAATTCAACGCTATATAGCTAAGTATACAATTAATCCAGCTATTACACACGGGATTTCAGAATATGTCGGCTCTATTGAAGTTGGGAAATATGCAGACCTTGTAATATGGGATCCACAATTTTTCGGTGTTAAGCCAGATATGGTTTTGAAAAACGGGATGGTAGTGATGGCATTAATGGGAGACGAGAATGCTTCGATCCCCACACCACAACCATATTATGAAAAAAAGATGTTTGGTGCATATGGAAAAGCGGTACAGTCAAGTTCGATTACATTTGTATCTAAAGTAGCTTATGAGAATAATATTAAAGAAAAATTAGGTTTAAATAAAGTTGTATTACCTGTTAGAAATACGAGAGAGATTTCTAAGCAAGATATGAAGCTGAATAATGCAACACCAGAAATTGAAGTAGATCCGCAGACATATGAAGTTAAAGTTGATGGACAAGTTATTACGTGTGAAGCAGTAGATGTATTACCTATGGCTCAAAGATATTTTTTATTTTGATATAACGGAGGAGATAAAATGATTATTGAAAAAATTAATAACAACGTATGCAATATGAATGATTTTGCAAATACAAAAAAGCATCTTGATAGAATATTGATTTCTAGTGAGCTTTTACTAAAGAGGGTTCAGAAATTATATTCAGAATCTGGTTTTGAAATTGGGGTGTCTTTAGATAATGGAGAAACATTAAAGAACGGTGATATTTTATATGAAGATGAACATCGTATTGTATATATTGAAGTGTTACCAGAAGAGGTAATTGTAATTACTCCAACGTCAATAAAAGAAATGGGAATTATTGCGCATAACTTAGGAAATAGACATTTGCCAGCACAATTCGATGAAGGGTGTATGATTTTGGCGAACGACTACTTAGTAGAAGATTTACTCAAAAAGGAAGGTGTTCCTTATCAAAAAGAAAATAGAGTATTACCCAAACCGTTCAAGCATGCTTCACACAAACATATTTAACCTACTTAACCTACTCCAAATTAGTGATTCGAACTTCCCAACAGGAAGTTTTAGTCACTCTTTTGGATTAGAAACATTTATTCAAGAGGGACAAGTTACAAATAAAGGAGAATTTTTCAAATGGATTAATCGATATGTAAAAGTGCAATTAACACACACGGACGGCTTAATTTGCAAATATACTTACGAAGCCACTAAGAATAATGATGGAAAACAAATTACATTTTTAGATGATTTAATAACAGCACAAACATTGCCTTTTGAATGTAGAAGAGCAAATAGAATGATTAGTAAAAGTACTTCTAAACTATTGTGTGAACTGTTCTCATTTGCAAATTTAAATATATACAAAGAAGATGTTATGGGTAATAAATTACAAGGTCATCCGAGTATCGTATACGGAATATTAGGGGCGGAATTGAAAATGACAGTAGAAGAAACACTCTTAGTTTTCTTATATTCAAGTGTTGGAAGCATAATTCAAAATGGTGTGAGAGCCATTCCTCTTGGACAAACAGATGGTCAAAAACTATTACAAGAATGCCATGAATTGATCTGTGAATCTATTGATAGAATTCAAATACTTTCATTAGATAATTTTGGATTGAATGATCCTGAATTCGAAATAAATCAAATGCAACATGAAGATGTAAATGTAAGAGTCTTCATGTCATAGGGAGGAAAAATAAAATGATAAAACCTATTAGAATTGGTATTGGTGGCCCCGTAGGTGCTGGGAAAACAATGTTAGTTGAAAAGTTAACAAAATATTTAAATACAGATTATGAAATTGCAGCAATTACAAACGATATTTATACGAAAGAAGATGCAAAGATTTTATTGAAAACGGGTGTTTTACCAGAAGATAGAATTATTGGTGTAGAGACAGGAGGGTGTCCACATACAGCAATTCGAGAGGATGCTTCTATGAATTTTGAAGCAATTGAAGAGCTCATGATTAGACATAGTAATTTAGATATTATTTTTATTGAAAGTGGGGGTGATAATTTAGCTGCCACATTTAGTCCAGAGCTAGTGGATTTTTCAATTTATATTATTGATGTAGCACAAGGAGAAAAGATTCCTCGTAAAGGTGGACAAGGAATGATCAAATCTGATGTATTTGTGATTAATAAAACGGATTTGGCACCTTATGTAGGGGCTGATCTTGGAGTTATGGAGCAGGATACGAAAAATTACCGACATAATAAACCATATTTTTTTACAAATTTGAAGGATGAGGAAGGCTTACAGGGATTAATGAATTGGATGCGACAAAACATCATGTTAGAAGGATTGAAGAAATGAAAGCCCCTACAGGTGTCTTAAACATTGATGTGATGGAAAAGAGACATAAAACGGTACCTATTAAAGTTTATCATAAAGATGCCTTAAAAGTAACGCAGCCAATATATTTGGATGATTATGGTAGAGCATATTACTATATCATGAATTCTGGTGGAGGTTATTTAAAAGGAGACTTCTATTCTATAAATATAAATGTTCATGAAGATGCGAAAACATATATAACAAGCCAATCAGCAACGAAAGTTTACAAGACTCCAAATAGTTATGCTTTGCAAGAATTGAATGTTTATATTGGTGAAAATGCTGTTATGGAGTATTTACCAGATCCGTTGATTATGTACAAGGATGCAGCATATAAGCAAAAAACAAATATATATATGCAAAATAATTCTACATTGATTTTATGCGATTCAGTTACGCCTGGTTGGTCTCCAAATATGGAGAAGTTCACATACCAGTATTTTGATTCGCTAACAAAAATATATATGGAAAACAAACTTGTAGTTTACGATCATCTATTGTTAAACCCTTTCAAAGAGTCGCTAGATCAAATGGGAATATTAAATCAATATTCCCATTATGGTACTTTCATGGTTATTAATGAGAACATTACAAATGATTTAATTGCAGCATTGAAAACTTCGCTTTCTAACACTAACAATATGAAGATTGGAATATCTTCTATGCCATGTAAAGGCTTTGTCATACGCATACTTAGTCATAATACAGAGGATATGGAGTCTATATTTTTTCAGTGTCATCGTTTTGTTAGAGAGAATTGTCTGCATGAAGAATTAACATCCTATCGAAAATATTAAGTAGGAGAAGGGGATACTATGACTAATGTGGGATTATTATTTGTCGGTGCAGTTCTATTTATGAATGCACTAGCAGCTTTTAAACTCATTGATAGCAAAAGTGTAGGGTACTTCAATTTATTTGTAGGGGCATTACAAACTTTGACACCACTATATTTATTATTTACAGGAAGTCAATCTAATGAGTGGACTATCCTATCTAATGGAACCATTTTTTTATTTGGTTTTACTTATTTATATGTTGGCCTTACGAATATATTAGAACTTGATTCTTCAGGTGTAGGCTACTATTCTCTTTGGGTTGCTATTATTGCAACGGTTATGGGAATAGCGAATCAATTACATGAGAGTGGAAGTCTACAAAGTACAATAATTTGGTTCTTTTGGGCGTTCCTTTGGTTTTTATTTTTCTTGCAAGATGGGTTGAAAAAGAAGATTCATATTTATGTAGGGATTGTTTGCTTCATTGAATCTTGGATTACTGCAACGATACCAGCCCTGTTAACACTTACAAATCATACAGGCATGTTAAATGATTTTGTAATTATTTTAGTGACTATTATAACGATTGTAGTTTTTATTATGGCACTTTTCTTTTTCAAGAGTATTCAATCTAAAGTAGAAAGGGTTAGTAACTATGTGGAAAAGTGAACTGAAAAAAGCAACTAATTTTTTTGTTATTATTATATTTCTTCATGTGCTTGGAATTCTCTTATTATTACCTGCACTGTATAAAGGCAATAGCATAATTGGAATGGCTATTATTGCATATTCTTTAGGATTGCGTCATGCGTTTGATAGTGATCATATTGTCGCAATTGATAATACTGTTCGGAAATTAATTGAAAAAGGTAAAAACTCACAGGGGGTGGGGTTTTACTTCTCATTAGGACACTCTACTGTAGTATTTGTGATGATCGTATTAATTGCTTTAATTGGAAAAACAGCAAAACATGGAATGGAGAGTTTTTCTACTATAGGCGGTATTATCGGCACAATTGTTTCTAGTACATTTCTTATTATTATTGGGCTTACCAATCTGTTGTACCTTATTAAAGTGTTACGAAGCCAAGAGGATAAGCAACCAGAAAACTTAGGATTTATATATCGTTTCACGCAGCGCTTATTTAGGTTTATTGATAGTCAAAAGCAATTGTATATGATCGGTTTTTTATTTGGGCTTGGTTTTGATACAGCAAGTGAAATCGGATTAATTGCTCTTTCTACAGTAACTGCAACAAGTCAATCTATCCCGCTTGTAAGTATATTTGCTTTTCCCATTTTGTTTGCTGCAGGAATGTCGTTGATGGATACATTAGATAGTACATTCATGAATACGAATTATAAGTGGGCAATGGAAAATAGTCGAATTAGAAATTCATATAACGTATTAATTACCTCAATATCTGTTATAACGGCTTTTTTAATAGGGGGTTATCAACTATTATCTTTACTTATTGAAAGCTATAATTTACAGGGACCGTTTTGGAATCTCATTCAGGTAGTTAATTTTGATTATTTGGGTATATGTCTTGTTGTATTCTTTATTATTTCTCTTATTGTTTTTGCTGTATGGAATAGAAATGCATTTAAAGAACCACTTACAAAGAGTATAGAGAAATAAAAATATACCGTGTGATATTTGGTTAATTATGTATATAAACTGAAATAAAAAACACGCTAGATGAAAATGCATCTAACGTGTTTTTTTATTATTTATGTTCCTTATATTCATGTGCTTTTTCTTTTATATTACCAACCGTATCTTTAGCAGTGCCTTTCACCTTATCCCATTTTCCCTCGGCTTGTAATTTTTTATTGTCAGTTACTTTCCCGACAGCTTCTTTTACTTCACCTTTTACCTTATCAATGGCACCTTCTACTTTTTCTTTTAAACCATGATCATGCTTTGTCATACATTTCTCCTCCTTGTATTTTGATTAGAATTCTCTTTTCATATTGCAAGTTGAATGATGTATCTAGTAATAGCGTAACAAATTTAGTTTGAATATTCAAATGAGTAACAGGATAGAAAGGTAATTGTCATAAAATGTATACATTCGTAATAGAAAGAAAAAGAAAGTTAATTATATGTCTTTCGCAGTCCATATTGATTTTGTATAAGCAATTTTCATATGGGCACGTTCCATATTATTTTGACTGCCGCTACCGAATCTTGCTTGTCCAACTATTAAATTACAATTGGATGCAACAGCGGTCTCAATTCGTTTTTGAATTAATAAGGTATGACAACCTTTACGTTGAAATTCTGGCAAAGTAGCAGAAGCAGCTAATGAAGCAACACCTTTATTTATATAAAGTACCCCTATACTAGCAGGAGTGTTTTGAACTTCGGCTATGAAAAAATGCCATCCTGGTTTATTGTAAAGAATTTCATTATTTTGACGAACACCATTTTTTGTAAAGGTAACGCCTTTTACTGTGTTAAAAGCAGGACCAGCAATTATTTTTGATGAAAAGGCAGTGGCACTCCCGAACTTTTTCATTTGTACTTGCATTGGGTTGCCGCTTATTGTTTGTAGTGCCTCTAATCTAGAAGAAAGCATATGTATTTCTGCGTTTTCAATTTCTTGTGCTGTATTGACTGTCATAATTGTACTCATACGATTCCTCCGTCAATTAATATAGTTCATAGTACATATACGATTTTTCTTCTGAGATTCCTGTTGAAATGTAAGAGAATAAGAGGTTTTTTGGAAGGGAAATGGAAGCGAACTGTCGAAGGGAGTGGAAACAGATTAAAGGTGGTGCTCTCATGAAACAGAAAGACGTGCAGACATGCTCTCATTGCGGTTCTCAAAACATAGGAGAAGGTGAGTTTATCGGTTATGCACAAATACGGAAAAAGGAAACGATGTTCACATCTTCACCAGTGGATGCTTATATTTGTACAGATTGCGGGAATATCCTTTCATTAAAAGTACGGAATTATGAAAAGTTTAAGCAGAAGCCGTTATGATTGTTAAGAAGTGGTAATATAAAACGTCGTATACGAAAGATCTTACATTAAGTTAATTTAATATAAGTGACATTTTACATATATATGAGTACGCCTTAAAAAAAGAGATAAAAAATATACTGTATGAGATACTCATCATTCATTACATGACACAGAAAAATATATAGAAGAAAAAGTAGTCATCTTAGAATGGTTCATAACGAAAACTCCTTTAAATGAATAAAGGAGTTTTTTTGTTTTTTTATAACAATAATTCCCTTTAATTGTTATAATTGGTCATTGAGAGTAATTATTTTATTAACGCCATAATTATAGAAGAAAAACAGCTAAATCGTATTTAAAACCGCTATATAACACAATCGCAACCGTAAGTTGACAAAGTGCAACCACAGGAAGATAGAGATAAGAGCAATGTTTACCTACAATTTAGTTAAGAAAACAAAGGGGGACACACATATGGAATTTGGTGAGAAGCTTTTTAAATTAAGAAAGGAAAAAGGCCTTTCTCAAGAAGCGTTAGCTGAGAAATTAAACACAACAAGACAAGCGGTTAGTAAATGGGAAAATGGTCAAGGTTTTCCTGAAACCGAAAAACTAATAATGATTGGAAATGTATTTGAAGTATCTCTTGATTACTTATTAAAAGAAACTGCTGAGCAAAGTAATGAAAAGGAAAATGGTTATTATGTAAGTAAGGAAATGGCGGAAGGGTATATAGTGTATGGGCAAAAAATTTCTAAATATATCGCATTAGGATTTAGCTTGCTTATTTTATCTACAATACCGTATTTATTATTTAAAGAAAATGCAACAATGTCTACATTCCTTGTCATTATCATTGCTGTCCTTGGAATTGGAGCAATGATGGTACCTGTAACTATAGAAGAGAGTCGATACAATGTATTAAAAAAAGAAGAATTACTATTTGATCCAAACTTTTTAAAAGAATTGACAAAAAGATATGCGACTATTAAAAAGAAGTATGCTGCAGTAGTAATTGTTGGACTTTGTTTCATAGCAGCAGGAACGATACCATTTTTATTTGAGAAAAAACGAATTACTTCAGGAGAGCTCGTGCAGTATTATCCTTATTGTGTTGTACTTATTGCTATCGGGTTTTATCTTTTTGTTCGTGTTTTAGGAGTGTTAGAGACGTATCGGATTTTAGTAGAAAATAAAGAATATAGTAATCGTGTCATTTTTAAATTAAAAAAGAAAGTAAGAAAAAAGGTAGATAGTTTTTAAATAGGAGAGAACCATGTTTTGTATCGTATGTATTCAAAACATGGTTTTTATTTATTAGAATTATTTCCAAAGAAATAATTCAGAAAATACAGAAAAATATCGTAATTATTTGTAGAAGTCTGTTATAATATACAGAAATGAAAACGCTTTAAAGGGAGGCTATAAACAATATGATGATGAATGTACCGCTAACAATTAGTTCTATGATGGAAAGAGCAGAGAAACTGTTTTCGAAGAAAGAAATTGTTTCACGGACACATGATACAGTTACGACGTTAACGTATAAGCAGTTAGGTGAAAGGACGAGAAGACTTTCAAGTGCGCTAAAAAAATTAGGAATTAAAGAAGGCGAGCGTATAGGAACGTTAGCGTGGAATCATCATCGACATGTGGAGGCGTATTTTGCTATTCCAGGTATTGCTTCCGTTTTACACACAATTAATATTCGTTTATCTCCTCAACATATTTCATACATTATTCAGCACGCAGAAGATCGCATTTTACTCATTGATGAAGATCTCGTACCACTTGTTGAAAATATTCAATCACAATTATCAACTGTACAAGCCTACATTATTATGACTGATAAAGACGAACTTCCAAAAACTACACTGGAGCCTGTATATCATTATGAAAAGCTATTAGAAGAAGGCGATCCCAATTTCCAATTTGTAAAAGATATTGATGAAAATACACCTGCTGGTATGTGTTATACGTCAGCGACTACAGGGAATCCAAAAGGTGTTGTTTATACGCATCGTAGTACGGTTTTGCATTGTATGGCACTCGGTTTAGCCGATACAGCTGCTTTATCGGAAAGTGATGCGGCTATGGCAATTGTACCGATGTTCCATGTGAATGCTTGGGGGCTTCCTTTTGCAGCTACTTGGTTTGGAACTAAACAAGTTCTGCCAGGACCAATGTTTACTCCGAAAATTTTATTAGAGATGATTCAAACTGAAAAAGTAACGATAGCAGCAGGTGTGCCGACAATTTGGCTAGGTGTATTACAAGAGTTAGAAAATAATAGTTACGATTTATCTAGTATAACGAGAATATTATGCGGTGGTGCTGCTGCACCGAAAAGCGTTATTAAAGCATTTGAGCAAAAATATAATGTTCCTTTCGTACATGCATATGGTATGACTGAAACAAGCCCACTCGTAACACTTGCACGTTTAAAAAGTTATGAAACAGAATTATCATATGAAGAGCAATTAGAAATCCGCTCAAAACAAGGATATCTTGTCCCTGGTGTAGAGATGAAAGTAGTCGGTACAAACGGTGAAGTGAAGTGGGATGGTACTGAGATGGGAGAGTTATGTTTACGAGCACCTTGGATCGCTGAAAGCTATTATAACGATGATCGTACTGTCGAAGGTTTTCGTGATGGTTGGTTATATACAGGAGATGTCGTTACGGTTGATGAGGAAGGCTGCGTGAAAATTGTTGATCGTACGAAAGATGTTATTAAAAGCGGAGGAGAATGGATTTCTTCAGTGGATCTTGAAAATGCTTTAATGGCACATGATGCTATATTTGAAGCGGCTGTCGTTGCAATTCCTCATCCGCAGTGGCAAGAACGCCCAGTCGCCTGCGTTGTTCAAAAGAAAAATAGTACGGTTACAAAAGAAGAAATATATGAGTTTTTAAAACCGCAGTTTGCTAAATGGTGGTTACCGGACGATATTGTATTTATGGAGGAAATTCCGAAAACATCTGTTGGGAAGTTTTTAAAGCAGGCGCTTCGAAAAGAACTTGAGCATTTGCATAAAGAGAAATAACCAAACTTTTATTTGTAAACTTATTTTTAATTATGGTTGACAAACGTCGAAGGGAAAGATAATATAACTCCTATAATATGTTATCTAAAATCCATTTCAAGTTTACAAATAGGAGAAGCAAATATGAATACAAAAAACTTAGTTTTCGTCGCTTTATTTAGTTCTATTATGGGAGTGTTAGGGTTAATACCTCCAATTGCTCTTGCTATTACACCAGTTCCAATTACATTACAATCACTCGGTGTTATGCTTGCTGGTGGGTTGTTAGGCTCACGTCTCGGTGCGTTAAGTCAGCTTATTTTCTTACTTATAGTTGGAGTTGGAGCACCATTACTTGCTGGTGGACGCGGGGGGCCAAGTGTATTTGTTGGACCAAGTGCAGGATATTTACTTGGTTATATCGTTGGAGCATTTGTCATTGGATATTTAATTGAGCGTTTACGTGAAGTTTCTATTATAAAAGTACTATGCATTAATATAATTGGTGGTATTTTCGTAGTTTATGTATTTGGTATTACTGTACAAGCTTTCTTAATGGGGGTTTCCGTATGGGAAACGATGAAAGTAAGTGCTGTGTTCTTACCGGGGGATTGCATAAAAGCAATTATAGCAGCAATTCTTGTGACAAGATTACATCGCTCATTGAAACATATTATTACGCCTGCTCTAAAGAGTGGGAAATATACAAATGCGAGATAAGAAAGAGAAGAAACACGTTCATTGCGTGTTTCTTTTTATTATTTTGTAGAGAAAGGACATCTCACATGGGAATTACGAAAGAATATAAAAAACATGCCTCTTTACAACCAAATAAAATAGCGCTAAAGGAAAATGATCGAGTTTTAACATATAAAGAATGGTTTGAGTCAGTTTGTAAAGTAGCAAACTGGTTGAATGAAAAAGAATCGCAGAATAAAACGATAGCAATTTTATTAGAGAATAGTATGGAATTTTTACAAATATTTGCAGGTTCCGCAATGGCTGGATGGGTTTGTGTGCCGCTAGATATAAAATGGAAACGAGATGAGCTTAAAGACAGACTAGTGATTAGTAAACCGGATGTTATTGTGGCGGAGCAGTATAGGCTTAGTGATATATCGTGCGAAGAAGGGAGGATTATTGAGATTGAAGAATGGAAAGAAATGATTGAGAACTATCTTCCTGCATATCATTCTGTAGAAAATGTACAAAACGCTCCTTTTTATATGGGATTTACATCAGGATCGACTGGAAAAGCAAAAGCGTTTTTACGTGCTCAACAGTCGTGGGTACATAGTTTTGATTGTAATGTATATGATTTTTATATGAAAAAGGAAGATTCTATTTTAATAGCTGGGACGCTTGTGCATTCTCTTTTCTTATACGGGGCAATAAGTGCATTATTTCTAGGACAAACGGTACACATAATGAGAAAGTTTGTACCAGTTCAAGTGCTATCTAGTATAAAGATAGAGAATATTTCTGTAATGTATACAGTTCCTACAATGCTTGAGTCCTTGTATAAAGAAAATAAAGTAATTGAAAGTGAAATGAAAATTATTTCGTCAGGAGCGAAATGGGAAGCTGAAGCAAAAGAGAAGATGAAGAATGTGCTTCCTTATGCAAAAAGATATGAGTTTTATGGTGCGTCTGAGCTAAGCTTTGTAACGGCATTGGTTGATGAAGAGAGTGAAAGAAAACCGAATTCAGTAGGGAAACCTTGTCATAATGTACAAGTTCGAATATGTAATGAAGCAGGAGAAGAAGTACAGACAGGTGAGGTAGGAACTGTGTATGTGAAAAGTGATCAGTTTTTTATGGGCTATGTATCGGATGGAGCTATAATCCCGCAATTGTCCGAAGGTGGCTGGATGACAGTGCAGGATGTGGGCTACCAAGATGAAGAAGGCTTTATATATATTGTTGGTAGAGAGAAGAATATGATTTTATTTGGAGGAATCAATATTTACCCAGAAGAGATAGAAAGTGTGTTATATACGCATCCAGCTGTTGAAGAAATTGTTGTTGTCGGTATAAAAGATAGTTACTGGGGTGAAAAGCCTGTCGCTATCGTAAAAGGAAGTGCTACAAAGCAACAATTAAAGAGTTTTTGCTTACAACGATTATCATCTTTTAAAATACCGAAAGAATGGTACTTTGTTGATGAAATACCTTATACAAATAGCGGGAAAATAGCTCGCAATGCAGCAAAAAGTATGATTGAAAACCGGGAGAAGATATATGAATAGGGCGGTTATTGTAGAAGCGAAAAGAACACCTATTGGTAAAAAAAACGGGATGTTGAAAGATTATGAAGTTCAGCAATTAGCAGCACCACTTCTTACGTTTTTAAGTAAAGGAATTGAGAGAGAAATAGACGATGTTATATTAGGGAATGTTGTTGGACCGGGAGGTAATGTTGCAAGATTATCTGCTTTAGAAGCTGGGCTTGGTTATCATATACCTGGTGTAACGATTGACCGGCAATGCGGCGCTGGATTGGAAGCAATTCGTACTGCGTGTCATTTTATTCAAGGGGATGCAGGTAATTGTTATATTGCTGGGGGCGTAGAGAGTACAAGTACGTCACCTTTTCAAAATAGAGCGCGGTTTTCGCCTGAAACAATTGGGGATCCTGATATGGGAGTGGCAGCTGAGTATGTTGCAGAGCAATATAACATAACAAAAGAGATGCAAGATGAATATGCTTGTCTTAGCTATAAAAGAACGCTGCAAGCATTAGAAAAAGGATATATACAAGAAGAGATATTACCTCATTATTTTAATGGATTATTAGATGAATCTATAAAGCGAGAAATGAATTATGAAAGAATGATTAAGAGAACGAAACCTGTATTTTTACAAAATGGAACGGTAACAGCAGGGAATTCGTGTGGTGTAAATGACGGGGCATGTGCTGTTCTTGTAATGGAAGAGGGGCAAGCTCGGAAATTAGGGTACAAGCCAGTTCTTCGTTTCGTTCATAGTGCTGTAGTTGGAGTTGACCCAAATCTTCCAGGAACTGGTCCGATATTTGCCGTACAAAAACTACTTAGAGAAATAAATTTAGTAATAGAAGATATTGATTGTATTGAGATGAATGAAGCGTTCGCCGCTAAAGTTGTTGCATGTGCGCAAACGTTACAAATTCCGTATGAAAAGTTAAATGTAAATGGTGGTGCAATAGCACTTGGTCATCCGTACGGTGCGTCTGGAGCTATGCTTGTAACGCGCTTGTTTTATCAGGCTAAAAGAGAGTATATGAAATATGGAATTGCTACATTAGGAATGGGGGGAGGGATAGGGCTTGCTCTATTATTTGAGAAAGTAGAAAACTAGCAAGATAACTAGTTTTCTATTTTTTCAGGAATATAGGCGTTGTTACCAGGCTTTGCTTTTATTTTGTTCCAAGCAGCGATAGCATCAGCTTTTGATTTTCCTTTGTTATTTGGGTCTTCGAAAAAGTCGCGAGTAAAGCGATTGTATTCAAACTGTGTACCGATAGTTGTTTTATAGGATGGTTCTTTTTTACGTTCGTTTTCTTCGTACCAAAACGTTATCGCGTCTTCATATGTTTTTCCAATATTCTCTTTAAAAAACTTTTGAAGAGCTACTGTAAAGCGAAAGTTTGCTCCAATTTTTTCTTTGAAAAAAGCACGCACATCTTCACTACAGCGGTGATTTTCAGTAATAATTGTTTGAAGAGAAAGATCTTTATAAGAGAGGGAAGCTTTACTCACTTTTTGATGAGAACTGTTTTTTAATACTTTACCCGTAGTTAAATAATGTGAGATACGCCCGCTTATTTCAATCTTAGAGCCACTAGCTGGTAAATCATGCTTACGACAAAATGTTTGGAGTTCTGCTTTTAACCAATAATAGTTTTGGAAATCTTCAAGAGATATAGACTTTGTTAAAGGTGGGCGCATGCATATAACAACTTCTTTCTTCCATAATTTTCTTTAATTATAAAACATACGTTCTTTTTGTGGAAGGATTAATTTATAAATTTAATGGGAAGAGGAGATTACATATGGAAAATGTAATGCAAGTTCGTGTTACTGGAATTTTAATTGAAGATGAAAAAGTATTGTTAGTAAAACAAAGAGTCGCTAATCGGAATTGGTCTTTACCTGGAGGAAGAGTAGAGAATGGTGAAACGTTAGAAGAAGCGATGATTCGAGAAATGAGAGAAGAAACCGGATTAGAAGTTAAGATTAAGAGACTACTCTATGTTTGTGATAAACCAGATGCTATCCCATCTTTATTGCATATTACATTTCTGCTTGAAAGGATTGCAGGTGAAATCAAGCTTCCGTCTAATGAATTTGATCTTAATCCAATTCATGATGTACAAATGGTAGCGATAGAAGAATTGAGTAGATATGGTTTTTCTGAGAAGTTCATTAAACTTGCATCTGAAAAGTTCTTGAACGTAGGAAGTTATCAAGGGTTAAAATAAAATATTGGTTTGTAAACATAAGAGGAGGCTGTTATTTTAGAACAGCCTCCTCTTACTCTATAAGTTGTGTTTATTGTCGTATTTTGTTGGAAAATCGATATTTCTTATAGAATCGTTCATATAATTTCATTTACTGTACTACTGTGCACGAAGCAGAAAAGAGAAGTGGATGTCACACAGTTCAATGACATCCACTTCATAAAATAATCTACACTGCTGACTGTAAAGAAGAAACAAGTTGATTTAAAAACTCATCCCCACTCATAATTGCTTTTCCACCGCCGCGAGCATTCTTTTTATTTCCGCCACCTTTTCCTTCAATAGAAGGGAGGGCATCTTTTAAAAGTGTATTCATATCGAGTGTCACTGCTTTACCACAAGCGAGAATACATTGTAATTTGTCCTCATTTTCAATAACGAAATATGTAATTGCGTGTTCTTGTTGTTCCGTAATAATAGCAGACAGTTTTGCAATTTCTTGCATAGGGCGGTTTGTAAATACTTTAGAAATAAGTATTCCACCGTGTATTTCTAAAGGCAGTTGCAGTAGTTCATTTGCTTCTACAAATAATAGTTTTTCATTCATTGCTTGTACTGCCTTTTCGTTTTCTTTTTGGGAGGTAAGAAGTTGTGCCACTTTTACTGGAATATCAGTTTCGCTACTGTTCAATTGCTTAGAAACATCTGTTAATATTTGTTGATGTTGTCCCATTAATTTAAGAGAACGCCAACCAGCAATAAATGTTAAGCGTATACCACCTTTATTGCGCTCCCATCCTAGTACTTGAATAGGGCCTACTTCACCTGTATGTTTCGGGTGTGTTCCACCACAACCGTTGTAGTCATAGTTTTCGATGATAACAACCCGTATATTTTCTGTCATAGTCGGTTCTTTGCGAAGGGGTAATGCTTTGGCCTCTTCTAAGTTCATCCATTTAATACGAATAGGGTGGTTTTCAAAAACAATTTGATTAGCAATTTGTGCGGCCTTCTCAACAGTTTCTGTAGAAAGGTTAGCAGTTTCTAAATCAATGGTTATAGTTTCTTTTCCAAGATGGAATCCGATCGTCGGTATGTTAAAATGATCCCAAAAAGCAGCAGATAAAATGTGCTGAGCTGTATGTTGCTGCATATGATCAAAACGGCGCTCCCAATCTATTTTACCCTCTACTTCTTCTGTATGTAATTGTTCTATTATAAAATGACGAATTTCTCCATTTACTTCTTGAACGTTACTTACCGGAATACCATTTAAGGTTCCAGTGTCGTGTGGTTGCCCGCCGCCTGCTGGATAAAATGCAGTTTCATTTAAGACAACATATAAGTTTCCTTCTGTATCATGCTCTTGTTTTATAACTTTAGTTGTAAAGGTTTGCTGATAAGCATCGATGTAATATAATTTTTTCTCCAATTTTCTTTCCCCTTTCGTGTTAGCTAGTTTCATTGTAAAGCAATTGAAATTAGTTTCCTAATATTTCAGAAGAAAGAAACTTTTTTTAGAATTTTCTTGCTATAATAAGAAGAAAATGCGGGGGGGAATGAAAATGCCATATGAAAACGGCGTAGATAAATTGCTTAGTTTAAGCAGAAATATTTCCGAATTATATCGAGAATTAAATGAGATGACCCGGATTTTAACGGATTGTAATCGAGAAAGTGTGAAATTTGATCGGTTATATGTAAAGGAGTTACTTTGGAAAAAAGAAGATGTGATAGAGAAGTATGAACAATTACTCGTCCAGCTTTGTATTAATGAATGCTTTGATTTAAAAAGTGTAATTACTGGCGAATATAAGTATACATATGAAGAAGTAGAAAGCATTGTTTTAGAATTTAATGAAAAGTATAACGTAGCTATTTTGATTAAAGATGTTTGTAAAGAACTACAGTTTACATATGGAATTGATATGGAAATAACGAGAACAGCTCGGGTATAAACATCTCAAGTATAGAAAAAGGAAAAAGAAAGCAGATCCTTTGCTTTCTTTTTTTATGTAGGAAAAGGGAGAGTAGGTTTAAAGATGAAGGGGAAGTTACAAAATATTCATCCACTTGGAATGAGTATCATTATAGGGACATTATTTGCTAGGTTTGCAACTTCAATGAGCATTCCTTTTTTAGCGATTTATTTAACGACTGTTAAAGACGTATCGGCTGGAATGACCGGTGCTATCATTGGAACGAGTGCGCTTGTTGGAGTATTTGCTAGTTTTATTGGGGGCAATTTATCTGATCGATTTGGTCGAAAGATGATTATAATATGGTCCATGATTGTTTGGGTGTTTGTATTTATAGGATTTTCAGTTGCAGAGCATGTTTTGAGTTTCTTTCTATTAAACGCTTTGAATGGCTTATGTCGTTCTTTTTTTGAACCGACATCAAGAGCTTTATTATCAGATTTAACGAAACCAGAGTATCGTTTACTCGTATATAATTTGCGTTACGGTGCAATAAATGTTGGAGTAGCGATGGGTCCACTTGTTGGATTACAGATTGGAAGTGCAAAATCAACGATTCCTTTTTTAGTAGCCGCTGGAGTGTACATTTTATATACAGTTATATTAGCGTTTCAATTTAAGAAATATCCACTTGATAAAAAGAAAGTAGCTACAGAAAATCCGGTCACAATGTTAAGTGCGGTTCGGATTTTGCGAAAAGACATAGTATTTTTAGTTGCTTTAGTCGGAATCATTTTGAGTAATAGTGGTTTTTCACATTTAACGACGACACTATCTCAATATTTTGCAAACGCACATATATTTCAAGATGGAGTAAAGTTGTTCTCATATATGCTAACTTTAAATGCGATTACAGTAGTAGTTATTCAATACCCTGTTATTCAAATGTGTAAAAAGTATACGCCGTTAGCATCTATTATGGTTGGAACGTTATTTGTGAGCGGGGGATTGTTTGGATTTGGACTAGTAGAATCTATGTTAGGGGCTGCTATATGTACAATTATTTTTACATTCGGAGAAGTATTAATGTTTTCAATGACAGATGTATTTATTGATGAGATAGCTGTTCCACATTTGAAAGGGACATATTTTGGAGCTATGGGATTTTCAGGAATTGGAGTAGTAATTGGTCCTTGGTTTGGCGGGATACTTCTCGATCATTATGGATATCAAAATGGCTTTATAGTATTTTTAATATTAGCTATATTTTCAAGCATAGCGTTCCCAGTTCTTTTAGTGACAAAAGGTTTAATGAAAAAAAGATATATTAGAAATTCTAAAATAGAAATACATGCGAAATAACATGAGCCCGAGCAAACTAAAAGGTTGCTCGGGCTCATGTTTGTGTTTATAGTAATCCTTAATTTGAAAAAAGAACTTTCTTTTCATGTTTATTGGCAACTTCGTTTTTGGAAATATGAATGGCTAAACATCCATTCTCTAAACAGGCTAGCATCTTGTTATAAATGATATTAGTAGGTAAAGGAACAATCCGCTGTAAAGAAGTGTTTTTATAAAGTATACAAATGTTTAGGCCTGTCTCCATCTTTTTAATGAGTACATTTTGTGCAGTTGCATTTGGTACATCTGTTTCCAAAATGTATTCTTGTTCTGTTTCACAAAGGTCAATATGAATTTGATTTGGAAAACTAAAGTTGCTACAAGAATCAGAACAAAATTGATCCATCCATTCTTCGAAACCATCAACATGAAAAAGACAATCCTTCTTTTTCTTGCCCATGAAAGACACCCTCCGTAAAATCTCAATTCATACTATGTTATGCATGAATGAAATAGAGGTGAAGAACAAATAGAAAAATATAAACATTTTATGTGAAAGATACAGTGTGTGTGAATGCTTTTGCTTTACATATCATGATGTGCATGATTTTTTTGACGTGAATGATTACGATTTTTAACTTTGTGAGATCCACTTAAAGGTTCGGGCTGTCCAGAAGATTGCCCTTTTTTCTCGTTTTGACGATTAGATTGATTATTGTTTTTACCCATTGTATTTTACACCTCCTCTCCCTATTTAGAATGAGAGAAGTTTGCGAATTTATACGAGAATGTTTTTTGAGAAACGGGTAAAGATAAGTAGGACTAACTCATATAGGAAGGGGAAAGTGTTATGCCATATCATAAAGATAAGCAACAGGCTTTTCAGGCCGCGCAGCAAGGGGTTGTTCAAGCGGAAAATATATTCAATAATATTGTGAAAAATGACCCGAATTACGGCCATGATTTAAAAGAGTTACGCCAAGAAGTGCAAGAGGCGTACGAACAAATTCAAAATGCACTTGAAGTAGCATCAGAAACGCAGCGTCCACAACTTGAGCAATATGAAAGTAATCTCCAAAATATTATGCGAAATGTAGATCAAATAGAAAAGTGAAAAGGTTGTTGTGAATTCAACAATCTCATTACTTTTAGTGCTACTATGCTGAAACGAAAAATTATTCTATCAATTTTTTCTTTAATTTGTGCAGTACATATATTTCAAGTGGACAAAGTGGAAGCTAAAATGTTGTTAAGAAAAGAGCTAGAGCCAACTGGCTATGTAACATGGGAAGTACCAAATAATGAAAAAATTATCGCAATTACATTTGATGATGGACCGGACCCAACTTATACACCGCAAGTATTAGAGTTATTACGTCAATATAAAGCGGAAGCGACTTTTTTTATGATTGGCTTTCGAGTTCAGCGTAATCCGTACTTAGTAAAGCAAGTGTTGAAAGAAGGGCATGAAATCGGAAATCATACGATGAATCATTTGTATGCGAGTAATTCATCAGATGAAAAATTAGAACATGATATTTTAAATGGAAAGAAATATTTTGAAAAATGGGTGAAAGAACCTTTATTGTTCCGTCCGCCAGGTGGATATATTAATGATGCTGTATTTACTACGGCAAAAAAAGCTGGGTATCAAATTGTTCTATGGTCATGGCATCAAGACCCTCGTGATTGGGCGAATCCAGGTACAGAATCCATAGTAAATCATGTTGTGAAAAATGCTAAAAGTGGAGATATTGTACTGTTGCACGATGGAGGAAGTGATCGTAGTCAAACAGTGGCGGCATTAGCAAAAATTTTACCTGAGCTGAAAAAGCAGGGTTATCGATTTGTAACAGTTTCGGAGTTGTTACGTTATAAACATTAGAGAAAATCCCAAAAGGTATACCTTTTGGGATTTTTCGTTACTGATTCTTTTTTCGTTTTTTATTATTTTGTCGCTCTGCCGGAGTTAAAGGTTCATTTGCGAACTCTTCGTTATAACCAGTTCCTTGTCCTTGTGCGGATGCAGCATTCATTCCTGAAATAGTATGATTTGCTTTTCGTTTACCCATTTTTTCTCACCTCTATAATATTTTTTATAGATGAATCATGAGTTGTTCATAACATATATGAACGTAAAGTAGAGTGCTTTACTTTACAATAATAGTATTTATAAGGAGCATGGACACTATTCAAATTTAGAAAGATAAAGAAAACTTATTATAATCCATAAGTTTCTTATTATTTACTTATTTAGAAAGTTGTAATAAGATATTATCGTAAGGTATTGAAAAGTTTGTCTACATTTTATATTCAGACAAATTAGTCACGTTTAACAGGGGGGAAACATAATGGTCAAACATAATCCATTTCAATCACGTGCAACTTTTGAACTAGATGGAAAGACGTATCATTATTATCAATTGAAAGCGCTTGAAAACGCAGGGGTTGGCAACGTATCTCAATTACCATATTCCGTGAAAGTTTTACTTGAATCTGTACTTCGTCAAGTAGACGGACGCGTAATTACAGAAGAACACGTTACAAATTTAGCGAAATGGGGAACGAAAGATGTTCAAGATATCGATGTTCCGTTTAAACCATCTCGCGTAATCTTACAAGACTTCACAGGTGTTCCAGCTGTTGTAGATTTGGCTTCGCTTCGTAAAGCAATGGCAGACATGGGTGGGGATCCTGACAAAATTAATCCTGAAATTACTGTAGACCTTGTAATTGACCACTCTGTACAGGTTGATAGAGCGGGTACGGCAGACTCGCTTGCATTCAACATGGACTTAGAGTTTAAACGTAATGAAGAACGTTATAAATTTTTAAGCTGGGCACAGAAATCATTTGATAACTACCGTGCAGTTCCACCAGCAACAGGTATTGTACACCAAGTAAATCTTGAATATTTAGCACCGGTTGTTCATGCGGTGAAAAATGCTGAAGGTGACTTAGTTGCATACCCAGATTCATTAGTTGGAACAGACTCACATACAACAATGATTAATGGTATCGGTGTTCTTGGATGGGGCGTTGGTGGTATTGAAGCAGAAGCAGGAATGCTTGGACAGCCTTCATATTTCCCAGTACCTGAAGTAATTGGTGTGAAATTAACTGGTACACTTCCAAGTGGTACAACAGCAACTGACGTTGCATTAAAAGTAACACAAGTATTACGTCAAAAAGGTGTAGTTGGTAAATTTGTTGAGTTCTTCGGTAATGGACTAAAGAGCATGCCTTTAGCTGACCGCGCAACAATTTCAAATATGGCACCAGAATACGGTGCAACTTGTGGATTCTTCCCAATCGACGACATTTCATTAGAATACTTACGTTTAACAGGTAGAGATGAAGAGCAAATTCGCGTTGTTGAAGAATATTGTAAAGCAAATGGCTTATTCTATACAGCAGACAGCAAAGATCCAATCTATACTGATCTTGTTGAAATTGATTTAAATACAATTGAATCTAATCTTTCTGGACCGAAACGTCCGCAAGATTTAATCCCACTTTCAAATATGAAAGAGGAGTTCCATAAAGCTGTTGTAGCACCAGTTGGAACACAAGGACTTGGATTCAATGAGCAAGAGTTCGATAAAGAAGTGAAAGTTACATTGAAAGATCAAGAAGTAACGATGAAAACAGGTGGAATTGCAATCGCTGCAATTACAAGCTGTACAAATACGTCAAATCCGTACGTGTTAATTGGAGCAGGGTTAGTTGCGAAGAAAGCAATTGAAAAAGGACTTAAAGTACCTGGTTACGTAAAAACATCGTTAGCACCAGGATCTAAAGTTGTTACAGAGTACTTAGATAAGTCTGGTTTAACAACGTATTTAGATCAATTAGGTTTCCAAACAGTTGGTTATGGCTGTACGACTTGTATCGGTAACTCTGGTCCATTAGCAGAGGAATTAGAAGAAGCAATCGCAGCAAATGATTTATTAGTAACATCTGTTTTATCTGGTAACCGTAACTTTGAAGGTCGTATTCACCCACTTGTAAAGGCAAACTACTTAGCATCACCACCACTTGTTGTGGCATATGCACTTGCAGGTACTGTTGATATTGACTTGAAAAATGATGAAATCGGTAAAGATGTAAATGGTAATGCTGTTTACTTTAATGATATTTGGCCATCAGCTAAAGAAATTGAAGATGTAGTTCAAAGTGTTGTTACATCTGAATTGTTCAAAAAAGAATATGCACAAGTATTTAACAGCAATGAACGCTGGAATGAAATCCAAACTTCAAATGAAGCTTTATATACTTGGGATAATGATTCAACATACATTCAAAACCCACCGTTCTTCGAAGGATTATCTAAAGAGCCGGGTGAAGTTGAAACGTTATCAGGTTTACGCATAGTTGGTAAATTTGGTGATTCTGTAACAACAGACCACATTTCACCAGCAGGTTCAATTGGTAAGCACACGCCAGCTGGACGTTATTTACTAGAAAACGGCGTACAACCAGTTGACTTTAACTCTTACGGTTCTCGTCGTGGTAACCATGAAGTTATGATGCGTGGTACATTCGCAAACATCCGTATTAAAAACCAAATCGCACCAGGAACAGAAGGCGGATATACAACATATTGGCCAACTGGTGAAGTAACATCTATCTATGATGCTGCTATGAAATATAAAGAAGATGGCACAGGCCTTCTAGTTGTTGCTGGTAAAGACTACGGTATGGGAAGTTCTCGTGACTGGGCTGCGAAAGGTACAAACTTATTAGGTATTAAAGCAGTAATCGCAGAAAGCTTCGAGCGTATTCACCGCAGTAACTTAGTATTAATGGGCGTATTACCATTACAATTTAAAGATGGCGACAGTGCTGAAACATTAGGTCTTGTTGGTGATGAGTCATTTGAAATTCAAATTGACAAAACGGTTAGACCACGCGATCTTGTAAAAGTAGTTGCAATCGATGCAGAAGGCAAAGAGAAGCAATTTGAAGTAGTGGCTCGTTTTGATAGTGAAGTTGAAATTGACTACTACCGTCACGGTGGTATCTTGCAAATGGTTCTTCGTTCGAAAATCGAAGAGTCTAAAGTGTCAAACTAAATAATTGAAATGAATGATAAGGAAGCTAACATTTGTTAGCTTTCTTACTTTATGTACAGAGGGAAAGGGATGAAACCACTTGGTTTCATCCCTTTCCTTTTATTATGCAAAATTGGAGGAATGACAATGAATGAGTATAGAAGAATAATGTTGCCGCTGTTGCAAGAAAAGATATTGCTAATTAGTGCGATTTGTAGCGGAATAGTAGCTGCCATTTTAAATTTATCCCGTCCGCTATTTATGGGGCTAATTGTAGATAACCTTATTCAGCGGGACTTAAAAGGTACGTATGTATATATTGCTTTGTTTGCGGGGAGCCGCTTTTTGATGTGGGTGAACAATCTGTTATTTGATTATGTAAGCTCAAAAGTAAGTCAGCGAATATTACGAGAGAAGCGTATAGATGTATTACGTCATTTTTTCTTATTACCGTTTGAAGAAAGTGAGAAGGTAAAACAAGGGGAGTTAGAAACATTAGTCGTTTCTGATATTCCGAATTGGGTAAGGTTATATGGATCTATATTAATAGAATACATCCACGCCATTGCACAATTTATTGGTGCGTTCATAGCTCTACAACATATCGATGTACAGTTCATATGGTGGATAACCCCGTTTTTATTTTTAAGTGCAATTGTTCCAATGATTATGGGGGAAAAAGTAAGAAATATTGCAAGTATTGCTCAAAAAAATCAATCAAGTGTTGTAGAGATGATGTCACAGTTTGTAAAAGGTATACAAGATTTACGTAGTTTACAAAAAGAAAAATGGGCAATTCATTTGTTTAAAGGAGTGACGGTACAATCTTATAAAACAGAAGTAAAGAAGACGATGATACAACATTGTATTGGGATAGTTGGAACGGTAATAGAAACAGGAGCATATATAGTTGTTCTTATTGTGGGAGCAAAAAAAATAATAAAAGGGGATATGGAAGTCGGTTCGCTTGTGGCGGTATTAGCTACAATTGAGATGTTATTTTTCCCCGTTCGTTATGCGAGTGATTTATTGATGATGACACAAGTTGCTATTGCTTCGGCAAATCGAGTTTTTGGCTTTTTAGATATACCGGCTGAATACAGAAATGTAGAAAGAGCGATGGGAATGAAATTAACAAACGTTTCATTTCAAGAGAACGGTGAAGAGAGATGTAGAATTAAAAATATACATTTGCAAATTAATCCTGGCGAACTCGTTATTATTGTAGGAGAAAGTGGTGCAGGAAAAACAACGCTTTTAAAATTAATAACGGGTTTGTATAAACCATCTAACGGTAGCATTGTTTATTATGGTAATGGGGCTCGTATGACTACAGTGTGGCAAGAACCTCGTTTCTTTCGTACGACAGTAAAAGAGAATATGTATTTTGGGGAAGGGGTCTTAGAAAAACAGTTAGAAAAAATATTGAACTTGTAAATGCGAAGTCAATTATTAGGAGTTTATCTAAAGGGATTCAGACTGTACTACATAAAAGCGGTGAAGAGTTTTCGGGAGGAGAGAGAAAGCGTCTTGCGTTATTGCGAGCGATTGTATCAAATCCGAATCTCATTATTCTAGATGAACCGACTGCGGGATTAGATCTGAGCAATCAAGAAGTGGTTTGGAATATGCTTAGAGGGCTAGAGGGGAATGTAACGAGAATTGTGACGACACATGATGTCGAGAGGGCGATGATAGTAGATCGGATTGTTGTCATGAAGAATGGGATTATTGTGGAATGTGGGGATCCTAGAGAATTATTAAATTGTAAGTCATTGTTTAAAGAGATGCTAATAAAAAGATAAGAGCTATATAGCGCTCTTATCTTTACTCGGCATTATTAAGTTGATACGTATAGGAATCAGGGGCATTAGTACTAAATTCTTTGACTAGAGTAAGTTGATTCGTATCTGGATTATATTTAAAGATTTTGATTGTACGTTCGCTACTTAGTGATGGATTATATTCTTGAATAGCAAATGTATTTTCAGCAATCTGTGTCATATTACTGGTTGAAACGTTTTCTACGGCATCATGATTTGTAGAAATTTTAACAAGTCTTTCACCGTTGAAAAATAAAAGAACGATTACTAAAACAACTAAACATATTCGTATATAGCGAAGTTCTTTACTTATAGGATGTTCTCCCAAAAATAATCATCCTTTCTATAATTATTGTATAGTAGTGGTGGTGATAGTCATTGTGAAGAAACTAAGAATACCGAGGCCGGCTAAAAGGATAAATGAGATTAAAGCGATATAGAGACAAATACGTCCAACTTGCTTTTTTTCAGGATCTTTACTGAAGAGCGAGATGATCCAAGTGATAATCCCGATTGGGGAAAATATAAAACTAAGAATATATAATAGTATTTTTTCAAATAAATTCATAAAAATCCCCCTTTTTGAAAGTTCTACATGTGCAGTTTTCTTCGTATTAGCGCTGCCGTTATGTAGGAAAGTACAGAATAAACAGCACTATAAACAATCCAAGCGTCTAAGTTTTGTAAAGCTAGGTGTATATTAAATTTAGAGACGATAATGAAAAATATAAGTGGAACAGTAAAAGAAATAATAATTGCAGCCCATTTGAATTTGTATAGTAAGGTGCTAAAAAAAATACATAGTAATGGTAAAGTGAAAAAAACAAAAGTGAAAGGGTTGATAAGTAATTGTAAAATACATATCACCTCGCAAGTTTTGTATTTATTTCTAATTATATGATAAAAAGGGAAATATTTCATCTGTACTATAAATGTTCTAACTATTTCGACTGTGAATATTTCCAAGCTTGTCCGTATAAGCTAAAATAAGGTATATAGTATGTAGTTAATTATGTTATAAGAAGATAAACACGTAAGGGTGATATAATATGTGGCGGAAGCTTACCATTATTGTAGTGTTACTTTGTTTAGCGGGATATGCAGCTTATGAACAGTTTGGTAAAGAGGATCAAGTAATGCAAGAAAAGCCTGCCAAAAGTGAAGCTGCTATGAAAGAGATTTTCGCAAGGAACGGTATTGAAATTGGAAAGAGCGCACCAGATTTTGAATTAGCAAAGATAGATGGAACGAATGTAAAGTTATCCGAGTTAAAAGGAAAGAAAGTTATTTTAAACTTTTGGGCAACGTGGTGTGGGCCTTGTCAGCAAGAAATGCCTGATATGGAGGCCTTCTATAAAGAACATAAAGAAAACGTAGAAATTTTAGCTATAAACTATACTCCTTCAGAAAAAGGAGGGGGAGAAGAAAAGGTAAGGAACTTCGCTAAAGAAAAAGGAATTACTTTTCCTATTTTATTGGACAAGAACATTGATGTGACAACAGCGTATAAAGTAATTACCATTCCAACTTCTTATTTTATTGATACAGAAGGTGTTATTCAAGATAAGTTTATTGGACCGATGACACAAAAAGAGATGGAAAAACGGATCGCGAAATTAAAATAATTAGTAAAAAGGCAGAGATGGAAATGGACCATTTCTGCCTTTTCTTTTTCATGGAGTGATGACTTCGTGATATGATAAAGAAAAACTTTAATCATAGGGGGATGAACATCCCCCCATGATTATTAGCCCGCACCAATCGGGCATTTACAGGTAGCCTGACTGCCCGCAAATAGCGGGGGAAAAGAAATGTAACTGTTAATAACAGATGAGGGAGTGTATGGATTGGGGAATGTATCCTTACCATTAGATTATGTTGTAATTGATTTTGAAACGACAGGGTTTAACCCCTATAATGATAAGATTATCCAGGTGGCAGCTGTGAAGTACCGTAATCATGAAATGGTTGATCAATTTGTATCGTATGTGAATCCAGAGCGTCCAATTCCGAGCCGAATTACGAGTTTAACAGGTATTACGAATTATCGTGTTTCAGACGCACCAACAATTGCAGAAGTATTGCCTTTGTTTTTGGCATTTCTAGATACAAATATTATCGTGGCACATAATGCTTTTTTTGATATGCGTTTTTTAAAGAGTAATGTAAATATGCTTGGACTACCTGAGCCTAAAAATAACGTTATTGATACTGTGTTTTTAGCGAAAAAATATATGAAGCATGCGCCTAATCATAAACTTGAAACGTTAAAACGAATGCTTGGAATTCGCTTAAGTTCTCATAATGCATTTGACGACTGTATTACGTGTGCGGCTGTTTATCAAAATTGTGCAGCTGTTGAAGAAGAAGGAAAAAGAAAAGCGAATAAGGAAGTACTTGATGAAACAGCGGTATTTGAAGCGGTAAAAGAAATGCTTGTACGAAATAAACGTGATATTGATTGGATTCGTTGTATGAATGTTGGGAGTTATTTAGATATAAAAGCTTTTTATCCAATTATAAGGTTAAAGGTCAAAGGGCGAAAGAAATATGTGTTAACAGAAAAAATGGAAGACGATGTAAGAGAAATTTGTACGAGCTTAACATACGAGGCAGCATTGAAAAGTGAGATTGGCAACACGAGAATTATGATTGACAGTGTAGAGGACATTTTGAAGCTAGAGAGCTACATTGTAGAAGAATACGATTCTGTATTACGAGCGCTGGATGAATATAGAGCAAATAAAGTAAATGCGGATGAAGAAATTAAAAAATATTTAAATATGATGGTGTAAAAAATCCCATGTGCAATATATGCGCATGGGATTTTTTATCAAAACATAAAATTTTCTTGCAAATCTGATTAAAGAGTTTTTCATTTGCTCATACTATGTAATAAGAAAGCGTTGAAGAAAGGGTGAGCAACATGAGAAGAAGTCGCCGTAGATCGTTTGAAGAACTTGTAAATGAAAATAAACAACAATTATTAAGCGATCGTGATGCAATGGATCGAATTGAAAAACGAATTGAAAAACGTTATGAAATGAAACTTTTTAAGCAGGCTGAATAATTCTTAACACTAGTACGATACTAGTGTTAAGGAGGCGATAGTAATGGGTAATCCGAAAAAAAATTCAAAAGACTTTGCACCAAATCAAATTGGAACACAATCGAAAAAAGCTGGTGGCAATAAAGGGAAGCAAATGCAAGACCAAACTGGCAAACAACCAATTGTTGATAACGGTTAAAAAAAGGAGAATGTCATCATTCTCCTTTTTGTGCGTTTGGATAATATTGTAAAAATATTCAAAAAGCTGACTTTCGTCAGCCTTTTTTCGTAATTGTAAAGTTTTCAACGAGTAAACGCCAATTTTGTGGGAATGGTAGACCAATCTTCCAATAGCTAATACCGCCAATGCCTTGTTCTTTCATTAAATTGAATTTACTTTGAATAGACCTCGAATCTTCAAACCAAACCTCGTGTTGTACGCCGTTTTCATCAAAGTAATTAAAATGTGGAGCTTGGGCTGTGAAATCATAGCGGATAGGAACATTGTATTTACGAGCAAGTGCAACAGCTGCGACAGAGCTAACTGCTTTTGCGGGTGGATTCCCTTGTTTGAACGGAAGTTTCCAATCAAATCCATATAAATTTTGCCCCATCATAATTTTTTGTGGAGGCATTTGAGATTTTGCATATTGAAGTACTTCCTTCACAGGACCAATAGGGGAAATCGCCATTGGTGGGCCACCTTGCCAACCCCAGTCGTATGTCATAATGACGACGAAATCAACAATTTGTCCTTGTGCTTTATAATCGTGAGCCTCAAAAAATTTCCCTTTTTGATTGGAACTTGTTTTCGGTACAAGCGTTGTACTTAATGTGTACCCGCTAGGTAAGCGTGTTTTCACATTTCGTAAAAAACGATTATAGGCTTCGCGATCTTCAGGTGCCACACTCTCGAAATCGAAATGAATGTCTCGCATGCCATATTTTTCAGCTGTTTGCAAAATGTTAGTAATAAACTTGTTTTGAATTGTTGCATCGCGTAAAATAACCGAGGTCAGATCGGCACTGAAATTTCCATTTTCGATATTTGTAATAACGAGCATAGGGATGGTTTTACCTTGCGTTGCAATATTAGCGATTTTCGCTGTTTCGGTTGGTTCTTTTAATGTACCGTCTCTTTTTGCTTCAAAACTAAAGTAGGCTAAATATGTTAAAAATGGGTTGATAGCACGTGTAGCAGTTACTAAACTTTCTTTTATCGGTATTGTTGAAGGTTGTAAATAAGCAATGGATTCTACTGCTCGTTTTGTTCCTTTCGGTATATATAATTGCTGTCCGACATGGAGAATAGATTTTAATGAAAGGTTATTAACTTTAGCTAAACTGGCGAGAGGAACGTTATACGTTTGAGAAATTCGATAAAGGCTGTCGCCAGGCTGTACATAATAATTATTGCCTTTCGTATTAACGATAAGTGCCTGACCAACAACGAGTGTTTCGGCTGGATTTAGTCCATTGTCTTTTACAATCTCTTCAGGTGTAGATCCATATTTTGAGGCTAAACTATATACGCTATCACCGCTACGAACAGTTACAATTTGAATCATGTGCTTGCCCCTTTCGGTAAAAGATTCACTGTTTTTATTTTATTTTTGATTCCACTGTATTATGATTAAATGTATGCAAGGGAACAGAAGTGAAAGAAGGCGAATAGAAATGTTTGTAGCAGAACATGAAGTTGAAATCCGTTATGCGGAAACAGATCAAATGGGTGTTGTTTACCATTCAAACTATTTAGTGTGGCTTGAACTAGGGCGCACGAAACTTATACAAGATTTAGGATTTTCATATGTTGAAATGGAGAAAGAGGGAATTATTTCTCCTGTGTTAGACTTACAAATTTCATATCGTAAAGCGATGCGTTATGGAGAAAAAGCTATTGTGAAAACGTGGGTTGATACTGTGAGCCCGCTCCGCGTTGTATATGGATATGAAATTTATAATGGTGATGGCGAACTTTGTATTACTGCAAGCACGACGAATATTTGTGCGAAAAAAGAAGGGTTCCGCCCTGTATCATTTAAAAAATTATATCCTGAGTGGTATGCGAAATATGAGGAAATTAAAAAGAAATAAAAAAGCGTGGCAGAAGCCACGCTTTTTTATTTTTCATAATTAAATTGAGGGAAATCATCACCGTCGTTAAGTGTAACTAATAAATTATGTCCATCGAAGAACCACTCATCATCGCTTTCAATAAAGAAGTTAATACCTTCTTCTTGAGTTTGAACAGCAGGGTGCGCAGGGTCATCTTTACGAATACCTAAAGAAAGTCCTTTTTGCACAGTACTGCAACCGCCGTATTGTACGAAAAGGCGTATTGTTTCACCCGATTGTAAGTTTAATTCGTTTTTATACCATTGTGCTGCTTTTTTTGTTACGGAAAGATTCATGTATAGTTCCTCCAAATTATGTTGCTTTTTCTTTTAGTATAAAAAATAACGCAAAAAGACGCTATTAATATGCTTCACGTTTTCTTTTTGCGTTATGTGGGTTACGATCTTATTTTTGCTTTTTTGAAAAGTTTGCTTTTGGTTCAGTTTTATTTATAATTCGTCCGATATTTGCACGGTGTTTATAAATAACCATACCTGCTAATAAACACATCGCAATAATGAAGATTTTATCCCCGCTAACAATGGATGCAATAACAGCAACGACAGCTGTTATCATAGAAGAAAGTGATACGTATCTTGTTGTAAATAAAAGGCTGAAAAAGACAACAGCTAATATTGCAAAAACAACTGGTGAATAGCATAATAGCACCCCAGCAGAAGTTGCAACTGCTTTCCCCCCGCGGAATTTTGCGAAGATCGGATAGACATGTCCAAGAACAGCGGCTAATCCAAACCATAGTGGGTGAATATCTGACCCGAAAATAATCGGTAGACCTGTTGCTAATGTACCTTTTAAAATGTCAGCAATTGTTACGATAAAACCTGCTTTTTTCCCTAATGTACGGAATGTATTTGTTCCGCCTAGATTACCGCTTCCATGCTCACGAATGTCGATTCCATAACCAATTTTTCCAACGACTAATGCAAATGGAATCGAACCGAGTAGATAGGCAACGATAAATAAAAGATATGTAATAACCATGAGTTCAGTCTCCTTTATACAAATGTGTTGATAAAGGGTAAAAAGAGTTTTTCCCATTTATTGTACCATACATTTGTAAAGAGCACATTTCTTTTTTATAAATGAAAAAGTCATTAATTTTTAAAAAAACTTTCACAGGAATGTTACATTTTTCACAGGAACAGAAGAACTATATGTTGTATGATTTTAATCAAAAGACAACAACATGTTGGTGGAGGGTTATGAATGTTGAAACAAAATGTACGTGGAGAAGAATTAATGAAAGTATTTGAGACAATTATCCACGGTAATGAACAAGATTTAATGCAGGAAAATGCAAATGTAGATGGTCGATCTCCAATGGGAGTAATGGGAACGTTCGCATCTGAGAGCGCAAAGTATTATGCAGTAGAAAAATTATTATCAGATCAAGTGAAAAAAGCGATAGATCAAAATATATTATATCCACATGATTTAGATTTTTATGCAACAGGAACGACGACTTGTTCGCAAATTCCGTTAGCGCAAATGCTAGCTAACGGTTTTCATACTGGCCATGGACATATGAGACAACCGCAAGACATTAAAAGTGCGTTGGCGCTTTCTTCAATTATTTTTCAGGCGAATCAAAATATGCAGCACGGTGGCCAATCGTTTGCACTCTTTGATATTGATTTAGCTCCATATGTGAGAAAAACAGTAAAGAGACATAAAAAACGACTACAGTCATATCCGCTTACGAAAGAACAAATAGAGGAATTTGCATGGAAAGAGACAGAAAATGATACGTATCAGGCGTGTGAGGCTTTCGTTCATAATTCAAATAGTATGCATAGTAGGGGCGGGGGACAAGTACCATTTATTTCTATTAACTACGGAACAGACACATCGAAAGAGGGAAGACTTTTAATTAAGCAACTTTTAAAAGCGACGCAAGCTGGACTTGGTAAAGGGGAAACACCGATTTTTCCTATTCAAATTTTCAAAATGAAAAAAGGCGTGAACTTTGAAGAGTGTGATCCGAACTATGATTTATTTGAATTAGCATTAGAAACGACCGCTGAGCGATTATTCCCTAACTTTTCGTTTTTAGATGCTCCGTTTAATGCTGTGCATTATGACGGTCGACCTGAAAGTGAAGTATGTTATATGGGGTGCCGTACTCGTGTTATGTCTAATATACATGGGGAAGAAACAGCAATTGGAAGAGGGAATTTATCGTTTACTTCTATTAATTTAGTGAAATTAGCGCTAATTAGTGGTTCAAAAGAAGCGTTTTTTGAAGCGCTAAGTTATTATTTAGATTTAGGCGTTAAGCAATTATTAGAGAGATTTGCTTATCAATGTACAAAGAGAGCAAGAGATTTTCAGTTCTTATATTCACAAGGTGTATGGCGCGGTGGAGAGACGTTACAACCTGAAGATGCTGTGGCACCGATTTTAAAACAAGGGACGTTAAGTCTTGGTTTTATCGGTCTTGCAGAATGTTTAGTAGCGTTAACTGGAAAGCATCATGGAGAAAATGAAGAATCGTGGAAGCTTGGATATGAAATTATTTCCTTTATGAGAGAGAGAATGGATAAGGCGATGGAAGAACATCAACTCAATTTCTCTGTAATTGCAACGCCAGCAGAAGGGTTATCAGGAAAGTTTGTGAAAAAAGATAGAGAAGAATTTGGTGAGATTAGCGGTATAACGAACCATAATTACTATACGAATTCATTCCATATTCCAGTTTATTATAACATTCAAGCGATAAATAAAATTCGTTTAGAAGGACCTTTCCATGCCCTATGTAACGGGGGACATATTACGTATATTGAACTAGACGGAGCAGCTATGCATAACAAAAAGGCATTAAAGCAAATTGTGCAAGCGATGGCAGAGAATGGCGTTGGGTACGGTTCAATAAATCATCCTGTTGATCGTTGTAAGTGCTGTAGTTATCACGGAGTTATTGGGAATGAATGTCCAAGCTGTGGAAATGAAGATGAGGCTAATATAGAAAGAATTCGCCGTATAACGGGCTATCTTGTAGGAGATATGTCGAAGTGGAATAGTGCGAAACGTAGTGAAGAGATGGATCGGGTGAAGCATAAATGAAAGTTATGAATATCATTCATGATAGTGTAGTAGATGGAGAAGGGTTGCGGACAGTCGTGTTTTTTGCGGGCTGTCCGCATCGTTGTTTCGGATGCCATAACCCGAAATCTTGGAATGTTTGCAATGGAACTGAAATGACGGTAGAAGAAATTGTGAAAGAGATTGAAAGTAATTCATTAACAGATGTAACATTTTCAGGTGGAGATCCATTCTTCCAAGCTGCTGAAGTGAAAAAAGTAGCAAAAGCTGTGAAAGATTTGAAAAAAAATCTATGGATGTATACAGGTTATACGTTAGAAGAGATACAGAGTTCTCGAAATAATGATATGATAGAGTTGTTACAGTATGGGGATGTTTTAGTCGATGGAAGATTTGAAATCGAGAAAAAAGATTTAACACTTCCATTTCGCGGAAGCTCCAATCAACGTATTATTCGATTGAAAGAGTAAAAAGGCGGGATAGATTATATGAATAAAACAGTATTACTTGTTGAAGATGAAAGAAGATTACGTGAAATTGTTAGTGATTATTTTCGTAATGAAGGCTTTGAAGTAATCGAAGCGGAAGATGGAAAAAAAGCGCTAGAATTATTTGCTGAACATACAATTGATTTAATTATGTTAGATATTATGTTACCAGAAATAGATGGTTGGTCTGTTTGTAGACGAATTAGAAAAGAGTCAGCGGTACCAATTATTATGCTGACAGCACGTTCTGATGAGGATGATACATTACTAGGCTTTGAACTAGGGGCAGATGAGTATGTAACAAAACCTTTTAGTCCGAAAGTGTTAGTAGCTCGTGCAAAGACGTTATTGAAACGTGCGGATGGAGCAGTAGGAGTATCAGAAGAAAATACTATGTCTTTAGCTGGAATAGAAGTGAATCGACTATCTAGAACAGTTTTAGTAGATGGTGAAGAAATTATATTGACACATAAGGAGTTTGAACTTCTTGTTTATTTAATGGAGAACAAAGGAATTGTGTTGTCACGTCAACATTTATTAGATCAGTTATGGGGATATGATTACTACGGTGATGACCGAACGGTTGATACACATATTAAAAAACTGCGAAATAAGCTAGGAGATAAGGCGAAGCATATCGGCACTGTTATTCGAGTAGGTTACAAATTCGAAGAATAACCTTTAAGCTACTATGCATCCCGGCTTTGGGATATAGCAAATTTACACTCTCCTTTGTAGGTGGAATGTACAAAAAATACTTTTCTTGTCTACAATGGTAGATAGGAGTATTTTTTTAATTGGATTTCACGATGAGTTCACAAGAAGGACACAAAATGTGACTATACTGAAAGTACGAATTCACCAGGGAGGGGAAATAAAACATGGGATATTACGACGGACCGAATTTGAATGAAGAGCATAGTGAAACGAGAGAAGTGAAAAAATCAGGTAGTAAAAAAGGATATTTTTTCACAGGTTTAGTTGGAGCTGTAGTCGGGGCGGTTTCGATTAGTTTTGCAGCACCGTACATGCCATGGGTGCAAAATAATGATGCAGCTGTTTCGTCATTCAATTCTAATAAACAAGTAGAAGGAACTGTAGTTCCAGTTGTAAATAAAGCGAAAAATGAAACTGATTTACCGGGAATGATCGAAGGCGCGAAGGATGTTGTTGTAGGTGTGATTAATATGCAACAAAGTGTTGATCCATTTGCGATGCAGCCGACAGGTCAAGAACAAACAGCTGGTACAGGCTCAGGTGTTATTTATAAAAAAGCAGGAAATAAAGCATATATCGTAACAAATAACCACGTAGTAGATGGTGCAAATAAACTTGCCGTTAAACTAAGCGATGGAAAGCAAGTCGATGCAAAATTAGTTGGTAAGGACCCTTGGTTGGACTTAGCTGTTGTAGAGATTGATGGATCTAATGTGAATAAAGTTGCAAGTTTAGGTGATTCCAGTAAAATCCGTGCGGGTGAAAAAGCAATTGCAATCGGTAATCCATTAGGATTTGATGGAAGTGTAACGGAAGGTATCATCAGTAGTAAAGAGCGTGAAATTCCAGTTGATATTGATGGTGATAAACGTCCTGATTGGCAAGCACAAGTTATTCAAACAGATGCAGCGATTAACCCTGGTAACAGTGGTGGTGCACTATTTAACCAAAACGGTGAGGTAATCGGTATTAACTCAAGTAAAATAGCTCAGCAATCAGTAGAGGGTATTGGTTTTGCAATTCCAATTAACATTGCAAAACCAGTTATTGAATCACTTGAAAAAGATGGAGTGGTGAAACGTCCAGCACTAGGAGTCGGTGTCGTTTCATTAGAAGATGTGCAAGCTTATGCAGTAAATCAATTAAAAGTGCCAAAAGAAGTAACAAATGGAGTTGTATTAGGTAAAATCTATCCAATATCACCAGCGGAAAAAGCTGGTTTAGAGCAATATGATATAGTAGTAGCGTTAGATGATCAAAAAGTAGAGAATTCACTTCAATTCCGTAAATATTTATATGAAAAGAAAAAAGTAGGCGAGAAAGTAGAAGTTACATTCTATCGCAATGGCCAAAAAATGACGAAAACAGCTACATTAGCAGATAATTCAGCTACAAAGAATCAATAATCGGAATAAAAGAAAGTCTCTTTCATGTTGAAAGAGACTTTCTTTATCGGATATACTAAAGGAATAGGAGGGATAAATTATGACAATTGAAAACCCAACTCGTACGGAAATTGGTGAAGTATTAAAGAAAAGTAAAACGATTGCAGTTGTTGGATTATCAGATAAGCCAGAACGCACATCGTATATGGTTTCAAAAGCAATGCAAGATGCTGGGTACCGCATTATTCCAGTAAATCCAACAGTAGATGAAGTACTCGGAGAAAAGGCGGTTTCTTCACTGACGGATATTAAAGAACATGTTGATATTGTAAATGTGTTTCGTCGCTCAGAATTTTTAAAGGATGTTGCGGAAGAGTTTGTAGAGATTGATGCAGATGTTTTCTGGGCACAATTAGGAGTACAAGATGAAGATACATATAAACTTTTACAAGAAAAAGGCTACACAGTAATAATGGATCGTTGCATTAAAGTAGAGCATGTAATGACAAAATAGTATAGATTTTAAAGATAGAAAGATTGATTCAGCCCTCGCTTTTTACATAAGTAGGGCGGATGAACGAGGTGTTCATCATGAGATTTTTTAAAGGCTGTTTTTGGGGATTGTTACTTGTTATCCCATTTTGGATATTGATCATTTGGATCATGATAAAGGTTTGGAATGTATAATGTTGGAATACATATCCATTTCTCGTTGACAAACGATTATTTTTCTGAAATAGTAGCCTAGAGGAATCCTTGTGAAAAAAACAAGGATTTTTCTATTGAAAATAGTATATAAAAGAGATAAGATAACTTGCCAAAACTATAGTCGAGGCGTTATTCTATAATAGAAACATATGTTCTGATTTGATTAGGAAAGGGGCAAGGAGTTTGGCGAAGCATCAGTTCCAATATAATGAAGATGCAATTCAAGTGTTAGAAGGACTTGAAGCCGTTCGAAAACGCCCGGGTATGTATATCGGGAGTACGGATAGCCGTGGATTGCATCATTTAGTATATGAAATAGTAGATAACTCCGTTGATGAAGCATTAGCGGGATTTGGCGACGAAATTTCTGTCGTAATACATAAAGATAATAGTATTAGCGTAATTGATAAAGGGCGAGGAATGCCTACGGGAATGCATAAGCTTGGAAAGCCGACACCTGAAGTTATTTTAACTGTACTTCATGCTGGTGGTAAGTTTGGCCAAGGAGGCTATAAAACGAGTGGTGGTTTACACGGTGTTGGGGCATCAGTTGTAAACGCCTTATCAGAATGGCTAGTAGTAACGATTAAGCGAGATGGTAGCATTTATGAACAACGCTTTGAAAATGGTGGTACTCCTGCAACGACGTTAGAGAAAATCGGGAAAACGAAAGAGTCTGGTACAACGATGCACTTCAAACCAGATACAACTATTTTCAGCACAACAAATTATAATTATGAAACATTATGTGAGAGATTACGTGAATCTGCATTCTTATTAAAAGGAATGAAAATCTCGATAAAAGATGAACGTAATGATTTAGAAGATGTGTTTCATTATGAAACAGGAATTGAGGCTTTCGTTTCATACTTAAACGAAGAGAAAGATTCGATTCATCCAGTTGTATATTTCTCGGGTGAGCAAAATGGAATTGAAGCAGAGTTAGCGTTTCAGTTTAATGATGGTTACTCAGAAAACATTCTTTCGTTTGTAAATAATGTACGTACAAAAGACGGTGGTACACACGAAGCTGGATTTAAAACAGCAATGACACGTGTGTTCAATGAGTATGCTCGTAAAGTTTCTTTATTAAAAGAAAAAGACAAAAATTTAGAGGGTACAGATATTCGAGAAGGATTAGCTTCGATTGTTTCTGTACGTGTACCAGAAGACGTACTCCAGTTTGAAGGGCAAACGAAAGGGAAACTAGGTACAAGTGAAGCTCGTTCTTCAATTGATGCAATTGTATCTGAGCATTTAGCTTACTTTTTAGAAGAAAACCCGGATGTAGCTACACTTCTTGTGAGAAAGGCAATTAAAGCAGCACAAGCACGTGAGGCTGCTCGTAAAGCGAGAGAAGAAGCGCGTACTGGTAAGAAGAAGAAAAAATCAGAAGGTACTTTAAGCGGGAAGTTAACACCTGCACAATCACGTAATCCTCAGAAAAACGAATTGTATTTAGTAGAGGGTGACTCGGCTGGTGGTTCAGCAAAGCAAGGGCGAGATCGTCGTTTCCAAGCGGTGCTACCATTACGTGGTAAAGTAATTAACACGGAAAAAGCAAAGCTTGCTGATATTTTTAAGAATGAAGAGATCAATACGATTATTTACGCAATTGGCGGCGGCGTAGGGAATGAGTTCGCGGTTGAAGATATTAACTACGATAAAGTTGTTATTATGACCGATGCAGATACGGATGGAGCACATATTCAAGTGTTACTACTGACGTTCTTCTATCGTTATATGAAACCACTTATTGAAGCTGGTAAAGTATTTATCGCACTTCCACCTTTATATAAAGTAAGTAAAGGAAAAGGGAAAAGTGAAGTAATTGAATATGCATGGTCTGATGAAGAATTAGGTGGTGTAACGAAAAAGGTCGGTAAAGGCTACATGTTGCAGCGCTATAAAGGACTTGGCGAAATGAATGCCGATCAATTATGGGAAACAACGATGAACCCTGAAACACGTACGTTAATCCGTGTGAAGATTGACGATGCATCAAGAGCTGAGCGCCGAGTTACGACATTGATGGGTGATAAAGTAGAACCTCGTCGTAAATGGATTGAGCGTAATGTACAATTTGGTATGCAAGAAGAAGGAAATATTTTAGAAAATGAAATGATTATGGAGACGGAGGTGGAATAACATGCAGGCAGAGAAGTTTCATGACCTCCCGCTTGAAGACGTGTTAGGTGACCGCTTTGCACGTTATAGTAAATATATTATTCAAGACCGCGCGCTTCCAGATGCGCGTGACGGTTTAAAACCGGTACAAAGACGTATTTTATATTCTATGTATGTAGAAGGAAACGTACATGATAAAGCGTTTCGTAAATCAGCTAAAACAGTAGGTAATGTTATCGGTAATTATCATCCACATGGTGATTCCTCTGTATATGAGGCGATGGTCCGTTTAAGTCAAACTTGGAAAGTACGTAATGTTTTAGTTGAAATGCACGGAAATAACGGTAGTGTTGATGGGGATCCAGCAGCGGCAATGCGTTATACGGAAGCACGTTTATCACCAATCGCATCTGAGTTATTACGTGATCTTGATAAAGAAACAGTAGAATTCGTGTCAAACTTTGATGATACGAGTGAAGAGCCTATTGTATTACCGGCAATGTTCCCGAACTTATTAGTGAACGGATCTACAGGGATTTCCGCTGGTTATGCAACAGAAATTCCACCGCATCATCTTGGAGAAGTAATTGATGCTACAATGATGCGTATCGATCAACCGAATAGTTCTGTGGATGACTTGTTAACAGTTATTAAAGGACCAGATTTCCCTACAGGTGGTATTATACAAGGGATAGATGGCATTAAAAAAGCGTATGAAACAGGTAAAGGTAAAATTATTATTCGCGGAAAAGCAGAGGTTGAAACGATTCGTGGCGGGAAGCAACAAATCGTTATTACAGAAATTCCGTACGAAGTAAATAAAGCGAATCTTGTTAAGAAAATGGATGAATTACGTATAGATAAAAAGCTAGATGGAATTGCTGAAGTACGTGATGAGACAGATCGTACAGGTCTTCGTATCGTTGTAGAATTAAAAAAAGAAGCGAATGCTGAAGGTATTTTAAATTATTTATATAAAAATACAGATTTACAAATTCCATACAACTTTAATATGGTAGCGATAAATAATCGTCGTCCGACACTTATGACATTACCTAAGATTTTGGATGCATATATTGGACATCAGAAAGAAGTTGTTACAAGACGCTCACAATATGAATTAAGAAAAGCAGAAAATCGTCAGCATATTGTAGAAGGTTTAAAGAAAGCATTATCAATTTTAGATGAAGTGATTGAAACGATCCGTGGGTCTAAAGATAAGCGTAATGCGAAAGATAATTTAAGTGCGAAATTTGGATTTACAGAGGCGCAGTCAGAAGCAATTGTTTCACTGCAATTATATCGTTTAACGAATACAGATATTACAGCGCTAGAGCAAGAAGCAGCGGAACTTAGTAAGAAAATTATAGAGTTACAGTCAATTTTACAAAGTGAAAAAAGACTTTTTCAAGTTATTAAAACAGATTTGAAGAGAGTAAAGAAAACATATAGTGATAATCGCCGTGCGATAATTGAAGAGGAAATTGAAGAAATTAAAATCGATGTGGAAGTTATGATTCCGCAAGAAGATGTCATCGTTACTGTAACGAAAGAAGGCTATGTGAAACGAACAGGTTGGCGTTCGCATAATGCATCGAACGGGAAATACTTCGGTATGAAAGAGGGTGACATCTTACTTGAGCGTTTCGATACAAACACGACAGAAACCGTTCTTTTATTTACGAACAAAGGAAATTATATTTATCTTCCTGTGTATGAAATGCCAGAAATTCGTTGGAAAGATTTAGGTCAACACGTTGCGAATCTTGTTTCACTCGAGCGAGATGAATCGTTAATTTGGGCAACAGTCGTACCGAATTTTGAAGAAGAAAAACGATTTATCGTATTTGTTACACGAAACGGTATGATTAAGAAAACAGAATTAAACCAATATAAAGTACAGCGTTATTCACGGGCATTCGTTGCTGTAAACTTGAAAAAAGATGATGAAGTTGTTGATATATTTGCGACAGATGGGACAAGTGATATTGTTCTTGCAACACATGGTGCATATGCACTTGTATTCAATGAAGAAGAAGTAAGTCCAGTTGGTGTCAGAGCAGCTGGTGTGAAAGCAATTAATTTAAAAGAAGATGACTATGTTGCTTCTGGTAAACCGTTAAATGGTGAAAAAGATCAACTTATTCTCGTTACGCAGCGAGGTGCTGTGAAACGTATAAAGGCATCGGAAATTGAGAAATCAACGAGGGCGAAGCGAGGCCTTGTAATTTTTAAAGAGTTAAAACGTAATCCGTACCGCATTGTCGGTATTGAAATTGTTCGAGATGATGAATTAGTTTACATGAAGACAGAGAAACACATTGTAGAAGAAATTGATCCGAAAGCGTTTCGAAATAAAGACCGGTATAGTAATGGTAGTTTAGTACTAGATGTTAATGATACTGGTGAAGTAATTGAAACGTGGACAAAAAAACGAACAGAGTAAATGTGAAAAAACCTTGCTAGTGTATAACTAGCGAGGTTTTTAGTTATGAAAAGGTATGTATGAGCAAAACGTTATGTATATAAAAATAATCTTGTTATAATAATGAGATGAAATCGTTCTCATAAAGTGAAACTTTAATCAGTGGGGATTTTCTTTATCCCCACTGATTATTAGTTGAACCAATCGGGCTTTTACGAGCAGTTGATTCCTCACCTAATTTCTTTGCTTTCGCTGAATTTTGAGGTAGGAATCTTACTGCCCGTTAAAGCGGGATAAATGGAGGGGCAACATGAAAAAAATAGGTGTAGGGATTGTAGGATTTGGATTTTCTAGTACAACATTTCACATCCCGTTATTACAAACGATAGAAGAATACGATATTCGTGCTATTTTATCATCAAAAGAAGAAGTAGTGAAACAAGCATTACCAAATACTGAAGTTGTTGGTACAATTGATGAATTAGTAAACCGAGCTGATATTGACTTAGTGGTTATTACTTCGCCGAATACAACCCATTTTCCATATGTAAAAGAAGCAATTGTACACGGCAAGCATGTTGTTGTGGAAAAACCATTCGTTGTTTCAATTGAAGAAGGAGAAGAACTTATTTCATTAGCGAACCGACATAATGTCGTTTTAAGTGTGTATCATAATCGCCGTTTGGATAATGATTTCTTAACGATAAAGAAATTATTACAAGAAAAAAGAATAGGGAATGTATACGCATATGAAGCGCATTTCGATCGTTTCCGCCCACATGTACGCGATCGCTGGAGAGAAAAGAACTTACCAGGATCAGGTATATTATATGATTTAGGATCGCATTTAATGGACCAAGCATTATCATTATTTGGGAAACCAGATGCGATAAGCGCAGATGTAATAAAACAACGACCAGGTGCAGAAGTTGATGATTACTTCCATGTTGTACTTCACTATGGAGTGAAGCGCGTTATTTTACATAGTAGCAGTTACGTAAAGCAAGCTGGACCACATTTTACACTGCATGGAGATAAAGGTTCTATCGTGAAGTATGGTATGGATTCACAGGAAGAACAATTAAAGACTGGAATGAAGCCAGGGGATAATGGTTATGGAGCAGACTCTGAAGAGAATTTTGCTACTTTAGAAACAGGAGAAAGCTTAGAGCGTATTCCAACAGAAGTCGGCTGCTATGACATGTATTATAAAGGTGTAAGAGATAGTATTGTAAATGGTGAGAAACCACCTGTAACAGCAGAAGAAGGGTTGGAAGTTATTAGGATTATTCAATTGGCAATTGAAAGTAGTGAAACTGGTAGAGTCATTTTGGTAAAATAAAAAAGACACGATTATGTGTCTTTTTTATTTTTGCGGAACGGAAAGTCCATAAAAAAACATCGTAACTATATCTTGTATATGTTTTTCTCGATCTCCTTCAAGAAGCTGTGCCCCGAAATCATCACCTAATTTAGTGAACATTTGAATGTACAGTAACATCATTTCTTTTGAAAGATGAGGATTAATTTCATTTTTGCGCTGTGCTTGTTCTAATATTTCTAAATACCAAGGCAGAATTTTTTCGTGTTGATAACTATAAATAAATTTTCGGAGCTCTTCGTCTTTTTGCATCATTTGTAGTAGCATATCAGGCTGAAATAACCCGCCCGTATTCATTTTTCTTACAATCATTTTTTGCATCATATCATGAAACGGTAATTTTTCTTCCGCAAGCTCTTTATAATATTGAAATTCAGATATTATAAATTCTTGTATAAGCTCCCTAAATAATGCATCTTTACTTCCAAAATGATTATAAATTGTAACTTGAGAAACGTTTGCTTTTTTTGCAATATGTTCTATTTTTACTTCATTAAATCCGCGTTCTGAAAATAATGTAAAGGCCGCATCTTTAATGGCACGTTTTTTCTTTTCTTTCACTTTTTCAAAGCCGTTCAATACAATCACCTCATTTAAAATATACAAGAAAAAATAATTGAAAACAATAATTTTGAAATATGGACATATAAATATTTCAAAAAGTTGTTGCGAATATGAAAGATGAGGAGTACAATAATTTTGAAATATCACATGTTAAATATTTCAAAAAATGAGGTGGATTTATGATTTCAGTTCAAAATGTTACAAAACAGTTTTCAAATGGAAAAGGCTTGTTTGATATTACATTTGAAGTGAAAGAAGGGGAAGTTTTTGGCTACTTAGGACCAAATGGTGCTGGGAAATCAACAACGATTCGTAATTTAATGGGATTTATAAAACCGACGGCTGGTAAAGCGACAATTTTCGGATTAGATTGTTGGGAAGATGCTGCGAAAATTCAAAGAGAAGTTGGCTATTTACCAGGAGAAATTTCTTTTATTGAAGGAATGAATGGATTAGAATTTTTAAATTTGATGCAAGGAATGCGTGGGTTAAAGGAAACGAAGAGACGTGATGACTTGATAGAGCGTCTGCAATTCGATGTGAAAACACCAATTCGAAAAATGTCTAAAGGAATGAAACAAAAAGTAGGTATAGTTGCGGCATTTATGCATGATCCAGAAGTGCTAATTTTAGATGAACCGACATCAGGACTCGATCCACTTATGCAGCAAATATTTATAGATTTAATATTAGAAGAAAAGCAAAGAGGGAAAACGATTCTTATGTCATCGCATATTTTCACTGAAATTGAGAGAACTTGTGACAGAGTAGCGATTATTAAAGATGGTTGCCTTGTAACAGTTGAAAATATTCATGATTTACAAGAAATGAGAAGACAGGTGATAGATGTAACAGTATCATCTCAAGAAGAAATCGAGTCTCTTAAACAATGTGATTTACAATTCGAGGCTGTGAAAGGGAAAACAGCATCAATTATTGTACAAGGAAACTATCAAACTGTTTTACAAATACTTTCAAAATATAATGTAACTGCACTTCAAACAAGAGCAATGGATTTAGAACATTTATTTATGCATTATTACGATAAGAAAGAAGGGATAAAGCATGAATAAACAATTATTTTTAGCTAGTTTGAAAGAAACACAAAAAAGTATTTTGAGTTATGCGACTGGTGCAGCTCTTTATTTATGGCTATTAATTTGGATATTCCCATCGATGGTATCAGCGAAAGGGTTAAATGAATTAATAAGTGCCATGCCTGATAGTGTAAAAAAAATCGTTGGAATGGAAAGCCCAATTCAAAATGTAATGGATTTTTTAGCTGGTGAATATTATAGCCTGTTGTTCATTATCATTTTAACAATTTTTTGCGTCACGGTTGCAACGCATTTAATTGCTCGTCATGTAGATAAAGGGGCGATGGCATATTTATTAGCAACACCTGTATCCAGGGTGCAAATTGCAATTACACAAGCTACTGTTCTCATATTGGGGCTACTAATAATTGTAATTGTTACTTATGTAGCTGGTATATTAGGTGCAGATTGGTTTTTAAAAGATAATAACTTAAATAAAGAATTATTTTTGAAAATAAATGTAGTTGGAGGGCTTATATTTTTAGTAGTTAGTGCTTATTCATTCTTCTTTTCTTGTATATGTAATGATGAAAGAAAGGCACTTAGCTACTCAGCCAGTTTAACAATCTTATTTTTCGTATTAGATATGGTAGGGAAATTAAGTGATAAGTTAGAGTGGATGAGAAATATATCTTTATTTACATTGTTTCGTCCGAAAGAAATTGCTGAAGGAACATATAATATATGGCCAGTAAGTATAGGCTTAACTGCTGGAGCGCTTTGTATCTTCATAGTAGCAATTGTAGTGTTTAGGAAGAGGGATTTACCGTTGTAAATTAGAAAGTCCACTGAGAAAGTGGGCTTTTTTCGTTTTTGTAGGAAAGAGATTTCTAAAGTATACATTATTTATTAGACAATCTACAGTCTATTTATTGGAAATCATCATTAACACTATTAAATTAGTGTATATGTAACGATAATAAATGATGTAAAAAAACTATATGGAATTTTTATGAATATTACTGTAAAAAAATAATTTTTTAATAATTTTCAATAATAACACTTTACAAATTTTAAAAAATTAGTAGAATAAGAAGTAGTAAGAATCGTCTGATAAATATATAAAGAAAAACAGAATTATCAGAAAATTCTTAAATAGCTATCGTTTAGAATTAGGGAGGGTACAAAAATGAAAAAGAAAAAAATGAAAAAACTAACAGCAGTTGTAGTACCGGTTTTAGCAATGAGCATGGCACTAACAGCATGTTCTACATCAGGTGGAGATAAAAAGACAAGCACAAATTCTAGCTCTAGTGGAGATAGTAAATCAGGAGAAAAACTAGCAGCGAAACAAGTATTAAATCGAACAGAGACAAATGAAATTCCAACGATGGATACTTCGAAAAATACGGATACACTTGGTTCACAAATTTTAGGAAATACAATGGAAGGTTTATATCGCCTAGATAAAGATAATAAGCCAACCCCAGCTGCCGCGGAATCTAGTACGAAAAGCGAGGATGGCAAAAAATATACATTTAAATTACGTAAAGATGCAAAATGGTCAAATGGCGATCCTGTAACAGCGAAAGACTTCGTATTTGGATGGCAACGTTTATTAGATCCAAAAACAGCTGCTGAGTATGCATTTATCGCATTCCCAATTAAAAATGCAGAAGCGGTGAATAAAGGTGAAAAACCTGTAACGGAACTAGGAGTAAAGGCAGTAGATGATACTACTCTTGAAGTTGAATTAGAACAAGCAGTACCATACTTCTTAAACTTAGTAGCATTCCCATCGTACTATCCATTAAATGAGAAGTTCGTGAAGGAAAAAGGAGATAAATACGGTTTAGAGTCTGATACAACAGTTTATAACGGACCATTCGTTCTTACTGATTGGAAACATGAACAAGGCTGGAAACTAAAGAAAAATGATCAATATTGGGATAAAAAGACTGTAAAATTAGATGAAATTAATTACAGTGTAGTAAAAGAAGTAGCTACAAAGGTAAACCTATATGATACAGGTGCAATTGATTCTGCACTTTTATCAGGAGAATTTGTTGATAAGTATAGAAATAATAAAGATGAGTTTGGGACTTATTCACAAGTAAGCACTTACTTTATTCGTATGAACCAAAAACGTGGTGGACAAGATACACCATTAAAGAGTCAAAAATTACGTGAAGCAATTGCCTACTCTATTGATAAGAAAAATTTAGCAAATGTTATTTTAAATGATGGATCTAAACCAGCAGACTTCTTAGTGCCGAAAGGATTAGCAACTGGACCAGATGGTAAGGACTTCCAAGAAACGTTTAAAAACGGTATCAAACCAGATGCGAAAAAAGCAGCCGCTGCATGGGAAGAAGCGAAAAAAGAACTTGGAAAAGATCAAGTTACAATTGAGCTATTAAACTATGATACTGGTAATGCGAAAAAAGTTGGAGAATATGTTAAAGATCAAATCGAGAAGAATTTAAAAGGTGTAACAGTTAATATTAAACTTCAGCCGTTCAAGCAAAAACTGAAATTAGAAACAGAGCAAGATTATGATATTTCATATGGCGGTTGGAATCCAGATTATGCGGATCCAATGACATTCTTAGATATGTTTGAGTCTAAGCATTCTCATAACCAAATGAGCTTCTCTGATCAGAAGTATGATGAAATGATTAAAAAAGCTGGTGGAGAATTAATGGGTGATGCGAAGAAACGTTGGGAAGAGCTAGGACAAGCTGAGAAATTACTTCTTGAGAAAGATGTAGCAATTGTGCCTTTATACCAACGTGGTGATGCATACGTTCAAAAATCGAATGTAAAAGACGTTGTTCACCATAACATCAGTCCAGAGTATAGCTTTAAATGGGCTTATGTAACCGAGAAAGACGGGAAATAATAGAATTTAAAAAAGGCATTGCAAAAGTGGCTAATCTACTTTTGCAATGCTTTTTTTAGTGTAATTAAATAGAGAAGAATAAGGGGTATAGTATGTAAATACAGTAGATGAGGGATAAATCATACTAAATTACGAAGAAAAAATCTGAATATTTAAAATAAAACTATTTACAAACACAGAAAATAGAGTAGAATAATATTAGTTATAATTTTCTGAAAAGTAAATCCTTAGCAAGGGGTCTCTCAAGGGTTGGTATTGTACATATAATTGGGGAGGGTATAAAAATGAAGAGAAAAAAGATGAAAAAGTTAACAGCAGTTGTAGTACCAGTTTTAGCGATGAGCGTTGCATTGACAGCGTGCTCTGGGTCAGGTGGAGAGAAGAAAACGACTACTACATCTAATAGTGGGGAAGAAAAAAAATCTGATATTAAATATGCAGCGAAGCAAGTATTGAATCGTACGGAAAATCAAGAAATTCCGACGATGGACACTTCTAAATCTACTGATACGTTAGGGGCACAAATTTTAGGGAACACGATGGAAGGATTATATCGTCTTGATAAAGATAATAAGCCTATTCCAGCTGCTGCAGAATCAAGTACGAAAAGCGAAGATGGTAAAAAATATACGTTTAAACTGCGTAAAGATGCGAAATGGTCCAATGGAGACCCTGTAACAGCGAAAGATTTCGTATATGGATGGCAGCGCTTACTTGATAAAAATACAGCTGCAGAATATGCGTTTATTGCCTACTATATTAAAAATGCAGAGGCAATTAATAAAGGTGAAAAACCTGCAGCGGAATTAGGTGTAAAAGCGGTAGATGATTATACACTTGAAGTAGAATTAGAAAAACCAGTACCATATTTTTTAAACTTATTAGCATTCCCGTCATACTATCCATTAAATGAAAAGTTTGTAAAAGAAAAAGGAGATAAGTTTGGTTTAGAAGCAGATACAACGGTGTATAACGGACCATTCGTTATGTCTTCATGGAAACATGAACAAGGATGGCAGCTGAAGAAAAATGATAAATATTGGGATAATAAAACTGTGAAATTAGAAGAAATTAATTACAGTGTTGTAAAAGAAGTGGCTACAAAAGTAAATTTATATGATACAGGATCAATTGATTTCACACTACTATCAGGAGAGTTTGTAGATAAATATAAATCGAATAAAGATGAGTACGGTGAGTATGCAGAATCAAGTACATTCTTCTTACGTTTAAATCAAAAGCGTAATGGACAGGATACACCGTTAAAGAGCAAAAAACTGCGTGAAGCAATTGCGTTATCAGTTGATAAAAAGGGCTTAGCAAACGTTATTTTAAATAATGGATCAAAAGCAACAGATCAATTGGTTCCAAAAGGGCTTGCGACAGGACCTGACGGTAAAGATTACCAAGATACGTTTAAAAATGGTCTGAAACAAGATACGAAAAAAGCAGCAGCTGCATGGGAAGAAGCGAAAAAGGAACTTGGAAAAGATCAAGTTACAATTGAATTACTAAGCTATGATGATGGAACTGCGAAAAAGATTGCTGATTATGTTAAAGATCAAATTGAGAAAAATTTAAAAGGTGTAACGATTAATACGAAAATTCAGCCGTTCAAACAAAAATTAAAATTAGAGTCAGCGCAAGATTATGAAATCTCTTATGCAGGCTGGAGCCCAGATTATGCGGATCCAATGACATTTATTGATATGTTTGAATCGAAGAGCCCATATAACCAAATGAGTTATTCGAATCCGAAATACGATGAAATGGTGCAAAAAGCAGGTAATGAATTATTATCTGATCCGAAGAAGCGTTGGGAAGCGTTAGGAAAAGCAGAAAAATTATTCCTTGAAGAAGATGCAGGATTAGTTCCTTTATATCAAACAGGAAGATCATATGTAATGAAACCGAATGTAAAAGGCGTCGTTAAACATAACATCAGTCCAGAATATAGCTTTAAGTGGGCGTATGTAACTGAGGATGGCGGGAAAAAATAATATAGAGGCATTTTAAAAGTGGCTAAGCTGCTTTTGAAATGCTTTTTTGTATGATTGGAGAACAAGGCACATGAAAATTTTGAGAAATGTTGAGGTTGCTTTTAAAATTCTACTGTAGGAAATTAGAAAAGAGTTCAACAATTGGATAGATAAATGATAGCAGAGAGTTCATATTGATGAGAAAAATATAGAACTTAGTAATAGAGAAGAATAAGAGGAGGTATGTTTACATATAGTAGATGGGGGATAATTCATATAGTAGTAATAGTAAAATAACAAGTTACTATCATAAAAAAATAAACTTTTAGAATGTTCTTAAAAATACTTTACAAAACTGAAAAAAATAGTAGAATATTAATTAATAAGAATTTTCTGATAAATAAAGTTGGTAGAAATCTCTAAAAGTTAGTAGCGTACATATAATTGGGGAGGGTACAAGAATGAAGAAAAAGATGAAAAAGTTCACGGCGGTTGTAGCGCCAGTATTAGCGATGAGTATGGCGTTAACAGCATGTTCTGGGTCTTCCGGTGGGGAAAAGAAAACGACTACGACGTCTAATAATGGTGGGGAAGAGAAGAAATCTGATATTAAATATGCGGCAAAGCAAGTGTTAAATCGTACAGAAACGAATGAAATTCCGACGATGGATACTTCAAAAAATACAGATACACTTGGCTCGCAAATTTTGGGGAATACAATGGAAGGTTTATATCGCCTTGATAAAGATAATAAGCCAATCCCAGCTGTAGCAGAATCTAGTACAAAAAGCGAGGATGGTAAAAAATATACATTCAAATTACGTAAAGATGCAAAATGGTCAAACGGTGATCCTGTAACTGCGAAAGATTTCGTATTTGCATGGCAACGTCTAGTAGATCCACAAACAGCTGCTGAGTATGCATTTATTGCTTACTATCTTAAAAATGCAGAAGCAATTAATCAAGGGAAAGCAGAAGTTTCTACGTTAGGCGTAAAAGCAGTTGATGATTATACGCTTGAAGTTGAATTAGACAGACCGGTACCATATTTCTTGAACTTAATGGCATTTGCATCATACTATCCGTTAAATGAAAAGTTTGTAAAAGAAAAAGGGAAGAAATACGGTTTAGAGTCCGATACAACAGTTTATAACGGTCCATTTGTGCTTACTGATTGGAAACATGAGCAAGGTTGGAAGTTGAAGAAAAATGATCAGTATTGGGATAAAAAGACAGTGAAATTAGAAGAAATTAATTATAGTGTAGTAAAAGAAGCAGCTACTAGGGTGAATTTATATGATACAGGTGCAATTGATTTTGCACTTTTATCTGGAGAATTCGTTGATAAGTATAGAAATAAAAAAGATGAGTTTGGAGCATATTCGGAAACAAGTACGTTTTACTTACGTCTAAATCAAAAACGTGGTGGGCAAGATACACCGTTAAAGAGCAAAAAATTACGTGAAGCAATTGCATTATCGGTTGATAAGAAGGGTTTAACTAATGTAATTTTAAATGATGGTTCAAAACCAGTTGATTACTTAGTAGCAAAAGGTTTAGCAAGTGGACCAGACGGTAAAGATTTCGCAGAAACATTCAAGAATGGTTTAAAACAAGATTCCAAAAAGGCAGCAGCAGCTTGGGAAGAAGCGAAAAAAGAACTTGGAAAAGATCAAGTGACAATTGAATTATTAAATTATGATACTGGTAATGCGAAAAAAGTTGGGGAGTACGTGAAAGATCAAATTGAAAAGAATCTAAAAGGTGTAACAGTAAATATTAAACTTCAACCATTTAAGCAAAAACTAAAATTAGAATCAGATCAAGATTATGATTTCTCATATGGCGGCTGGAATCCAGATTATGCGGATCCGATGACGTACCTTGATATGTTTGAAACAAAGAACTCTCAGAACCAAATGAGCTACTCAAATTCAAAATATGATGACATTATTGATAAAAGTAAGACAGAATGGATGGCTGATGCAAAAAAACGTTGGGCAGAGTTAGGGAAGGCAGAGAAATTGTTACTTGAAGAAGATGTAGCGCTTATACCTTTATATCAAAGTGCTAAAGCATATGTTATGCAACCAAATGTAAAGGGAATTGTGAAACATAATATTAGTCCGGAATATAGTTTCAAATGGGCGTATGTAGAAGAGAAATAATAAAAGAAAAAAGCATTTTCAAGTTGCGGTATTATAGCACTTGAAAATGCTTATTTTTCTGTGCACTATTTTTTTATGGATGAATATATGTATTATAGAAAACTCAAAGGAGAATCTCATGAAACGAAACACATACATCGATTTTCTAGCTTATTACGGAATAGGGAGTGCTCATCCTGGTGGTTTTACGTTAACGAAGCAATTGCTATCTCAATTGCCACTTAGACACGGAGCAAATGTTCTTGAGATAGGTTGCGGCACAGGGAAAACAGCGGCGTATATGACAAAAGAATTGGGTTATAAAGTGACAGCGGTTGAAAAGAATGAAATTATGATTCAAAAAGCGAAAGATAGATGGTTGTTTGATGGTTTAAATATACAATTGATTCAAGGCGATGTAGAAGGGTTACCGTGTTTAAATGATTATTTTGAGCTTGTACTCGGAGAATCTATACTCGCTTTTACAAATAAAGAAAAGGTTATTTCGGAATGTTATCGTGTATTACAAAAGGATGGGAGACTTGTTGTCATTGAAATGATTACCGAAAAACATATTGAGAAGAAAGAGGAGGAAAAGATTGGACAGTTATACGGTATGAAAGAATTATTAACTGAGAATGAGTGGATTCATTTATTTCAAGCAGCAAATTTTAAAAGAATTACAATTGCGGGTGGCGGAACTATTGCAGAAACAGTTGCAGGACATGTGGAAGAGCCAGAGTGGAATGTATCACCGTTTATTCCGGAAGAATTGTATGAGGCGTGGGTGCAACACGAACAAGTACTGCTTATGTATCAACATATTTTAGGGCATCGGATTTTTATATGTGAAAAATAGAAAAAGAGTTGGCTAAAGATAGTCAACTCTTTACTATGTTAGATGAAAAATAATGCAGCCAAAGTAATTCCAAAAATAAAGCCAAATCCGAGTTCAAGGCCCCAGCCACCGCCAAAGCCACAACCGCCGCAACCACGACGGCCACATCCGCAGCCACCGAATCCACCACCGAATCCACCATCGAATCCACCATCGAATCCACCATCGAATCCACCACCACATCCAAATCCACAGTTATCACATCTGCTAAGACCGCCGCAAATATCACATCCGCCGTTTGAATATGCGCCATGGTATCCAAATCCTGTATCAAAAGATGAACGCTGCTGTACTGGCTCAATCCAAACAGAATCATTTGTCACGTCTATTATTTTTCCTAAATGGATATGACCATCACGATCTTCAATTCGAACAACTTTTCCGAAATAACGTTGGCATGTATTATAACATTTTTGTCTATGCATGTTCTTTCCTCCTTCCGTATTACCGTAATACGATATGTAAGCAGGACAAGTGCGGCTTGTATGAATGACCTATCTATCATAATTGTTATACGAAAGGGGAAATATACGAACAGGATACATAACGAGGAGGAAGAGAAATGAAATCTACAGACCAATTTCAGACGTACGAAGTTCCTTGGGAGGAATTAATAGAAGCACTGCGAGGTGAAATGAAGAAACAAGTAGGAGCGGATATTATTGATACGGTCGTATGTAATTTGAAAGATGGTTTTGAAGTGTATACATATGTGCAGGGTGATTTGGATTTCGAGTATACAGAAGCTCTTGAACGAAAATATGGGAGTGACGGGAAAATCCCTAATTTGTTAACAGTTATGCTGGTAGCTAGCATTTATAATACGGGTGAAGAGAATATACGTTTACATGCAGATAATAAAGATAATCCAATTGTTGAGGTATATGTGAAGCAATGAAACACGCTGTGAAAGGCGTGTTTTTTATTTATATGATAAAATGTTAGAAAATTAAGAAAGAAGGCGAGTGAATTGAAAATTAATCATCTTAATTTAACAGTTATAGATGTAACAGCTGCTAGAGAGTTTTTAGAAAAATATTTTAGTTTAACTTGTAGTGGAACAAGGGGGAATGCCTTTGCGGTTTTGCGGGATAATGATGGGTTTATATTAACTTTAATGAAAGGGAAAGAAGTTCATTATCCGAAAACATTTCATGTAGGATTTCCACAAGAAAATGAAGAACAAGTTAATAAAATTAATCAAAGATTGAAGGAAGACGGATTTTCAGTCGAACCGCCTAAACATGCACATGCGTATACGTTTTATGTCGAAGCACCTGGAGGATATACAATTGAAGTGATGTGCTAATTAAAAATCAAACTTTTTGTTAGGAGTTTTTAATTTTAAAAGTAGGAAAAGTCTGTTTTAAGGGTGGAGCTTAAACAGGCTTTTTTACTTATATAATTGGATAGAAAATGCTAGAAGGAATATTACCAAGTTATATATCTATTTACATAATAAAGTTATGGTTCGTTCGTTGTCCTAAAATACAAGTCATATATCTTGTTTCCCCTCATAAATTTAAACATAGGAATTTGTCTACAAAGGTGGCGAAGCCTCATCATGAAAATTCGAATTTGTGCCACGTTCATATTGTTTCTATTTATATGTTTACCTTTTTCAGTTTTTGCAAAAGGAGAGGAGGCAAAGGAAAGGGTCGTTTCACTTGTATATGATGATTCGGGCAGCATGAGAAATAACGATCGCTGGAAGTATGCCAATTACGCCTTGCAAAGTTTAGTTGCGCTATTAGATGAGAAAGATAAATTTTCTTACGTTCCAATGAGTAAGCCAAATGATCCGTTAAACATTTCGTTAACAAAGGATCAAAGGCAAACAGAAATTAATGGAATCGGCGCGTGGAAAACATATTTAAATACTCCATTTAGCGCAGTAGAAACGGCGATGCAATCTATAGAGAAGGAAGCAGATATAGATGGGAAACGTGAATTTTGGCTTATTGTATTAACTGACGGGGCATTTAATGATTTGGAGAAAGATAAGATTGGCGGAAAAGAACAAATTACACAGAAGTTAGCACAGTTTAAGAAAGAGATGGATTCTAAAAAGATCTCTTTACACCCAGTCTTAAGCACGATGGAAGAGGATTTAGGGCAGCAAGAAAAAGAGCAGTTAAATACGTTTAAAGAGATTTGGAAAAAAGAAATGAATGGAGTTGTCATGCCGTCTAGCGGTGAGGATGGTATTGTACAAAGTGTGAATCAAGTGGCAGCATTAGTTGCAAATCGTGATCCATTTTCTTCTGTTGAATCGATTGTCAAAACGAAAATAGTAGGGAAAAAAGTAGAGATTACAACACCGTTTCCATTAAAGCGTATGACGCTTGTACGACAATCACCTTCTTTGTCTAATTATAAAGTTATGCAACTTTCCAAACCGTTACAATTGCAGTCTTCTTTTTCTATACATGCACCAGGAGAAGCTAAATTATTCGGAAATATAGTGCATGTAAGTACAGCGAATCAGGAAGTGATTAAGCCAGGGACATATACGATAGAAGTGGATCAGGACATTGAGAAAGAGGGATTACAAGTACTTGTTGAACCAGCGCTTAATTATACTGTTTCTACGTACGACAAAGATGATAAAGATAGAAAAAATGTTGAGAAAATGTATGAAGGTGTGACAGCTGTTATTGAAGCGAAACCTACTGAATTACCAATTCAAACTTCTTATTTCGAAGCAGAAGTAGAAATAGACGGAAAGCAGTATCCGATGAAGTGGGATGATAAAAGACATGTGTTTTATTACGAGACACAGGTTGGTAAAGAGTTAGTACGTGGGAAAGTCCATATGAATATAAAGGGATTTTATAGACAGACGAAAGAATTCAAGATTGAACCAGCTGAAAAACCAAAATTAACACTTCAAGCTGTTACGAAAGATTATGAAGAAAAGGTAACAAATTTAGAAAATAGTAAACCATTTATTTTACAGCCCCAGTTAAATGGTAAACCGATGACAGAAGAGGCTGTAAAGAAACTATTAAAATCTACTGGTGTCACATCGAATCAATCGATCAACTATGAATTAAAACAGCATGGTAGTCAAGTTTATGTTTATCCTCGACCTTATTACTCCGACACATTCAATTTTACAGATACCGGCACCGTAGAGGCTACCATCACGATCAATGATTCAAAATTACAAGAAGTAAAGGAAAAGATTGTACTGCACATTGAAAATGCGCCGTTTTTTGAGAAGTATGCGCTCGTTTTTAAATTTGTAATTCCTATTACTTTATTACTTTTAATAGTAGGAATTATTATTTTAGGATGGATTGTTCGTCCGAGATTTCATCGGAAAGCATTACTATATTACGAATGGGATCAAGAAGTAGCGAAAGATTGGCTTTATCAATCTGAACCAGAGTTACTTAAAAATAAATGGTGGAAGCACTATTTTGGCATTCCATTCCGAGCAGAAAGAAAGACGGTGCAATCTGTAACATTAATAGCGAAAAAAGGATCGAAATCTATATTTGTAGCAAAAGAATCGCAAGTAGTTGGGATGATTATTGATGGGATGTTTATAACAGAGGAAGAGGTTGGAATGGAGCATAAGACGTTGTATCCAAATGAACTTTTAGTAATTGATAGAGGATATGGTAAGGAGATTTACCGGTACGAATGTGAATAGTAGATAGGGTGTAAGAGGGGCGGAGGAGGCCCGGCTCTCTTTATTCTTCTTTTCAAACAAGCAAGAATAGGAAGGTGGTTCACATGACATTACAAGTTCCAACAATTTTAATTGGCTTAGGTGGAATCGGTAGTACTGTCACACATCAAATATATGAAAGATTACCTGAGGAGCGTCGTAAAAAGGTAGCGATGCATGTATTTGATACAGATGTGAATACATTGAGTAAATTTGATCATATTCGGAAGTTTAAGACGCAAACGAGCTCGAGTAAAACACCGAGAGAGTATATTGCGGGAGATCCAACGATTCCAGAGTGGTTTCCGATGGACCCGACTATACTTGATAAACCGTTAACAGAAGGGGCTGGACAGTTACGCGTCATTTCACGGTTAGCGTTACGTGCAGCGATGAAAGAAGATAAACTCACATCGTTTTGGCAAGAAATCGAGAAGATTTTTCCAGTTACAAGTGATCAGACCGAATATGGTGTACGTGTCATTATTGTAACATCACTAGCCGGCGGAACAGGCTCAGGGATGTTTTTACAAATCGCATTATATTTGCGTGAGATGCTCCGGAAGAAATTGCAGCATCATAACATTTTAATTCGCGGTGCGTTTTTAATGCCAGATGTTTTAGTTAAGACGAGAACGGTTAGTGCGAAAGAGTTTGAAACTGTGCAAGCGAATGGTTATGCATCGTTAAAAGAGTTGCACGCTATTACGCTTGGATCGACTGGTGAATTATCCAAACGAGGCGGCGTAACGATTGAATTAGAATATCGTCCTGATCAAGTGGATGAAGATGGAAGAACAAATCATACGATAAAGCAGCATCATTTACCGTACAATTATTGTTTTTTATATGATTATGAAAATTTACATGGGCACCATTTGCACAATTTATCGGATTATATGGAGCAAATGGCAAATACGATTTATTTACAGTTATTTAGTCCAATGTCTGCAAATCATTTTGCACAAGAAGATAATCAAATTCAGCAATTGGCAGAATCGAGTGGGAAAGGGAGATATTGCGGAGCAGGAACGGCGAAGCTCATTTATCCGTATGAGCACGTTTTGAAATACTGTGCTTTAAAATGGGCGGTGCAAGGTTTAGATGAATCGTGGCTTCATTTAGATCAACTGTTTCAAGAGAAGAAGCAAAGATACGATCAAGATGTAAAACGTGGTATGCAGCGTGAAAAGCCAGAGCGCGGGAAAAGTTATTTAGAAGACTTAGAGCATCTTGCTACTCGGCCAGAACAAGCTCATATTTTTTATAGACAAATGTATCATGAAACACGTGAAGGGGCAGAGGCTGGTAAGCTCGGTGTTGCAAAATCAAAATTGTTTTTAGATGCTGTAGAGAGTTACGTACACCGTACAGTGCAAAAAGATGAGGAATTAAACCGCCTGCAGCATGAGTGCAAAATATCGGCTGCGAAGCTTAAAATGATGGAACAAATGAAGGGGGAAGTAGCGAGAGTTGATCATGCGGTTCGTTTATATGCTTATGCCATTCCGAGCCGTGTACATGAGCATGTGACTACTCTTTTATATGACATGATCGAATCAGATCGTTTTACACCGAGTGGCTCAGAAGGACAGTCTTATCAATTAAATACATGGTTTTTAAAGAAAACGGATCCTGTCCATCCAGTCGCAGCACGTTTTATGCTGTATGAAATTCGAAAGCAGTTAGTAGAGAAGATGAATCGACTGCATGAAAATAATGAACAAAAGCGTAATTTAATTCAAAACTACGATAAGAAATTTAATGTGAGTAATATTGATGGAACGGTAACGGCTGTTCGCCGCGTTGAAATTGCGCAGCAACAAGGCTGGGTCGGGAAAATGTTTTACAATCAGCAACGTGTGTTCAAAAAAGAATTTGAAGATATCGTAACGCAATATGTCCACAAATTAAGTGAGTATCGTAAAGAAATGTTATTAGAACTCGTGTATCAATCGCTATACCAAGCAGTTGATAAAATGATTCAATATTGGGAAAGGTTCTTTGATAATTTACACGAAACACGTGAAAATTTATTGTTTGAAATCCAAAAGCGAAGCAAGGAATTTGAGGGGAAAACGAACCCGACGAATGTATACGTATTAGCTGAAGAGAAATTGCAAGAAAAGATTTGGCAAGATATGCAGCAGCATTTAAATTTAGGTGTATTACCGAAAGATATATCGTCCGAAATTTATATGAGCTTGTACGGGGAATATTGTCGTGATGCGAAAGCCGAAGAAATTCAGTCGAAAAAGGTGGAAGACTTCTATCGTGAACATATATTGAGTTATTGTTATGACGAACTTCAAGTGCGCTATCGTGACAAACTAGAGCTTAATATCGTTGAAGCATTGCGAAAAGAAGCAGATTTCAAGAAACGTGATCGTGATGAATACGTTCGTGAAAAAATTGAAGATCTTTTCCATTTAGCAAGTCCGTTCGTTCCGAAAGTTTCTCATCATAGAGAGTTACAATATTGGGGCGTACATCCTTCTTTAAAACAAGAATTGCAAGAAGAGTTATTGCAAGAAATGTTTAAAGAAAAAGATACGGTAAACGAGGCGTTTTCACCATTTGAAGTGATTTGTTATCGTGCTCATTACGGATTATCGCTACAAGATTTTCCTAAGCTTTCATCTGGACATATTGCGAATGGCTTTATGAACGATAAAGGTGATTATTTTCAATCGTATTATCGCCGCGTGAACAAATTAAATAGTAAAAAATCTAGTTTGACGCCGCATTTAGATAAATATTGGCACTTACCAGCCTTTATGCCAGACTTGAATGCAACGCAAACGAAGTTAGATTACGATAAATGTAATCGTGCTCTTCTGTACGCGTATATGTATCGCTGGATTAGCCTAGTGGCTGTTGATGGACAGTTCGTGTATCAATATAACGGTGTTGGCCGTAGCTTTTTAATTCAGTCGATGGGGAAAAATATTTCAAGTGAAAGTTATAAGTTGCACAGAGCATTGCTTCATAATCCGTTTATTTATGAAAACATCTTGTCACGATTTGAAGAAGAACAAGAAAAGGCAATGATACAAGGTGGACATTTATATACACATGCATTTGTATTAGGCGCTCAAGATATAAGATGGCTCCGTAAAGAGCATGTTCATAATATTTTAGATATGATTTTAATGTATGACCGTGAGGCAAAATATGACCCGACGTTAGAGGAAACATCTGACGATTTGTTAAGGCTATTCCTTGATGAAATTGAGCTGTATTTCCAAAACTATTACGGAACAGGTGCAGATATGGTTGCGAAGAAAGAGAAAGAGATGTTTATGAAACAATTGTGGGATCGTTCGTATGCGAAAGGGTATGTGGATCCAAATAGTGCGCCTTATAAAAAATGGCAAAATATATTACATGTTCCCGATGAAGAAGAAGTGCCAAAAACGAATGTATAATGAGTGAAAAGGGAATCCTTAAGAATGACAATACAACTTTAGAAATGAGGGATTCCGATGCCATTTTTAGGAAGTGTATATCAAATATTTGGATTATATCCAGAAATTTATTATGGAATGATTTCAGCGGAAATCGCTGAACAACAAATGGAAGAACAGAAAGAACAAGAAAATCAAGAGACTGAATTATAAAACCATGCAGGCTACTCGCCTGCGTGGTTTTTTCGTGTTACAATAAAGCGAATTTTTTAAGGGAGAGAATAAGATGAAATGGATATACTTTATTATTATTAACGTTATAGCATTTAGTATGATGGGGCTTGATAAGCGAAAAGCGAAGAAAAAGCAGTGGAGAACGCCAGAAAGTACGTTGTTTTTATCAGCTGCAGCTGGAGGAGCGGTTGGAGCTTGGGTTGGTATGTATATGTTTCATCATAAGACACATAAAAGTAAATTTGTCTTCGGTATTCCAGTGCTCGTTATTATAACAGTAGGAGTGTTTTTATACATATAAAGGATTTGCAAAAGGAATGTCGAAAGAAATGCAGATTGAATATTGGTAAAGTAAGCATGTGAGACTTTATAATGAAGAAAAAAAGAGAAGAGGAGAAAAAGGAAGATGGGGAGTCAAACAGCAGAGCAAAAGCAGGGGATTATATATGCAGCAGGTGCGTATACGATGTGGGGAGTCCTTCCGATTTATTGGAAATGGGTGGAGGAAGTACCGGCAGATGAAATATTAGCGCATCGCATCGTTTGGGCATTTGTTTTTATGTTGTTAGTTTTAGGAGTAACGAAGAGGTTTCGTCAGTTTGGTGGGGAGTTAGTGGCCCTTTTTAAACGACCTAAATTATTAATGTCATTAACAATCGCTTCGGTACTTATTAGTGGAAACTGGTTTGTATACATATGGGCCGTAAATCATAACCATGTAATCGAAGCAAGTCTTGGGTATTATATTAATCCACTTATAAGTATTTTACTTGGTACAGTTGTTTTAAAAGAGAAGCTTAATTTTTGGCAATATGTTGCGGTTGGTTTAGCTGGATTGGGCGTTGTTATTTTAACGATACGTTTCGGATCAATTCCATGGGTCTCTCTTTCACTTGCTTTTTCATTTGGATTATATGGATTAACGAAAAAATTATTAAATTATGATGCAACAATTGGGCTTACGATGGAAACGATGTTAGTGACGCCATTTGCACTTATATATTTGTTTATGACAGGAGTTCATGGCTTTGGTTCGTTCGGTTCTATTTCGGCAATATCAACGTTTCTTTTAATAGGGGCAGGTATTGTTACAGCGTTACCACTCTTTTATTTTGCTAAAGGAGCACAACTTATTCCGCTCTATATGATAGGGTTTTTACAATACATCGCGCCGACTATTAGTTTAATTTTAGGTGTGTTCGTTTTTGGTGAACATTTCACATCTACTCATATGATTGCGTTTTTCTGTATATGGATTGCTTTATTTGTCTTTTCAATGGCGAAAACAAAGTTTCTACTACAGAAGCAACCAAAATTCATTAAAAATAAATCAGCAAAAGTATCATAATGCGTAGTATTTTCTACGCATTTTTCTTTATACTTATATTATATAGAAATTCCATTATAGTCAGTGAGGAGCTGAAAAACATGGAAACAATTTTACATAATGATCCACTTATAGCAGCTATAATTTCTTGGTTTTTAGCACAGTTAACGAAAGTCGTTTTTAAATTAATAAAAACAGGCGAGTTTGATTTTGCTAAGTTCTTTGCTTCAGGTGGAATGCCAAGTTCGCATGCTTCGACTGTTACTGCACTTGCTACAGGTGTCGGAGTGGTGGAAGGTGTGGAGAGTCCAATATTTGCGGTTGCCGCTATTTTTGCCATTATTGTTATGTACGATGCTTCAGGAGTAAGGCTTGCGGTAAGTAAGCAAGCGAAAATATTGAATGATTTTTTTCATGGTAGACAAACAGAATATAAAAAGTTAAATGAGCTCGTTGGACATACACCGTATCAAGTTGTTGTTGGTGCACTATTAGGAATTGTTGTCGGGGTTGGGTATTGTTTGTAAGCAGGATGTGTGTAATACACGTTCTGCTTTTCTTTGTTTTCATACATATTTAGATGAGTTTTCGAATATCGTATACGGACTTAGAAAGGGTGGGTGAGCGGTGTGCTACTATATGACAAAGTGCATGAGGAGATAGATCGGAGAACGACTGCACTTCAAACGATGCAAAGGCAAGACGGAACGTGGCAATTTTGTTTTGAAGGAGCTTTGCTAACGGATTGTCACATGATTTTTTTACTCAAATTATTAGGGCGAAATGACGAAATAGAACCGTTTGTGAAAAGGTTAGTATCTCTTCAAACAAATGAAGGGACTTGGAAATTATACGAAGATGAAAAGGGAGGGAATTTATCCGCGACGATTCAAGCATATGCTGCTTTACTTGCTTCGGAAAAATATTCGAAAGAAGATATGAATATGAGGCGAGCTGAAATGTTTATTAAGGAACACGGGGGAGTTTCTCGTGCTCATTTTATGACGAAATTTTTATTAGCGATTCATGGAGAATATGAATTTCCTGCGCTTTTTCACTTTCCAACGCCAATCTTATTTTTAAAAGATGACTCCCCCCTCAGTATATTTGGGCTAAGCAGCTCAGCGCGTATACATTTAATTCCGATGATGATTTGTATGAATAAGAGATTCCGTGTAGAGAAAAAGTTATTGCCAAATTTAAATCATATTGCAGGTGGGGGTGGGCAATGGTTTCGAGAGGAGCGGTCTCCGCTGTTTCAATCGTTGTTAGGTGATGTGAAAAAGGTAATATCTTATCCATTATCGTTACATCATAAAGGATACGAAGAAGTAGAGCGCTTTATGAAGGAGCGTATAGATGAAAATGGAACATTATATAGTTACGCCAGTGCTACGTTTTATATGATTTATGCTTTGCTTGCATTAGGGCACTCTATTCAGTCTCCAATTATTGAGAAAGCTGTGACAGGATTAAAATCTTATATATGGAAGATGGACAGAGGAAGTCATTTGCAAAATTCTCCTTCTACCGTATGGGATACCGCTTTACTTAGCTATTCATTGCAAGAAGCTAAAGTTACAAATGAAAATAAGATGATTCAAAGGGCGACGGAGTATTTATTGCAAAAACAACAAACTAAAAAGGGAGATTGGAGCGTACATGCATCATCACTTGTAGCTGGCGGTTGGGGATTTTCAGATGTTAATACGACGATCCCTGATATAGACGATACTACAGCTGCCCTTAGAGCGTTAGCGCGAAGTAGAGGGAATGATAGAGTAGATGATGCGTGGGGAAGAGGTGTGGAATGGGTAAAAGGATTGCAAAACAATGATGGAGGCTGGGGAGCTTTTGAACGAGGGGTAACGAGCAAGTTACTATCGAATTTGCCGATTGAAAATGCGAGTGATATGATAACCGATCCGTCCACACCAGATATTACAGGTAGGGTGTTAGAATTATTCGGAACGTATGCACCGAATGAATTGCTTGAAGAGCAAAAAAAGAAAGCTATCAAATGGTTAATGGATGTACAGGAACAGAATGGATCATGGTATGGAAAATGGGGGATATGTTATATATATGGGACATGGGCAACGATGACAGGCTTACGTGCATTAGGAGTGCCTTCTACTCATCCATCGTTGAAAAAAGCAGCTTCATGGCTCGAACATTTGCAGCATGAAGACGGAGGGTGGGGAGAATCCTGTCAAAGTAGTGTAGAGAAAAAATTTATTTCTTTACCTTTTAGTACGCCGTCACAAACAGCGTGGGCACTTGATGCACTCATTTCTTACTACGATCAAGAAACACCGATTATTCGAAAAGGAATTTCATATTTGCTCGCGCAATCTACTATGAATGAAAAATATCCTACTGGTACAGGGTTACCGGGGGGCTTTTATATTCGCTATCATAGTTATGGACATATATATCCGTTACTTGCTTTAGCGCACTACGTAAAGAAATATAGAAAATAAACCGAGAGATACTCTCGGTTTATTTTGATGGGTAGTAGGTCCCTGTTGAAAAGAATAAGGAACGTTGTAGTTCCTTATTTTTCTGTTGATTGGCGTTTTTGACGTGCATCAGCGGCATTTGCACGTGCGTTTGCTTCTAAGTCATTGTGGTCAGCGAGTTCGCGAGCGAACTCAACATCAATGCCATCGGCAGCTTTGTTTCGATTTACATTCTTTTTTTTCATTCGACACAATCTCCTTGTGTTTTATGCGGCGTTGCAAAGTTAGTTTGACACAAATAGACTTTTTTATACAAAGAGGATTTGGAAAGCATAGAGCCGAAATATACAATATAACTAATAGAAATGGGGGATAGAGATGGAATTGTTGAATGGGAAAACAGCTGTTGTAACGGGTGCTGCGCAGGGGATTGGAAAAGAAATCGCACGAGTTTTTGCAAAACTAGGGGCCAAAGTATTAATTAGTGATGTAAATGAAGAGAAGCTACAAGAAACGACACGTGAATTATCAGATGAAGGGTATGATGTGAGTTTATATCGATGTGATGTGAGTAATCAAAATGAAGCGAAGTCGTTAATTGAATATGCGGTGCAAAAATTTGGTACATTACATATTTTAGTGAATAACGCTGGGATTACAAAAGATGCAATGTTACATAAGATGGAGAAGTCTGCTTGGGAACAAGTATTACAAGTGAACTTAACTGGCGTTTTTTATTGTATGCAGCCAGCACTTCTTTATATGAGACAACAACAGTATGGACGGATTATTAATATTTCTTCTATTAGTAGGGAAGGAAATATTGGACAAGCAAATTATGCGGCTACAAAAGCAGGGGTTGTAGGCTTAACAAAAACAGCAGCGAAAGAGGTTGGAAGTTTTGGTATTACGTGTAATGCGATTTGTCCAGGGTTTATGGATACTGATATGACAAAAACAATACCGGATAAAGTAAAAGAGAAAATGGTTGGAGCGATTCCAGTTGGAAGAATCGGAACGCCGGAAGATATTGCAAACGCAGCTGCCTTTTTAGCATCAGAGTATGCGTCTTACATTACAGGAGAGGTATTAAATGTGAGCGGTGGGTTGCAAGTGTAAATGAATACATAATGAAAAGAACCTGACCGAGTAGGTCAGGTTCTTTCTCGTTAATTTAAGTTAATCCAAACGCTCTTCACTTCTGTATAGTTGTTCAGCGCGTAAGATCCCATTTCGCGGCCAAGACCGGATTGTTTAAATCCTCCAAATGGAGATGCTGCATCAAAGACGTTATAACAGTTTACCCATACAGTACCAGCACGTACTTTACTTGCAACATAGTGTGCTGTTTTAACATTTTCTGTCCACACACCAGCCGCTAAGCCGAATTGTGATTTATTTGCACGTTCAATTACTTCATCAATATCGTTAAAAGGTATTGCAGAAATAACTGGACCGAAAATTTCTTCTTTTGCGATCGTCATCTCATCATTTACATCAGCGAATACTGTAGGAGAAACGAAGTAACCTTGGTCGAATGGTTTGTTTCCTCCGCAAAGTACTTCAGCACCTTCTGCAATTCCTTTTTCAATATAACCCATTACACGTTTTTGTTGTTCTTCAGAAACGAGAGGTCCGATTGTAGTTTCTGGATTTAGACCAGCGCCTTGAGTTAATTTTTTTGAATATAGAACGAGATCAGCCATGACATTATCGTACATTTTCTTCGGAATAAATAAGCGTGACCCAGCACAGCACACTTGTCCTTGGTTAAACATAACGCCAGAAAGCGCAGCTGGAATCGCTCGAGATAAGTCAGCGTCTGGTAAAATAATATTTGGTGATTTACCACCAAGTTCTAATGTAACGCGTTTTAATGATTCAGATGCTTGTCGCATAATTTGTTTACCGACTGGAGTAGAACCAGTAAATGCAATTTTATCAACGAGTGGATGATTAACAAGTGCTTGTCCAGCTGATTCACCGAATCCAGGAACGATATTAATAACACCTTTCGGGAATCCAGCTTCTTCAATTAATTCAGCTAAGTATAGAGCGGATAGTGGAGTTTGTTCTGCAGGTTTTAAAACGATTGTACATCCTGTAGCAAGCGCAGCTCCCATTTTCCACATTGCCATAAGAAGTGGGAAGTTCCAAGGGATAATTTGACCGACGACACCAACAGCCTCATGGCGTGTATAGTTAAAGTAATCACCGGAAACAGGAATTGTTTGACCAACAATTTTCGTCGCCCAGCCAGCATAATAGCGCATATGCTCAATTGCAAGTGGTATGTCTGCCGCCATTGTTTCACGGATTGGCTTTCCGTTATCTAACGTTTCGAGCTGTGCGAGCTCTTCTTTATGCTCTTCCATTAAATCAGCGAGCTTGTACATAAGACGGCTGCGTTCAGCAGTGCTCATGCGTGACCAAGGACCTTCATCGAAAGCCATTCGAGCAGCTACCACAGCTTTATGAATGTCTTCGCGACCAGCTTCAGCAACGATAGCGAGTGTTTCACCAGTTGCTGGGTTAGGAGTTTTAAATGTTTTTCCGGAAGCGCTTTCAATGAACGCTCCGTTCACATATAGTTTCTTTGTGCCTTGAAGAAATTTCTCTACCTTTTCATGAAGATTTACAGCTAGTTGACTCATTGTATAACCCCCTTGAAAATATAATTTAAACGCAGTACGAGACGGCGTTTATTCCGAAATCAAGGATGTGGGAACTAGATGAAAAGCCTCTACTTAAAATCATAAATAAAAAATGCTGAAAATTCAAATTTCATTTTCGTTACAATTGTAAAAAATATGTAATGAAACATTGTATTCTATATAATTACAAAAAATCCTGCGCGTTTTTGTTTTCTAGTAGGAAAAACTAGAAAAACAGTGGTACAATTATACATCGTGAGAGGAGGGGGAAAATGAAGAATTATCATGATGATCCGCGCTTTCGAGTTGCCCATAGAGAAGCGTTAATTGGTCTTGGATTAGCTATTATTAATTTTATAATATGGTATGGATTTGCTTATGGGCTTGGAAGTAAGGATCCGAGTGAATATACATATGTATTAGGTTTTCCAGCATGGTTTTTTTATAGCTGTATCGTTGGATTTATCGTAATGGTTATTTTGCTTATTTTAGTTGTTCGTTTTTTATTTCAAGATATTTCACTCGATGAGGAAGAAAAAAGTGAGGAATGATAGATGAATTGGTATGTAATAATCCCAATGATAATTTCTTTTATCGTTGTGTTTTTAATTGGTGTATATGCATCAAGACGTGTACAAGCAACCGCTAATAATAAATTTTTACAAGAATATTTTCTTGGTGGGCGTGAACTTGGTGGCTTATTATTAGCTATGACGATGATTGCTACGTACGGTAGTGCAAGTAGCTTTATCGGCGGGCCTGGTATTGCTTACAATATGGGTCTTGGATGGGTGCTGTTATCAGCGATTCAAGTTGTAACAGGATATATCGTTTTAACGGTTATTGGTAAAAAGTTTGCTATTATCGCTAGAAAGATGGAAGCAATTACGCTTATTGATTATTTAAAGGGCAGATACAATAATAAAGCGGTAGTTGTTCTTTCTGCTTTATGTATTATAATCTTTTTGTTCTCAGCAACAGTAGCCCAGTGGGTTGGCGGAGGACGATTAATTGAGTCGCTAACAGGACTTTCCTACACAACGGCACTATTTTTATTTACATTTTCTGTACTTGTGTATGTGTTAATTGGTGGATTTCGTGCAGTCGCTTTATCAGATACGTTATTAGGAATCATTATGTTAGTCGGAACAACAATCATTTTAATTGCTACTGTCATTGCTGGTGGCGGAGTTGAAAAGATTATGCAGGAACTTATTCAAATTAATCCGAATTTAATAACACCGTTCGGAGCGGATGGAAGTTTAACGAAATCATATGTCACATCATTTTGGATTTTAATTGGGATTGGTGTCGTTGGATTACCGCAAATTAGTGTGCGTGCTATGTCTTATAAAAATTCAAAAGCTATGCACCAAGCATTAATCATTGGAACGGTTGTCGTCGGTACGATTATGATTGGTATGCATTTAACAGGTGTGTTTGCAAGAGTAGTCCTTCCAGGCATAACGGTACCAGATAAAGTAATGCCGCTACTCGCGATGGAAGTGTTGCCACCTTGGTTAGCTGGAGTTTTCTTAGCTGCACCAATGGCAGCGATAATGTCTACTGTGAACTCATTATTATTACTTGTAAGTTCGTCAATTATTAAAGATATATATGTGAACTACATAAATAAAGATGCCGCGGATAGTACGATAAAGAAAGGTAGCCTATTGATTACTGGTATCGTAGGATTACTCGTATATGCTGCCGCTATTAAGCCACCAGACTTTTTAATTTGGTTAAATTTATTTTCTTTCGGTGGTTTAGAAGCAGCGTTCATTTGGCCGATTGTGTTAGGTTTATATTGGAAAAAAGGAAATGCAACTGGAGCTCTCGCATCTATTTTAGTTGGAGTAGGTTCCTATATGTTTATTCACCTTTGCTACCCTAATCCATTCGGTATACATACAGTTGTTTTCCCGATTTGCTTTGCATTTATCTCTTATATAATTGGTAGTATGGTTACGATGAAAAAAGTAGCATAAAAATATAGAAAAACGTAGGGATTTCTAATATGAAGTTCCTACGTTTTTTGTTTATACAAAATTTATCTTTTTCATTCTGTATTCCGTCATGTATTCATAAAGTAATAACAATTGATGGGATGGAGTTGAGGTCTATGAAAAAAATATTATTTTTAGGAGACCCAGGAATTGATGACTCTTTAGCAATTATGTATGGATTATTGCATCCTGATATTGATATTGTTGGAGTAGTAACTGGATATGGGAATGTAACGCAGGAAAAGGCGACGAGTAATGCGGCGTATTTATTGCAAATAGCTGGCAGGGAAGATATACCTGTTATTAATGGTGCTAAAATACCTTTGTCTGGTGATTTTGTGACGTATTATCCAGAAATTCACGGCGTAGATGGCTTAGGACCTATTAAACCCCCAAAAGCTTTTTCACCAAATATAAAACCCTTTTGTGCATTTTTCGATATTCTTGAAAAGTATAAAGGAGAATTAATTATTGTTGATGCTGGTAGGTCAACAACATTGGCAACAGCTTTTATTTTAGAAAAACCGATGATGAAGTATGTGAAAGAATATTATATAATGGGCGGTGCGTTCTTAATGCCTGGAAATGTTACACCAGTCGCAGAGGCGAATTTTCATGGTGATCCTATTGCGTCACAATTAGTTATGCAAAATGCAAAAAATGTGACAGTAGTGCCGCTTAACGTTACATCCGAAGCAATTATTACACCAGAGATGGTAAAATATATTACGAAAAACTCTAAAACAAGTTTTAATAAGTTAATCGAACCGATATTTACGTATTATTATAAAGCTTATAAAAAGTTAAATCCCAAAATAACAGGTAGTCCAGTACATGACGTTGTTACAATGATGGTAGCGGCAAATCCATCTCTTTTAGATTACGTGTATCGTCGTGTTGATGTAGATACGGTTGGAGTTGCGAAAGGGGAAAGTATCGCTGATTTTCGCCCGCAACCTGAAGCAAAAGCGTTGAAAAATTGGGTTAAAATTGGCTGGTCTTTACATTATAAAAAGTTTCTAGAGGATTTTGTGAAAATTATGACGTAGACATAATAGGAACATACAAGTTAAAATAATGGAGATGATTATTTAAATAATCATCTCCATTATTTTGTTTTTAAAAGATAAATAGAGAAGAGTTACACAATAGGAGAGGAATTTTACTTGAAAAAAACTATAGTATGCGCAGTGGTTGTGGGTATTTTTGTTTTGCTAATATCAGGTAACTTTTTAGTGAAAAAAGTTTGGAGTTCAAATAATGATGATGCGGAATATATAGCATCCTTTATTGAAGAACATAAAGATGAAAAAAATAGCGCGCTTCTAGTAAAGAGAAATGATAAAGTTGTTTATTCTGTAAATCCAAATGTTGTATTGCCAGTTGCTAGTACGATGAAATTAATTGTGGCGCTTGAATATACGAAACAAGTTACCGAAGGGAAAATTGATCCGTCTAGTTTCGTCTCAATTAATGATGTGAATCGTTATTATGTACCAAATACAGATGGTGGTGCACAAGACAGGTGGCAAAATTATTTGCAAAAAACAGGGAAGATAACTGAAGGAGCGGTTTCTTTAGAAGAAGTTGCAAAAGGAATGGTTAAGTTCAGTTCAAATGCAAATACTGAATATTTAATGGAATTGTTAGGGCTAGATAACATTAATCGAAATTTACAAAGCTTATCGCTCCCTGCACACCAACCACTATTTCCGATTGTTTCATCATTATATATTCCAGGATATTTGCATAAAGAATTACATGTTCCAAAATATAAAATAGAGAAAAAGTTAAAAGAAATGTCCCAAGAGCAATATCGAGAGTATGCCATGATTATTCATGAACGCTTAAAAAAGAAGGGACCATTATTACAGAAGGAAATTCCTCTTTATTTAGAGGAACGATACGACAAAATTTGGTCGGATAGATTGCCTGCTGCTTCGGCAAATGATTATATGGTATTGCTTCAAAAGGCAAATCATAAGGGTGGTCTTACAGAAGCTGAAGAAAAAGTGTGGGCGAATATCGTTGAAACAGATATGAGCGCAAAGAAATATCGTAAAACATTCAGGCATGCTGGACAAAAGAATGGTTATACACCATGGACGGTAACTAAAGCAGTTTATGCAATGGATAAACGCGGAAACTGTACAGAAATTGTTTTCTTAGCAAATAATTTAAATGAAGATGACAGTGCTGAAATACGTAAACACTTAGCAAATTTACATTTCCAAGTGTTGCAAAGTGATAAGTATGATGCGACTTTTATTAAATAAACTCGGTGCTATAAGCACCGAGTTTATTTTTACGTACAAGCACTTTTTTGCCATCCCTGGGTATGATGGGTAGTAATACTTAGGTGAGAGGGGAAAAGGTGATGAAACAGAGTAAAGAAGAGTTTATAAAGAGTGAAGGCGCTGATTTCCCTGGGAAAACATATGTGGATTGTGTATTACAGCATGTATTTGATTTTCAACGCAATTATTTATTGAAAGATATGTTTCAAGTGCATAGGGCACATATTATTATGTTAACTGAAGAAAAGTTGATGAAAAGAGAAGAAGCTAAAGTTATACTAGCAGCACTTAAAAAGGTAGAGGCAATTCCCAAGGATAGATTATTATATACGGAGCAGCATGAAGATCTTTTTTTCTTAGTTGAACATTTGCTTTCTCAAGAAGCAAAGTGTGAATTTGTAAGTAATATGCATATCGGTAGAAGTAGAAATGATATGGGTGTAACGATGTATCGCATGAGTTTACGGCAATTTGTATTGCGGTTAATGGAACATCATTTATTGCTGCAAGAAAGTATGCTGGAGCTCGCCAGTGAACATATGGAAACAATTATGCCCGCGTATACACATACCCAACCAGCGCAGCCGACAACATTTGGTCATTATGTTTTGGCAATTTACGATACGATGCAACGAGATTTAGAAAGAATGAAAAAAGCGTATCATCTTTTAAATCATTCTCCAATGGGGGCAGCTGCCCTTTCTACAACAAGCTTCCCAATTAAGCGAGAACGAGTGGCGCAGTTACTTGGGTTTACAAATGTAATTGAGAACTCATATGATGCTGTTGCTGGAGCGGATTATTTATTAGAAGTTAGCTCGTTACTAATGGTAATTATGACGAATACGAGTAGGTGGATTCATGATTTTTTACTATTAGCGACGAAAGAATATGATGGGATTACTGTAGCGAAGCCATATGTGCAAATAAGTAGTATTATGCCGCAAAAACGAAATCCTGTTTCAATAGAACATGCCCGTGCTATTACGAGTAGTGCTTTAGGGGAAGCATTTACTGTATTTCAAATGATTCATAATACACCATTTGGCGATATTGTCGATACGGAGGATGACTTGCAGCCGTATTTATATAAAGGAATCGAAAAAGCGATTCGTGTTTTTTGTATGATGAACGCAGTTATTCGAACGATGAAAGTAGAAGAGGAAACGTTAAAAAGTCGTTCATATAAACACGCGATTACGATTACAGATTTCGCAGATGTTTTAACAAAAAACTATGAAATACCATTTCGGCATGCACATCATGCAGCAAGTGCGATTGCGAATATGTCATTGGAGCAGAAAAAGGAGTTACATGAATTAAATTTCAAAGATATAAATGTATACTTACAAGAAAATTTGAAAGTAAATTTATTAGAAGAAGAGTGGAAAGAAATTATATCGCCAGAAGCTTTTATTCAAAAAAGAAATGTATATGGTGGACCGAGTAAAAAAGAGATGGAGCGTATGATTAAAAATCGAAAAGAGTCATTTCAAAAAGAAGAAGAGGTATTTGAAAAGGAAAAACAAAGAATTTTACAAGCTGAAAATGATTTGAATACGTTAGCTTCGAATATTATTGAATCGTAAAAGAAGGATTTAATGAATTAATCGCCAATACTTAATTTAAATATAAATCGAGGGAAGAGATTGTCGATGATTCAACTACATGTATATGAAGAGATTCTTAATTTTACAGAAGAGGTTACACCATTTTTAGAGAAGAATGAGCAGGAAAATAATCTCATATTAGGTGTATTACAAATGGTCCAAGAACCGATATTTATAGGAGTAGCAAAACAAGAGGAAGAAATTGCAGCTGTATTTCTTCAAACAGAAGAAAAGAAACAAATAATTGTTGCTACGTCTGAGATTTCGGCAGTAGCTATTAAGGAACTTGCAAAAGAGTTAACGAAAGTATATCCAAATATTCCTGGATTGATTGGTAATAAAAAAATCGTACAGAAATTAGCGGAAGAGATTGCAGTGTTAGAGAATAAGAAAACTAATATTGCAATGGAGCAAGGTATATATGAATTAAAACAAGTAAAGAAAAAGTGGAACGGAGATGGAATCTTTCGAGAAGTAAGTAGTGATGAGCTAACATTAATAGAGCAGTGGATATATCAATTTTGCGAAGATGTGAAGCTTCCTACTACGAAAGAAGAAGCGAAACAAACTGCTCATACATTAATTACTAATCATCGTCTATTTGGTTTAGAAGTAGACGGGAAGATTGTTTCTGTAGCTGCAAAAACGAGACCGACTACAAACAATATAACAGTTAATTTCGTATATACACCGAAAGAAGCTCGGAAAAAAGGGTACGCATCTAGTTGTATCGCTGCACTTAGTCAACGTATGTTAGATGAAGGCTACAAAACAACGACATTATATACGGACCTGGCAAATCCAACATCAAATAAAATTTATCAAGAGATTGGTTATGAGAAGATGATGGAGTCTGTACTCATATTTTTAGAGAAATAGAATGAAAAGGCACGCTATTATAGCGTGCCTCTTTGTTATTCATCAATTCGAATTACTTCACCCTGCGGGAAATTCTCAGTTTCTAGTAAGTTACGAATAGCTTTCGCAACATATTCAGGTGACAGTAGCTTTCCTTCTTCTTTTAATGCGGTGAATCGATCTAAGTTAATAAAGTCTTCCTTATTTGTTTCACGAATTTGTGCTTGCATATTTGTATCAACAACACCAGGTGCGAAAGCGACAGTTTTTACAGGATATTCTTTCTCCACTTCTTCAGTAGCTACGCACTGTGTAAACATATTTACACCGGCTTTCGTTGTACAATAAGCTCCCCATCCGAAATAAGGATTTTTTCCTGCGCCAGATGAAATATTTATAACGCGTTTATCTACTTTCCAGTCTTTCGTATGTTTCATGAAAGCGGAAGTAAGGATCATCGGTGCAAGTAAATTAATGTGAACGTTCGTAATGAATTGGTCGCTTTCTGCTTTTTCAATCGGCTTCATAGGTGCAACTGTACCCGCATTATTAATTAAATGAATAGAAGATACATTGTCTTCTTTAATAGATGAAATGATTTCGTTAAAGTTAGTTTCTAAATTATGTACATCTTGAAGATCTAAGGGATGGAAAATGCATTTGCTGTTATATTGTTCTGCGAGTTTAGTAAGCTCTTTATTTTCTCTTCTAGAAATAGAGATGATACTCGTGTTTTCTTCTAACAATTGCGCGGCGATTGCCTCACCTAAACCTTGTGAAGTTCCTGTTACGATAACGTAGCGCATAGTGTAATAAACTCCTCTCCATATATGTGGAATTTTGTTGGACAACGTACGTTGCATAGTTTGTCTACATTTTATAGTATAGAGCACTTTTTACTATAAATGAAATGAGATGATTATGTGCCTTTTATGAATCGCTTTACAACGACAGTACCTGGTGCAGTCACGTTCACTGGGAATACGTTAGGGCTTAGCCCTACATCGCCTGCGCCAGGTAATATTTTTGGTACACTTGCTGTATTTACAACGGTAAATACAGCGCTACAAGTACCAGGATTCCCAGCAGGAACAACGGATGAATGGCAATTGAATTCTTCAAGTGCAATTTTAAATCTTCCGGCGGGGAGTAGTGTGTTATATGCGGAATTAGTTTGGGCTGGTACTTACCGGACTGATACGGAAGATGTTTTACCGTTTTTAAATGATGATATTACATTTACAACACCATCAGGGACGTTTGCTGTTACGCCAGATCCCGCTACCGCGCAGCAAGGTTCAGTAGGAAAGCAGTTTTATTATGCTCGCTCTGCTAATGTAACGAATCTTGTAAGTGCAGGTGGGGCAGGCGCATATACAACAGGTGCCGTGCCAGCTGCAAGAACTTCAGCTGATCCAACAATCAGTCGTTCTGCTGGTTGGACACTTGAGGTTGTTTATCAAAATGCAAGTTTACCACTTCGGAATTTGTCAGTATATGCAGGCCAAGAAATTATCGATGCTTCATCCCCGCCAGTTGATGCTACTATTTCAGGGTTTGCTACTCCAGCTACAGGAGCTGTTACAGGAAGAGTGCTCGTAACTGTTCAAGAAGGAGATTCTAACATTTCTGGAGATCAACTTCGCTTTGGTCCGAATGCAAACGCTACAGTTGCATTATTCGGACCGAGAAATCCCGCAAATAATTTCTTTCAGTCTCAAATTTGTAATGATATTGGGGAATTAGATACAACCGGGACGTTTGGAGATTTGAATCAGCCGTTAGGGATAGCTTTGGCCGTTCGAAGACAAGGGTGGGATATTACAAACGTAGATGCTTCATCGTCATTAGTTAATAATCAAACTTCAGCAACTGTTCGTTTCGTTACAAATGGTGATGGTTATGCGGCAGCTGGTTTTGGTGTTCAAATTGATGCGACGGGGCCGATTATAAATCCTGTTAAATCAGTTGATAAAACAGTTGCAGGAATAGGAGATATTCTCACCTATACGATTACCGTTCTGAATACAGGAACAGGAAGTGCAGAAAACGTTGTATTACAAGATAGTATTCCGAACGGAACAACATTTATAGCTGGTAGTGTAACAGTAGGTGGAGTAACACAACCGAGTGCGAATCCCGCGAGTGGGATAAATTTAGGTACAATCCCAAATAACACGCAAAGAATTGTTACATTTCAAGTTCGAATAACATCGTTTCCGAACCCAAATCCTATTTCAAACCATGCAATGGTGTCGTACCAATTCCGTCCTTTCGTCGGAAGTCCTCCTATCACAAGTACAGCTTCTTCAAATACAGTACAGACGACGGTAAACCGTGCAAATCTAAGTTTGCAAAAATCTGTAGATCTACAGACGGCAACACTTAATGACATATTAACGTACACAGTGAATGTCACGAACAATGGGAATGTCGCTGCAAATAATGTTATTTTTGTCGATAGTATACCTGCTGGAACAATGTTTGTAACAAATAGTGTTACGGTAAATGGAGTAGCTCGACCAGGAGCGAATCCCGCAAGTAGTATTAATCTTGGAAGTATTAATGCTTCGCAAACGACTGTAGTACGCTTTCAAGTTCGAGTGACATCTAATCCTCTTGTAAATCCAATTCCGAACCGTGCAAGTGCAACGTTTAACTTTATTCCGGTTCCTGGTCAACAACCAGTTTCAGGCCAAGCGACAAGTAATACAGTATTTACTACAATAAATATAGCTGATATAAGAACGAGAAAAACAGTGGATAAAGCTTTTGCGACGGTTAACGACGTTCTTACGTATACCGTTACAATTGAAAATACAGGAAATGTACTGGCGACGAACGTTATTTTTCAAGATCCAATCCCAATTGGAACGACTTTTATACCAAATAGTGTAACTGTTGATGGAGTTTCGCAACCTGGGGCAAATCCAGCGACTGGTTTTACGGTAGCGAATATATCTCCAGGTGGAAGTAGAACGGTGACTTTTCAAGTACGAGTTACATCTACCCCATCAGGAGGCACGATTGCGAATCGCGGTAATGTATCTGCTAATTTCGTCGTTATTCCGAATCAACCGCCAGTAACGATTAATAGGCAAACGAATACCGTTGTAACACAAGTTAATACAGGTGGTTTAAATGTAATAAAAGAAGTGAATACAACGCAAGCAGCAGTAGGGGATACTTTAACGTATACGATTTCCGTTCAAAATACAGGAAACGTTCCGCTAACAAATGTATTTTTCCAAGACCCTATTCCTTCTGCTGTTTCATTTGTTGCAAATTCTGTAACAATTAATGGAGTACCGCAAAGTGGATTGGATCCGAATCCAGGATTTTCTCTTCCAAATATTCCTGCGGCTCAGACAGTTGTAGTCACATTTGACGTATTAATTGTACAGGATCCAGAAAATGAAGATATTTTAAATCAAGCAAATGTAACAGCAAGTTTTCAAGTGAATCCGAGTGAACCACCAGTAACAATTAATGTTCCTAGTAACATTGTTAACACAACTGTACAATCGGGGAATTTTGAAGTTGTGAAAGCAGTCAATACGGATGTTGCAACGGTAGGGGATGTTTTAGTATATACAATCGAAATCATAAATGCAGGTAGTGTACCAGCGACAAATGTATTTTTCCAAGATTCAATTCCGCAAGGGACATTATTTATTGAAAACAGTGTATTAGTTAATGGTGTTTTACAAGAAGGAGCAGATCCAGAACTTGGATTCCCACTAAATAATTTGCCTACTGGCGCAAGTGTAATTGTTTCGTTTGAAGTATTAATTGATGAAATTCCCCAAGGAAATAATGTCGTAAATAATGCGAATGTAACTGGAGATTTCCTTGTAAATCCAACAGAGCCACCAATTACTGTAACAGTACCAAGTAATACTGTTATGACAGTTGTGAATTCTTCAGGGCTAAATGTAATGAAGAGCGTAAGTGCTAGTGAAGCCGGTGTAGGAGATACGTTAACGTATACAGTTCGTATACAAAATAGTGGAACAGTAGCAGCGACAAATGTATCATTCCTTGATCCGATTCCATCTGGAACAACGTTTGTTGCGAATAGTGTAACAATCAACGGGATATCTCAACCTGGTTTAGATCCGACAACTGGATTTCCGCTTGCTAATATTCCGGTAGGTACGATGGTAACAGTTACTTTCCAAGTGTTAATTACAAGTGTACCATCAAATAGAGTTCTTCCGAATAATGCGAATGTCACTGCTGATTTCCAAGTAAGTCCTCTCCAGCCACCAATTACAATTGTAACGATTAGTAATATTGTTGTGACGCGAGTGAATGTAGGATCACTTAATGTAATGAAGAGTGTAAATACACCACAAGCAGGTATAGGAGATACGTTAACGTATACGATTCTTATTCAAAATACAGGAACTGTTCCTGCAACAAATATCATTTTTCAAGATCCAATCCCAACTGGAGCTACATTTGTAGCGAATAGTGTAACGATAAATGGAGTTGTTCAGCAAGGCGCGAATCCTATGACAGGTTTTCCAGTACCAAATATTCCAGTCGGGCAAACCGCTACAATTACGTTTCAAGTTACAGTGACGAGTGTTCCAAGTGGAGGGAATATAAGAAATCAATCGAACGTTACTGCAAGCTTCCTTATAAATCCGGCAGGACCTCCTATAACGACTGTTACGAATAGTAATTTTGTAGTGACACAGGTAAATACGGCACAGTTAAATATACAAAAATCTTCATCTGTACAACAAGCAGCACTTGGAGAGACTTACACGTATTCTGTTGTCATTCGAAATAATGGCACAGTACTAGCGACGAATGTTTCTTTCATTGATCCGATTGCAACAGAAACAACATTTGTCGCAAATAGTGTAACGATAAATGGAACGCCTCAACCTGGCTTTGACCCAAATGCTGGTTTCCCGCTCCCTAATATCGCAGCTGGAACATCATTGACAGTAACGTTCCAAGTTACGGTAGTTGCACCGTCTACACGTGGAGCAGTACTAAACACAGCATCTGCTACAGCCACTTTTTTATTAAATCCTTTACAACCGCCTGTAACAACGACAAATTCAAGTAATACGACAGTAGTTACAATACCGTTACCTCCTCCTGGTGAAGTAACAGCAACAAAAACTGTAAATGTTGCTGCTGGAGCTGTTGGAGATGTATTAACGTATACCGTTCTAATAACGAATGTAGGAATTATACCTGTTACAGATGTACTCTTCCAAGATGTCATTCCAGAAGGATCAACATTTGTCGCAAATAGTGTAACGATAGGTGGAATACAGCAACTTGGTGTAAATCCTGAAATAGGATTTACAGTTACTCCGTCATTAAATGCTGGTGGAAGTATTACGGTAACATTCCAAGTGACGATTACAGAGATTCCAGATAATGAAGTCATATTAAACGATGCTGACGTTACATTTACTTCACAACCAAATCCGCAGGAACCACCGATTACGCAAACGATATTAACAAATTTAGTCGTTACGACGATTAATATAGCGTCTATTTTTCCATTAAAACTAGTAGATAAAGAGGCAGCAACGGTTGGAGAAATATTAACTTACGATGTATTAATTTTTAACTTTGGAACAGTGCCGGCAACAAATGTTCAATTTCTTGATTCTAGTACGAGTGGTGTAGCATTTGTTCCAGGAAGTGTGAGTATAAACGGAATACCAGAGCCTGGATTAGATCCGTTCATAGGCTTTACAGTTCCAGATATACCTGTAGGTGATTTTGTACTTGTCACATACCAAGAGATGGTAACGAGCATACCTCAAGGTGGAACAGTAGTTAACTTTGTGGATGTTACGGCTACATTTGCTGTAAGTGGAACAGAGCCGCCTATTACTGAAACAACGACAAGTAACACGACATTAACGAAAATAAATGAATCTGGTTTGAATGTTTTAAAATCAGTAAGTCAGCCGGTTGTTGCAGTAGGAGATACAATCACATATACAACAGTAGTTCAAAATACGGGAACAGTGACAGCGACGAATGTTCAATATAGTGATGTATTACCTTCCTCTATAACATTCATACCGAACAGTGTAACGATAGACGGTGTGTTACAACCTGGATTCAATCCTAATAATGGATTCCCGCTTCCAGATATAAATCCAGGTGAAAGTGTAGAAGTAACTTTCCAAGTAACCGTCGTCAGTGTGCCATCAAACGGAACGATTGCCAATACGGCAAATGTGACTGGAAGCTTTATATTAGTACCAGGAGAACCACCAGTTATAGTAAACCAACCAAGCAATACAACACTCACAACTGTAAATAGAGGACGATTTAATGTTATAAAACAGGTGAACAGGGCTGCGACTCTCGTTGGCGATGTATTAACGTATACAGTGCAAATAACGAATACGGGAACAGTAACAGCTAACAATGTTCAGTTTATTGATACGATTTCAGCAGGAGCGTCATTTGTCCCAAATAGTGTAACGGTAAATGGAACTCCGCAACCTGGTTTAAATCCGATTACTGGGTTTGGAATTGGCGATATACTTGTTGGCAATACGACTATAGTGACGTTCCAAGCGACAGTGACAAATATTCCATCTTCAGGAACGATAACGAATGTTGCAAATATAACAGGAAGTTTTACTTTAGTACCAGGAGAACCACCAGTTGTAGTAACAGAGCCGAGTAATACGACAATAACAAGGGTAAATAGAGGGCGATTCAATGTTATAAAAACTGTCAACAAACAGGCGACACGATTAGGAGATACGTTAACGTATAGTGTGCAAGTTACAAATACAGGAACGGTAACAGCGACAAATGTGCAATTTATTGACGTTCCATCACCTAGTTTAGAATTCGTTCCAGGGAGTGTACAGATAAATGGGATTCCGCAAGTAGGTTTAGATCCTTTTGTAGGCTTTTCATTACCGGATCTCCCAGTAGGAGATAGTGTACTCATAACGTTTGAAGTAACTGTAATCTCAATCCCGCCTTCTAATAGCATTATGAATTCGGCGAGTGTAACGGGTAGTTTTGAACTTATTCCAGGAGAACCACCGTTTACAATTACGAGTTCGAGTAATACGACAGTAACTCCAGTAAATAGAGGCAGTTTAGATATGCTAAAAGAAGTAGATCATCCAATTGTTGGAGTAGGAGAAACGGTAACGTATACTGTTCGTATATTAAATACTGGTACGGCTGATGCGATGAATGTTCAATTTATAGACGTGTTATCTCAGGAAGCTGATTTTGTCCCAAATAGTGTAACGATAAATGGAATACCACAGCCGGGGTTAAATCCACAGATTGGATTTACGATACCAGATATCCCAGTCGGTGAAACGGTGATTGTAACATATGAAGCTACGATTACAAGTTTTCCTGATGGTGGTACGGTAGTGAACGTTGCTGGGGCATTAGCAGAGTATATTTTAGTACCAGGAGAGCCACCAGTTACAGTGATGGACACAAGTAATACAGTTATTGTAACGGTAAATACTGCAATTTTATTTGTTGCAAAAGGAGCGGATTTTGAAGTAGCAATGGTAGGAGATGTTGTCACTTACGGAATTGCTGTTATAAATGATAGTACAGTTCCTGTGACGAATCTTATTTTAACAGACATCATTGACCCAAATACGTTATTTATAAATGGCACGGTAACAGTAAATGATGTACCTTTTCCATTTGCCAATCCGAATACTGGTATCCCTTTAGGTAATTTTCAGCCAAATGATGCAGCGATTATTAATTTCCAAGTTGTAATAACAGGAGGGCAAATAAATAATTTAGTTACAAATACAGCTACAGCGAATGGGCTTGCAACTGTAAATCCTAATGAGCCGCCAGTAGTAGTTGAAGGCGATAGTAATACAGTTGTTATCCCGTTTATTCCTCAAAATGTTTCAACAACAGTCGTAAAAACGGCAGATCTTCAATCAGCAACGATAGGCGATGTTATTACGTTTACGACAGTTATTACGAATACGGGGGATACAGCGATACAAAATATTCGTTTTCAAGATATGTTAGATAGTAGTTTTCGATTTGTTCCTGGAAGTGTAACTGTTGATAATACGCCAGTGCCAAATGTAAGCCCAGTATTAGGGTTTCTTATAGGAAGTTTAAATCCAGGTGAAGCACGGACAGTTTCGTTCCAAGTAACAGTTCAGAGTGCACCAAGCGGTTCAGGAAATTATATTAATCAAGCGAGTATTCGCTTCGAACATCAAGTAGGCACAGTATTGCCACCTGTTACACAAATAATAGATAGTAACATAGTTGTCATTCCATTTGTTCCAACGATAGAACAAATTTGTGAAACAAACTTTAATTGTTTAGACAAAATTCCATTTCACTGTTCCCCGTGTAATCAGTTGCGAATAAATAAAAAATAAACACAAAAAGAGCATCCTGAAAGAATAGGATGCTCTTTTTGTTTAGATCAAGTAGCTTCTTCTTCGGGAGAAGTGAAAAATTCGTTGACTTTGTTGGAGAGTAGAAATGGAATAGCTCCTTTTATAACGGAAATGTCCCAGTCCCACCATGCAAGATTCTCTAGTTTTTCAATGATTTCTTGCGGGAAACGATATCGAACTAGTTTGGCAGGATTACCAGCGACGATTGCATATGGAGGTACGTCTTTTGTAACAACACTCTTGGCCCCGATAATGGCCCCGTTACCAATTGTAACACCAGATAAAATGCAGGATTGATAACCAATCCATACATCATTGCCGACTACGATATCACCTTTTGAAGAAGGATGACCAGTAATGTGTGCTCCTTCTTCGAAGAGGACATTAAATGGATAAGTTGTTATCCAATCAGCACGATGTTCACCGCCAAGTACGAAAACGACTTCTTCTCCTAATGAACAAAACTTACCTATTTTTAATTTTGTTTCATCATTCCAAGAAAAAATAATAGGGCCTACTTTACTGTAAGTATAATCACCGATATCATATTTATTATATTCAGGTTTTTGATTTAAATATAACATACCAATTTTAGCATCCTCTCTAAAGAAAGTAATGGATATGGAACATTATATGCAAGGTGAAGTAAGGCGAACTATGTTGTATGAAATAGTAATGTGCAAAAATGTTAGTAGGCAAGATGAATAAAAGGGAGTGAAATGTATGAGATACGAAATGGGATTATATAATAAACCTTTTCAGTCGATTCAATTAGGAAAAAAAGTATATGAAGTACGCTTATACGATAAAAAACGTCAACTTATAAAACAAGACGATGAAATTGTATTTACGAACCTTACGACAGCAGAAACGATGGCTGTAAAAGTAACGGAGATAAAACGATACGAAAGCTTTAAAGCAATGTACGAACAAATTGATAAAAAATTATTTGATTGTGAAGAACTTAGTATAAAAGAAATGTTAGAAAGTACATACGGAATATATACGAAAGAACAAGAAAAAGAATGGGGAACAGTTGCGATTGGTGTTGAGGTAATAAAGTGAGAAGAAATCGCGGTGCAGCTATAATTATACAAGGTGGTAAAATCGCTCTTATAAAACGTGTTCGAGAAGGTGAAATGTATTTTGTTTTTCCAGGTGGGGGAATTGAAGAAGGAGAAACACCTGAAGAAGCAACGAAGCGAGAGGTCTATGAAGAATTAGGGATACATATACAAGTGAAGAATCTGATTGCAAAGGTGGAGTATAAAGGTACGGAGTATTATTATAATGCCCATATTATAGGTGGAGTTTTCGGAAGTGGTAAAGGCGAGGAGTTCGAGCTGAAAGATAGAGGGAGTTATATTCCTTTATGGATGCCGGTAAATGAGTTGCCAAATTTAAATGTAAAACCTTATGATGTGGCCAAATGTGTATTTGATTATTATGGAATATAAGGTCTGACAACATACAAAAAAAACCATTGACATAGCCTTCTGATTTAAGTATTGTATTCGAGTATGTYTATAATCAGGAGGTTTATATGAGCAATCAAACTACTACACATCATGTGAAAATGACAACAGCAGATCCATCTGGAATTGGTCTATTTGGATTAGCGATGGTAACACTTGTAGCATCATCTCAAAAGTTAGGCTTAACAGATGGCGTTTCACTTGTATTACCATGGGCAATCTTTTTAGGAGGATTTGCACAAATCTTTGCATGCATTCACGATGCAAAGCATAACAATACGTTCGGTACAACAGCATTTGGTGCGTACGGCCTATTTTGGTTAGGTGTTGGAATGACTTGGTTAATTCAACTCGGAGTATTTGGCGAAAAATTAGCCCAAACTGCAGATTCAAAACAGCTTGGTGTAGCCTTTATCGGATACTTGATTTTCACGATCTTTATGACAATTGGTGCAATGGAAACACATAAAGTATTATTTATGATTTTCGTCCTTATTGATTTCTTATTTATCGGTCTTTCATTAAGTACTTTAGGTGTTATGCCGCACGCAATGCATAATTTAGCAGCGTATTCTGAACTATGTATTTCATTATTATCTTTCTATGGTTCAGCAGCAGCCGTGTTAAATACACACTTCGGAAAAGTTGTATTACCAGTTGGAAAACCATTTGGTATTTTTAAAAAGTAATAAAAAAGAACAGATGATTGTATAGTCATCTGTTCTTTTTTATTTATTTATTGCTACAGCAGTAGATCCTGTCATTTCGGAAATCTTTTGAGAGCCTGCTGGGCTGCCATCTATCGTTACATGAACTTGTTGCTTAGGGTTCGAGGTAACAACCCAGGCGTTTGGTAAATAGCGTGATTTATGAGATAAGGTTGAAGGGATGTTTAAAATGTCTCCCATTGCGTACAATGTTGCTGACGAGCCCCCGTCCATTGCCATTGCATTTATGGCCCCTTTTTCATAAAGAATATCTTGGCAGTCTCTTAAAGAAGCTCCGATACTATGAGGTTGTCTTCCATCAATGATGAAAAACATAATTGATCCATCTTTTTTCTGAGCCATAATACTTCGGGGACCATAGCCCCATCCGCCATCATTTGTAATCATTTTTTCGCCATTTACAATTAGTTGAGGCATAAAGCCAGCAGCGGAAATGACATTCTTATTTAACAGTTGATTAGCAGAAAACTCTCCTGAAACCATTTGTCCGTATTTTGTAAGTCCACTGACGAGAGTAGGGGTATTAATGTCTTGCGGTGTGTTGATAACTTTCCCGTTTTCAATAACAATACCGATGCCTGTTTTACCACCACCATGCCCCGTTTCATCCCAGAACCCACTAGCATTTACAGCAGCAAGTGCATGGTTTCGTTTTGCCATGACATATATTTTTTCTCCAACGTCTTTCCCTTCTGAACCTTGTTGTGTAACGAGCTTTACATTTAATGGATTACTAATAGTCATTAATTTACCTTCAAAAAAATGATCATTGTATTTTTTCTTTATCGTTTCAATCGAAACGTTTAATGGTGCATTTTTCTTTCGCTCTAATTCTTGTTTTGAAAGTTTAGTATTGGCAAAATCGCTATTTTTCCATTTTGGATTTGTAATGGATTGAGAAATATCATTTAACTCGTTATCAGACAGTAATGTAATTTTTGCGTATTGCGGATGTTGAGACGTTAAAATACTTTCCGCTGCGATGACACGTAAATTATGGCCGTATGAAGTGCCAAATAGAATAATGGCACCCACTGTTAATAATAGTGCTGTCAAAAGGGATGATATTTTTAAAAGTCTAATAAAAAATTTTTTCATTAGAAAGACTCCTCTTTTTGTAAGATCGAAATTGTTTGTTACCTAAAAATAATGAAATGTGTAAATGGCCTTTCGCATTATATATGCAACATATTAAATGTGAAAGGATGTATATACAATAAGTTGAGAAACTAGATTTGGCAATAGATGAATATGAATGTTAATACTCAAAATGAAAAGGGAATAGTCAGATGTACCATTTCTTTTAACATAAATGAAAAGGATATAAATTGAATGAAAATAATAATTGAAATTGATTCTCATTATTAATATAATGAGAATGAGAATCAATTATTGTAAGAGGGGGATGCCAAAGTGGCGAAAATTTTAATAGCGTATGCAAGTATGTCAGGGAATACAGAGAGTATTGCTGACTTAATTAAAGTAAGTTTAGATGCCTTTGATCACGAAGTAGTATTGCAAGAGATGGAAGGTATGGATGCTGAAGAATTATTAGCTTATGATGGAATCATTTTAGGATCTTATACGTGGGGTGATGGTGAATTACCATTTGAAGCGGAAGATTTCCATGATGAGTTAGAAAATATAGATTTAACGGGTAAAAAAGTGGCTGTTTTTGGATCAGGTGATACGGCGTATGAGCTGTTTTGTGAAGCGGTAACGATATTTGAAGAACGTCTTGTAAAATGCGGGGCAGAACTTGTACAAGAAGGATTGAAAATTGAATTAGCTCCAGAAGATAAAGAAGACGTTGAAAAATGCAGTGATTTTGCAATTGCTTTTGCCGAGAAGTTCTAGGAACGGGAGTGTCAACGTGGAAACAATGTTAAGTGCAACTGCTATTACAAAGTTAAGAGATGGAAAGCTTTTGTTAGCTACTACATATAATGGTTTATTCATTGAAAAAGATGGAGAATGGAAACAGGCTTTAACTGGTTTCCAAAAACGAATTCGAGATTTACATAGTGAAGGTAACGTAGTTTACGGAGTAGGGGACGAAGGAGTTTTTGTTCGTAGTATGAATGGTGGAGAAACGTGGACGATCCAGCGCTTTCCAACGAAAGCAACGAGCTGGAATGTATGTAGTAATGAGAATGGAACAGTAATTGCTCATGGAGATAAAACACTGTATCATTCTAATAATTTTGGTTCCACATGGGAGACTATTCAGCCATTTCTTAATTACGGTAGTGAGGCACCATCTATTCGATCATTATTTTTATATAAACATTACTTATTTATCGGTACGAAAATACATACTAAATATGGTGGTGTTTGGCTTTTTGATTTAGAGACACGTAAATTAAAAAGGATTAAAATAGCGATGAATCAGATGATTTCTGCGTTGACTATACATAATTCCTATTTAGTAGCGGCAAGTGGATCGTGCAAGGGAATTAGCGGAAATATTTCTTTTTGCAGAATAGATGAGAGTATCGAAAGTGATAAAATAGGTTGGCATACATGTCAAAGTGAACAAAAAGCGAGTAGTTATTTAGATTTAAGTGTGGATCAACATGTATTATATACAACGTCAACGCAAAATAAGGCGGGAATTAGCACTGTTTGCCGTGTGCTTCTTGAAGAAGGAATTGTTACAGTATGTGATTCGGTTAAAGGGCATGGTTGGCGCATTGTTAATGAAAAAGAAGGCTATGTTGTAGCTGGATCAGGTGAATTAAAAGCGATGCAGTGGAAAAAAAAAGCTGTATAACTTTAAAAAAACTTTACTTTTATTATATTGGTATGATATAGTTACTTTAAACCATTTTACTTTTAATAATATAGAGATTTAAATGAGCTGTAACTTCCGAGGAGGATAGCAATGTTAAATCTCCTCTGGGGTTGCAGTTTTTTAATATATGATGTATTATTGTAAAGTGGTTGAAAATGAATATGTACATATAGGTACATTGTAGGAGGATTTTTTAAATGCAAAACGGTAAAGTAAAATGGTTTAACGCAGAAAAAGGTTTCGGTTTCATCGAGGTTGAAGGCGGAGAAGACGTATTCGTTCATTTCTCAGCTATCCAAGGCGACGGCTTCAAATCTTTAGAAGAAGGTCAAGAAGTTACTTTCGAAGTAGAACAAGGTAACCGTGGACCTCAAGCTACAAACGTAAACAAGAAGTAATTATGAAAAAAGAAGGGCTTGCCCTTCTTTTTTTTTTGCGTTTTTATTGAATATCCTCCTATGTACATGTAATAATAAGACTGAATTTTTGATTTTTATGTGAAGTTTTTCATGCATAAAGTGCATTAATAAATAAATACTGAAAATAAAGTATGTGTGTGAAAAGGAATTTAGAAAGAGGTAAATAAATTGAAAAACGCTACACACTTCATTGTGTTTGATATTGAAAGGAATTTTAGGCCGTATAAATCAGAAGATCCGTCAGAAATAGTTGATATTGGAGCTGTAAAAATAGATGTGAGTACAATGAAGGTTATTGGAGAATTTTCAGAGTTAGTAAAACCAAGTGCCCCATTAACTCGTCATACAACAAAATTAACTGGAATTACAAAGAAAGATTTAATAGGTGTAGGGAATTTCCCTCAAATTATAGAGAAATTTATTCAGTTCATCGGAGAAGATTCAATATTTGTTTCATGGGGAAAAGAAGATTACCGTTTTCTATCTCAAGATTGTACATTATACGGTGTAGAATGCCCATGTATGGAAAAAGAGAGCAGATTTGATGTGCAAAAATTTGTTTTTCAGGCGTATGAAGAATTATTTGAGCATACACCAAGTTTACAATTTGCAGTGGATCAGCTCGGCTTAAGATGGGAAGGGAAGCAGCACCGGGCTTTAGCAGATGCTGAGAATACAGCAAATATCTTTCTGAAAGTATATGGCGAGAGAGATATTAACAAGCGATACAAGAGACATGGTGAGCTTGAACTTGTAAAGAACGGAAAACTAACAGAAAAAGCGAAAAAAAGGATGCGGAAATGGGTGTTTAAAGAACTGAGAAAAAATACAGAGCGTCCTTTTGTATGGAGTGCATTTGAAAGTAGTGACACGTGGGAAAGTATAACGGAAAGATATTATATAAGTGAATCAGCAGTAGAACTTCTGAAAAAACACTTTCCTACTGCGGTGAGAAAAGCGGAGCGGCAGCTTAGGTATTTGGCTGAGATGGAGAAAGTAGTAGAAGAAAGTTAGTAATAAAATTTATTTTATTCATATGTATAACTAGACTTTAGGATTAAGTTGCTGAAGTTTAGTTGGAAAATTCACGGCTTGTCCTGTATTGTTAATGGAATATTTTGTTGTTTTTAGTACGGATATACATAGAAAAGAGTGTAGTTTAATGGAAGCAATCTTTAACATTTTAACCATTTTAGTTTTTTTGATAATATTTACCACACTATTTTCACTAATTACACTTCCTTTCATAGCAAAGAAGAAGAATTGGAAAAAGCTTAATATATCTTTAACTCGTGGTGTATTAAAGATTAAAATCGAAGAGTAAGGTAAGAGTCTTATACAAGGGAGGTGTGATAGTGATAGACTTGGAAATCAAAGATGTCACCGTACAGATGGAATTAAATGGTATCTTTTGGAATGAGGATGGAATTGCTGAAATGATGGTGACTACAAAAGCGGAGCATTCTCTTATTCTTCGTCTAGTAGTTGACTTAGAAAGTAAAACGATTCGTGCGATGAATGCCGAGATAGTGGGTGGGTTCTGTCCTCTATGTAAACAGAAAAGGAACGAATGTAGTGAACTTAATGACGTGCAAAATAAAATGGATATTTTAGAAGAAGCCTACGATTGGGTGAGAGAGCATCCGGAATATCGTTTTCAATTATCTTTTTACGAGTACAATAAATTTGAGGTAGTAAAGTAAAATTTTCATTTTAACAACATACATAATGACTAAAAGGAAAAACACCAAAAACTTATAGAAGGACTTGCTCAACTAGAAATATTGAAGTAGATGTCTCTCATGGAAATACGCTTGTACAACAAGGAAGGAATCTGCTTGATTCTACAAGAAATGTCATCTTGGAGCAAAAATATTTTTTAAAAATAAGCATATTTGTTATAAAGAAGAAAAACCGATTCTTAGTAGAATCGGTTTTTAATATAAATGTCAACTATGTACCAAATAAAAGAGCGCTTATTAATAGAGCTCAGTAAAAATAGGTATATGGAAGCATTTATTCAATCCCATTCGGATCATAAGAATACTGCTGTTTATTCTCAATTCGCTTAATCACATCTTGTAATTCATCTTGCCTCAGAAGCTCAATATAAGAGAATCCTTTCTCAATACTTTTAACTACTTGTCTCCAAAATAGCAGGGCGTACATAAAATACTGTATATATGATTTTAAAGGAGATGTTTTCTTGACGAAAAGAAATTGTAGGAGCCATAATCATTCGTTTGCTCCCTTCATCAGCCCCAATCCCATCACCTCATTTAATCGGGTTAAACGTTATCCCTAAATTGATAAAACAGCTTTTATAAGTCCGTTTTCTAGTGTAATAGGAGATGTGAGAATTAAAGATAATGTATATGTAGCTCCTAATGTAAGCGTTCGTGCGGATGAAGGAACTCCATTCTATATTAGTTCAAACACAAATCTGCAAGACGGAGTTATCTTACATGGTTTATTGAATAAATTTGTTTCTGTTGATGATAAAAAGTATTCCATCTATATTGGAAAAAAAGTAAGTGTTGCGCATGGCGCTCTCATTCACGGTCCTTGTTATATAGGGAATAAGGTGTTCGTCGGTTTTAAATCAATTGTGTATAATGCGATTATTGGAGAAGGAACGTTTATTTCATATAATGCAGTAGTAACAAACGGTGTGCGTGTTGCGACGAACAGGTTTGTGCCGCCTGGAGCCAATATAGATACACAAGAAAAAGCAGATGCGCTCATTCGAGTACCAAAAGACGAAGAAGAATTTGCACGAGAAGTACAACGTGTAAATCAAGAATTTCCTGCTTCCTATAACTTATTATTCGGTTCGCATCGTTGTTCTTGCGGAATGCCGTACAATCATTAAAAATTAGCAGTTTTTGAGATGAAGTGTTTATTATGCATGACAGTGGTTTAAAAGACTCGTATTCATTGAGAGATGTGCTTCATTTGAAAAAAATGCCGGATCATACAATATAACATTAACAGATATACAAGACGGACACGTTACAGCGCATGCTCTTGATACGAAATGTTTTCGATAATAAAAAGACAATGATGGAATTTAACCCGTCATTGTCTTCTTTACATTATTCTATTCAATTTCTCCTGATCCATAGCTATATTGTTGCTTATTCTCAATCCGCTCAATTACGTCTTGTAATTCATCCGGCTTCAAAAACTCAATTGGAGAGAAGCCTTTCTCAAACGTAAGTGTATCAGCCTCAATCATTAATACATATCGGTCGTTTACCTTTGCAATATGTATTAGGTCTCCGAAATCAGCAAGCAAAGCCTTCACAGAGATATGATCTGCTTTTAGCTTTAATTCCACTTCAGGGGCGTGCTCGACGATTTGAGCAGTAGCTTCCATTACTTCTTCGGTTGAAAATTGTTCCATAATTTCGCGTTTCGGACTGGCAGCCCATACTTCCATCGCTTGGTCGAATTGTTCGCGTTCTTCAGTACCTTCTTCAAATACATCTTCAATTTGGTCGTATACCATGTCCATTACTTGTGTTTTCATAATTTCAGGCATAGAGCGTTCGTATTCGACGAATTTTAAGAAGTCTTCAAAGTAGCGGGCGTGTGATGCTTGGTGTATTTTTAGTTCGCCAGGCTCCACCATACCTTCTTCAGGCATGTAGGGGTACTGAATAGATTTCATATTCTTTGTTGTGATGGCCATTTCAACGTTACGAATAAGTGTTGATTCATCAGAAATGGAAGCAACCTTTGGTTCGAAGTCACATTTCATTACGAATACGAATGGATCATCAAAGTATTTGCGTAGTTTTGCTTGAGCGATTAAAAACACACCACCACGTACAGCGCTTGTGTCAAGGTATGTATAAACGAGAGGTTCGCTCATATCTTTGAAGTTTTCTTTTGTTTCTGCAAAGCGAATACGATTAAATAAGTTGTAATGAGGGTTTGAATCGAGTTCATGCCCTTCTTCTACAATAAAGCGACCAATCTTCGTTGGGGCTTGTTCTGTTTTTGCGTGACGTTCTACTTTTCGCTTTGAAATTTTTAATAATTCACCATTCAAAAATTCTTTTAAAGAGCTATCTTCATACTCTTCAGCGTCTAATGTTTGAAAATGTTTATAGCGCTTATCAACTGCTTCACCTTTTCCTTCTACTTGTACTACATAAAAGGAAAGAAAATTTATTTCAAAATCCATATTTATCACCTTGTTTCATTTCATTAACTCTTATCAGTATAGAGATGGAAAAAACTTTCGTCAATTTATATAAGGAAGGGGGAGTCCCTTCCTTATATATTTGTTATTTTCGAAATTAAAATCCGTCTTCTAATGCTGAAAATGGAATGTTTAGCCTGTTTTCTACTGTACGTAAACGCTGATTTAAGCGATTTAATCTACGTGTATGACGCTCAACTGTGTTTTCTAGTTGACGTACTCTTTGCTCGAGCTCATTTACTCGTCTTTCTAATTGACGGTTTCCAGCACCAGGAAAAGAGATTGGAAGTTGAAATTGTCGATTTGGATCATATGGATTAATTTGCTCTGTTTGATCTATATATTGTTGGTATTGTGCCTGTAAATCATACTGAGGTTGGTAACCATATTGGTTATATGAATCATAAGGGTTGTAGGGATACATAAAAAAATCCTCCATTTCTTTATAATAGGTTAAATTCACCATAATGTATGTGCAAAAGCGGAGTAGTGGCACGGCAAATACCTATATACACTGAAGCGAATGATTGTTTTTACCTATAAAAGCTCGGTTTAAGTTGTTTAATAATGATCACATATGAAAAATCGGTATTACGGTTTCTAAAGCATGCAGGTGAATAAAGAGGCGAAATGAAAGAGTTTTACATTTGTATTTTATCTGTTAAATGGTATATACTGGATGGGGATAGGTTGCATAAAAGTTACAATCTTATCAAACTCGAAAATTTATATAAATATGTATAGACATTTACAAAAGAAAAGAGTAATTTTAATAGAGTAAAAAACAACTTGTAACATTTTCTAAATATATTGTAAAATGATTGTAACAAAAGATACATAAAAATGAAATAATACATAAGAAATAATGTTGGGGAAAAGGAGAGAGTATATTGTTCCGAAAAATAAAGGGTATATTAGTAGGGGTGCTATGCGTAGCTGTAGTAAGTGGTTGTGGAACAAAAGTAAGTGATGTGGCATTAGTAAGTGATTTTGGTGGGAACGTTGTAGAGGCTAAGGCTGATGTACAGGATTCAATTAGCTTAGTGGATGGGCGTACTGGTACTGAGGTGAAAAAATTAGATTTATCGAGCTTAGGTTATTTTGAAGATGAAGCGAAATTCAAAGCAGCGGTAACGAAGGTTGCTAGTGAAGTTGGTAAAAGTGTCGATAAAAAGATGGTACCTTCCCGTTTGGCACCTGATGGAACGTGGCAAGAAGGAAAGCCTGCTTATGAGTTAATGGAAAAAGAATTAGTGGCTAAATTATTAAATGTGGGTATGTGGGATTCTTCTTATCAGTTACCAATTGTGGAGAAAAAACCGGTTGCAACACTTAGTGATGCTCAAGGAAGTGGTACTGTAATTGGTAGATATGAAACGAATTTAGGTGGCTCAGCAGGTGGTAGAGTTGAAAATATTCGTTTGTCTGCCGCGAGCATAAATGGGGTTGTTTTAGCGAAGGGAGACCGTTTCTCTTTCAATGCATTAATCGGTGATACAACACCAGATAAAGGGTATCAACTAGGAAAAGAAATTGTGGATGGTAAATTAGTAGATGGTTATGGTGGTGGCGTTTGTCAAACATCATCAACGCTATACAATGCAGCAGATCAAGCTGGTTTGAAAATGGTAGATAGAACTACACATTCTAAAACAGTAGGTTATGTCCCGCAGGGAAGAGATGCTACAATTGCTTATCCATATTTAGACTTAGTATTTGAAAATACGAATGATGCTCCTGTTAAGCTTTATATGGGCATTCAAGGCGGAAAGTTAGTTGCTGAAGTACATAAGATGAAATAAATATGTAGTTAAAGGATAATAAAGTAAAATATTTATAGTTTCTATAATTGAAGCCATCTCTTCTGAATTTCAGAGGAGATGGCTTTTCTGTACAGTTTATTAAGAATAGTAAATTGATGTATTACTAGTATGTTCGAAAAAGGGTTGAGTTTAATTCTTAGTTTTCCTATTGACATTGTTTTAAAATGGCTGTATTCTTCATAATAACAACTTAATAAATGGAAAAATTTATTAGTTTTCTTATCAAGAGAGATGGAGGGACTGGCCCGATGAAATCTCAGCAACAGGCTACAAAAGTACTGTGCTAATTCCAGCAAACGTGTGAGGCGTTTGGAAGATGGGGGGAAATGGATTAACATTCAACTCTTCTTATATGTGTAAGAAGAGTTTTTTTGTTTAGAGAGGGGGGAGAAAATGAAATTTGATGTAACGTATTTTTTAGAAAGTTTTCCGCAATTATTTAAGTATGTATACATAACTTTAGGGATTACTGTTGTTTCCATGATTATTTCTTTCTTTATAGGGATTGGCTTGGCAATCATAACAAAAAACAAAACGAAATTTTTATATCCAATTGCAAGGGTGTATATCTCTTTCTTTAGAGGAACACCGTTATTGGTTCAATTGTTTGTGTTGTATTTCGGATTGCCACAAATATCTCCGGCTTTTACAGTACTTACAGCTATGCAAGCAACTTTAATTGGTCTCAGTTTAAATAATGCTGCTTATTTGTCAGAGATCATTCGAGGTTCATTGAATGCTGTGGAATCAGGGCAAATGGATGCTTGTTTATCAGTTGGAATGACAAAAGCACAAGCGATGCGACAAATTATCTTTCCGCAGGCTATTCGTGTAGCAGTGCCGTCACTTGGAAATAATTTTGTTGGATTGTTAAAAGAATCTTCGTTATCTTTTGCACTTGGAGTGGCTGAAATATTGGCACAAGCGAAAATGCTGGCGGCACAATCGTATCGTTATATGGAAAGCTATTTAGCGGTAGCGATTGTGTATTGGATTATTACAATCGTAATCAGCTGGGGACAGAAAAGGTTGGAGAAGAAACTTGATGCACCGTATTTATAAGAGAAGTGAGGTGATATATGTGATTGAGTTAAAAAATTTGTATAAATCTTACAAACATAATGAAGTGCTGAAAGGAATCTCACTTACTGTCAAAAAAGGGGAAGTGGTAGTAATTATTGGACCTTCTGGTTCAGGGAAATCGACATTACTACGATGTTTAAATTTATTAGAACAACCGGATGATGGTAGTATTAGAATTGAAGATTTAGAGATTCATACGAGGAAACTTTATCAAAAAGAAATCATAAAATTACGTCAAAAAACAGCTATGGTTTTTCAAAACTATAATTTATTTAAAAATAAAACAGCATTGCAAAATATTACAACAGCATTAAAGGTTGTACAGAAAAAAAGTGAAGAAGAGGCAAATGGAATAGCGAGAGAAATATTAAAACAAGTAGGCTTAGCTGATAAAGAAGATTTTTATCCGGCAATGTTATCAGGTGGACAACAGCAAAGGGTAGGGATTGCTAGGGCAATGGCTTTAAATCCAGCTGTATTATTGTTTGATGAACCGACTTCAGCACTTGATCCAGAATTAGTTAATGAGGTATTACAAGTTATTAAAGACTTGGCAAGACAACATATAACGATGGTTATTGTTACACATGAAATGAATTTTGCAAAAGAGGTGGCTGATCGCGTTATTTTTATGGCTGATGGAATTATCGTAGAGCAGGGAACGCCAGAAGAGATTTTTCGAAACCCACAAAATGAACGTACGAAAAAGTTTTTACGGCAATTAAATGCATCTGAAGAAGGAAATCATTTCGTTATTTAGGAGGAAGAGTTATGAGAAAATCGTCATTATTACTAACATTAGCATTAACACTATCAGTTGGAGCTTTGTCTGCATGTGGTTCTAATGCAGCAAGTAAAAAGGCAGATGAAAAAGTAGTGAAAGTTGGGACTTCTGCAGGCCGTAGCCCATTTATATTTAAAGAAGGTGAGAAAGTAAAAGGTTTTGATGCTGAAATTATTGAAGCGGCTGCTAAAAAAGCTGGATATAAAGTAGAATGGAATGTTTCTGATTTTGAAGGATTATTCGGTTTATTAGATTCAGGCCGTATTGATACGATTGCAAATGAATTATCCGTTTCTCCGGAAAGAAAAAAGAAATATGACTTTTCGATACCGTATGTGTATTCAGGTTCTGTTTTTGCGGTGAAGAAAAATAATAATACAATTAAATCGCTAGAGGATCTAAAAGGAAAGACTGTAGGTGTTGGACTTGGTACAGCAGGAGAGCAAGAGTTAAAAGCTTTAAATAAAAATAATGCTTTTACGATTAAAACGTACTCAGAGGACCCAACGGCGGAATTGAACGAAGTAGGGTTTGGACGCGTCGATGCTTATTATAATGATAAAGTTCAAGTGGAAACAACAATAACAAAGGCGAAACTAGATAATGTCAAAGTTGGATTTGGCCCACTTGAATGGGGAGAGATTGCATTTCCATTTGCAAAAAAGAGTGAAAAGTTAGAAGATATAAACAAGGCGTTAAAAGAATTAGAGCAAGATGGAACATTAAGTGACATATCGAAAAAATGGCTAAAAGTTGATGCTACAAAAAAATAAAATTAAGGTGTATTCGTTGAATGGGCCTATTGCCTATCAACTTACATAAAAAACTAAAGGGAACTGGAGAGGAAGTTATTCATGGTACAAATTCATCCGAAAACACGTATTGGTCATGTTGCATTTAAAGTAAAAGATCTAGAGCGTCAAATTGCCTTCTATGAAAATGTAGTAGGATTAGAAGTAATTAAACAAGAGGAGAACAAAGCACACTTAGCTGGAAAGGGTGGTAAGAATACGTTAATTGTTCTTGAGCAGTTGGAAGATGCAGCGCTACAAGAACCGCGTACGACGGGTATATATCACGTTGCCTTTTTAGTTCCGACTCGTGAAGCTTTTGCTTCGGCACTATTTGGTGTTATTCGCAATAAAAAGGTAATTGATAGTCCGGCTGAGCAAGAAGGGCGTTATACATATTCAAATGAAATTTTACCAATTTCAAGGTTTAATAGCGCAAGTGATCATACGTATAGTGAGGCATTTTATTTACAAGACTTAGAGGGTAATGGTATCGAAATATATGCAGACCGTCCGCGTGATCAGTGGGGAGAAGGGCCAGGAGGAAGTACGCCACTTGATTTAAAAGAACTAGCAGTGCTCGTTGATTATGAGTTTGATGGCTTACCAGCCGAAACGGTGGTTGGACACGTACATTTACGTATAGCTGATGTGGAGAAGTCACATGAGTTTTATGTAGATACAGTAGGTTTTGAAGTACAACAGCGTGAAGATGATTGCTTATTCATTTCGGCAGGAGGCTATCATCACCATATTGGTGCAAATACGTGGAACGGGGTAAATAATCCACATCCACCAGCACATGCAACGGGACTAAAAGTGTATACGATAGTACTACCGCATAAAGAAGCGTTAGATGAAGTGAAAGAAAGATTAATAGAAAAACAACATGAAATAAATGAAACTACAAATAGATTTACTGTAGTAGATCCAAGTGGTATTACAGTGCAGTTTGAAATAGAAGCAGTATAAAGTGAAACTTTAATTAGTGGGGGTTTTGTTCATCCCCCACTGATTATTAGCCTTCACCAATCGGGTGTTTATGAGCAGTTAATCTCCCACCACTATGAGAGGTAAGTGAAGGAAACCGATACAGCTTGTGCGTATGCAGTGCATTTTGGTCTGGGTCACAGTCTTTTAACGTGGTCGAACTACAGGAGGAGTAAGCATATTCCCGATGGATCCATTTCCATACTTCCATTATCTAGGGAAATCCCCCAGTATCCAAGACTAAATTTTACCCATACATCATTTTTTTGATGTAGCTCTTGAAGATAAAAACTATTTAATTTTCAAGGAACAGTTATTAACTTAAAACTTATTATACGAGGAGGGTGTATCATGAAAAAAATATGCTTTGTATTAATTGTCGACGCTGGTATAAATTATGGTTCAATATTTTCTCTACCATTTTTAAGGAATCAGGATGATTTGAAGGAATATTTTTCCAAGTATTATGATGTTTCAATTAATTATATTAGGGATAAAAACTCAGTTGACTATTTGGTAGTTCCCAAACCGTGTCCACCTTTTGATAATGAAAATAATCTTCCAATAATTGAAGTACCAGCAATCTTATTTATGGAAAAGGATTTTGAAAAAATAAAGACTTATATAGACAATTATTTTTCTAATAACTCATAAAGAAAATAAAAGTACAGTAAAAAGAAGTCCGATAAAAAACGAGTGGCGTAGAATATTTCTATTAATCATTCGTTTTTTATTATATTTACATATATTTTTTAAAAGAGGATTATAGACGTTCTGAAAAAAATTAATTATAACAAGAACAGTGTTCGTGCTACTATCTACGGTTATTTTTTGTACTAAGTACCCCTTTAACTAACAAGACAACAAAAAATAATTAACATATTAAAGTGAATAATGTTACAAACAATGTAAGGGCTTTCTCTTTGAGTTTTAGCTCTGAATAATAAAGATAGTTAAATCACTAAATGGAGGAGAAAGTAATGACTAATTTATTGCGTAAACTAGCAGATGAAGAAATGGAAACGTCGCTATCTAATGGAGGAGCAGGTCAATTTTGTTCCTTGTATAGTAAATTGTTACCTATCTCTATTGCAGGTTGTATGGCAGGTAACAGTAGCAGTTGTAGCGAAATGCAGCATTACACAGAATATCTTCATAAATACTGTTAATAATAATTATTTTTTCAAAGTAAGATAATACAATAATATGGAGGAGCAGGTAAAGGTGCTACCATTTATCGCTTTGTGAGTGATCAATTCTCTAGCTTTTATACAAAAGTGATTAATACGAATGCTAGGGATGCCGTTCATGTCATTGATGGTTTACTACATCACGAAACAGATTTACATATTGAAGAGCATTATACTGATACAGCTGGATATACAGATCAAGTATTCGGTCTTACTCATTTGCTAGGGTATCGCTTTGCCCCAAGATTAAGAGATATTTTGGACTCGAAACTCTACACATTTGAAAAGCCTGAACAATATCCTGATATGGAGAAATTGTTACGCGGAAGGATTCATAAAAAAGTCATTCAAGAGAATTACGATGATGTGTTAAGGTTAGCACATTCCGTTCGGGAAGGAACAGCGTCTGCGTCTCTTATTATGGGGAAGATTGGTTCTTATTCTAGGCAGAATAGTCTTGCAAAAGCGATAAGAGAAATGGGACGAGTTGAAAAAAACTTTATTTATTTTAGACTATATTTCTAGTGAAACGTTACGCCGGCGCATTCAAAAGGGATTAAATAAAGGAGAAGCAATGAATGCCTTAGCAAGAGCTATTTTCTTTGGAAAACATGGTGAACTTCGAGAGCGTGCACTGCAAGACCAATTACAGCGTGCCAGTGCATTAAATCTTATTATAAATGCAATTAGCATTTGGAATACCGTATATTTATCCCGAGCGATTGAGCATATGATGGAAGTAGGAAAACATCAGGAGTCTTTACTTGCCCATATTTCACCTTTAGGTTGGGAGCATATAAATTTCTTAGGTCAATATAAATTCGATATTAACAGTTCCCATTCTATTCGATCATTACGCCCCCTTAGAACATAAATGAAGCCCTTGATTTTCTGCTTAGCGTAGACAAATCAAGGGTTTTTCTTTCAAAATCTTTCTTAGCGTATAATTTCCGCGTTTTGTCGGCAGGACCCCTTAAAGGGCACTATTGTTGAATAAACCTTAGATTTTTAAACGACTTTATTGTTATATTTTCGAGTACAGTGAAGTATCTTATATCGAAAATTAAACAACTATATTTTAACCCCGTCCTAAATTTAGAACGGGGTTATGCTTGTTTTAGTCTTTAAAATTTAATAGCTTTATTGTCTTTTTACAGTTAATTGAAGAAGAAAGGACATAACATATTAGTTATATAAAATATGTTATGTCCTTTAATTTATCAACTTTTTTTCAATCTAGGTCTTGATAAGGGATTCACTTTCTGGCTTGTTTTTGATTATTTAGAGCTCAATCCAATACCTTCTCACAACATTCCCATCTTCTTCAGTGTAATCTTCATCCCGGAGACCGCCGTTATGTAAAATCGTTTTCTCAGAAGCCGTATTCACTTCGTCACAAACGACAAGTGCTTTCGTGATGTTTAATTCTTTCGTTTTTTCTAATGATAACTCTAGTAACTTTGTAGCATAACCTTTTCTTCTTTCAGAAGGGCGAATACCATAACCGATATGGCCTCCAGCATTAAATAGATGATCAGTTAAACTATGACGTATATTAACAACTCCTACAATTTTATTTTCATCTGTCACGAGCCAATAAGTAGAATCTGGTACCCAAGTTTCAGGAATATTTATTCCGTTATGTGCGTCGTGTAATTCTTGAATCATTGTCGTGAAATTAGAAGGATTTTTTGAAATAACGAATGGAATCATCGCTTCACCGCTATCTTTCCATTCGTTATAAAAATCTAAGTATTCTTCTTGTAAATCGGTAGTAGGTGTAAGTAAAGAGATGTTCATTGTTAGTAAGCTCCTTTTATTTATGTTTTTTTTCACAAAAATTATGATATAAAATGAAAGCGTTTTCTGACTTTCTCAACCTCATTTCACGCAACTCATATGCCATTTTTAACTGAAAATAAGTTAGACGTTGAACTTTAAAGGTTTTTTGTATGAGAAGTAGGTTGTTTTATTTATGTTAATATTTAAAATATTAACATAAAATCACTGGGATATTAAATGTATTTTAATAAAATGCTTTTATATCGATGGGTAGATGCATGTGATAATTTTTGTTTTATCTCTCTATAATGAATAAAAGGGGGAAGTGCTCGTGAGCTTACATATTGATTTTATTATACGAATCGGTGTTGCTGGTTTGTTAGGGGCGATAATCGGTATTGAAAGGGAAATCCGCTCAAAAGAAGCTGGATTAAAAACACATTTCCTAGTAGCCGTAGGGAGTGCTTTAATAATGGTCGTTTCGAAATATGCTTTTTCGGATATTGTGTTTGAAGAACATATGGCTCTTGATCCGAGCCGGATTGCAGCGCAAGTTGTTAGTGGAGTTGGATTTTTAGGTGCAGGTACAATCATTATTCAAAAGCAGGCAGTGAAAGGATTAACGACAGCGGCTGGTTTATGGGCTACAGCAGGAATAGGGCTAGCAATTGGAGCTGGTATGTATGTTGTAGGGATTGGAGCGATGATTCTCGTTTTGATTGGTTTAGAGATTGTAAGTCGTATTTTTAAGGTGCAATTTTTATTTCCGCAAAATATAACAGTGCAAATGTGTATAAATAAACACGAAGCGGTACAACAAATAATAGAGACGCTACGAGTGAAAGGTATTCCAATACTTTCATATGAAGTTGAAGCTTTACAGCAAGATACAGAAATAGTTTATAAGGTAGGAATGCAATTGAAAAATATATCGTCAGAAGAAAAGAATGCATTTATTCAGCATATGCAAACATTGCCGGAAATTACGTTTATAAAGTTAAAATCATAGTGTTGAAATAGAGGATAGATGTAGCAGGGATTTCGCTATTATCTATCCTTTTTTGACATAAATCACATGTGAAGTCAAGTGTTAATTTCAATTTGAATGGATACATGTGTGAACGTTCCCTTCTTTTTTTTCAATACAGAATAAATAGTCAGAATAGTAAAATAATGGAGCGGGACACTAAAAAATGTAAGGTAGGGGAGAGCATGAAAGGCTATTCAAAAAAAGTTTTAGTAGGGGTAAGTTTTGCTAGTTTAATGTTAGGGAGTTTTCAAGGAAGCATATTGGCGGAAGATACTAAGGGAGAGCAAGTTTCATATCGAAATGTGCTAAAAATGGAGCCGATTGGTGTACAACTGCCCATGGAAGAATTAGCTCATTCATCGAAAGTATTAGAAAGCAAGTCTTTTGAGAAAAGGCTACAATTTGCTGATTTATCGCAAAGACCACCGGAAGTAAAAAAGGAAAGTAAGCAATTAGCTGTAGCGAAAACTTATACAATTGCTGAATTAAATCAATTAAGCAATCAACAATTAGTAGATTTACTTGTAACAATCGATTGGGAGCAAATTACGGGGCTATTTCAGTTTAATAAGGACAGTCTTGTATTCTATCAAAATGATAGTAGGATGCAGGCAATTATTGATAAATTGAAGCAGCAAGGACAAGCTTATACGAAGGATGATTCAAAAGGGATTGAGACATTAGTAGAGGTATTGCGCTCTGGATTTTATTTAGGTTTTTATAATGGAGAATTAAGTAAACTTAATGAGCGGAGCTATCATGACAAGTGCTTGCCGGCGTTAAAAACGATTGCGAACAATCCAAATTTCAAGCTCGGTACATTGGAACAAAATAGAGTTGTATCATCATACGGAAAATTAATAGGAAATGCTTCGAGTGATGTGGAAACGGTAACATCGGCTGCAAAGATTTTTAAACAATATAATGATACTTTTTCTACATTGGTAGATAATCTTTCAGCTGGAAATGCGATTTACGATATTATGCAAGCTGTCGATTATGATATTCAATCGTATTTGTACGATACGAGAAAAGTACCGAAAGATACAGTATGGTACCAAAAAATAGATAGTTATATTAATGAGTTAAGTAGATTTGCGTTAATGGGAACGATTACAGAGAAAAACGGATGGCTTATTAATAATGGCATTTATTATACAGGTAGACTCGGCACATTCCATAGTACAGGGACGAAAGGATTACAAGTTGTAACAGATGCGATGAAAATTTATCCTTATTTAGGTGAGCAATATTTCGTAGCAGCTGAGCAAATTACGACGAATTATGGCGGGAAAGATGCAAACGGTAACGTTGTTAATTTAGATCAAATACGAGAAGATGGGAAGAAAAAGTATTTGCCGAAAACGTATACGTTTGATGATGGTGCAATTGTTTTAAAAGCCGGAGATAAAGTGACTGAGGAGAAAGTTAAACGTTTATATTGGGCAGCAAAAGAAGTGAAGGCACAATTCCATCGTACGGTTGAAAGTGACCAACCGTTAGAAAAAGGAAATCCAGATGATGTATTAACGATGGTTATTTATAATAGCCCAGCTGAATACCAATTTAACCGTCAATTGTACGGATATGAAACGAATAACGGCGGTCTTTATATAGAAGGAACAGGTACGTTCTTTACTTATGAACGTACGCCACAAGAAAGTATTTATAGTTTAGAAGAATTGTTCCGACATGAGTTCACTCATTATTTACAAGGTAGATATGAAGTGCCAGGACTTTGGGGGCAAGGTAAGATGTATGAGAATGAGAGATTATCTTGGTTTGAAGAAGGGAATGCTGAGTTTTTTGCAGGTGCAACGAGAACGGACAACGTCGTTCCAAGAAAGAGTATTATAGGAGGACTATCTTCGAATCCAGCAGAACGTTATACGGCAGAGCGAACGTTAAATGCAAAGTATGGAACGTGGGATTTCTATAATTATTCCTTTGCTTTACAATCGTATATGTACAATAAGAGATACGATATGTTTGATAAAGTTCATGATCTTATTAGGGAAAATGATGTAACAGCATATGATGCATACCGCTCTGCTTTAAGTAAAGATGCGAATTTAAATAAAGAGTATCAAGACTATATGCAAATGTTAGTAGACAACCGTGAGAAATATAATGTTCCGTTAGTGTCAGATGATTATTTAGCAACTCATGCACCGAAACCAGTTTCAGATATTGCCGCAGAAATTACAGCGGAAGCAAAATTAAGTAATGTATCAATAAAGAAAAATAAATCACAATTCTTTAATACATTTACACTGCAAGGAACATATACAGGAACTTCTGCAAAAGGAGAATATGAAGACTGGAAAACAATTACGCAAAACGTTAATGATACGTTAAAACGTTTAAGTGCAAAAGAATGGACAGGCTATAAAACAGTAACAGCTTACTTCGTGAATTACCGTGTAAATGCATCAGGGCAATTTGAATATGATGTTGTGTTCCACGGTATTAATACAGAAGAAGGTGCTGTGAATAAAGCGCCGGTCGCGGTTATAAATGGTCCGTATAGCGGACATACGAATGAAGCAATCTCGTTTAAAAGCGATGGATCAAAAGATGAAGATGGGAAAATTGCTTCTTATAACTGGGAGTTCGGTGATGGTGCGGTAAGTAATGAGCAAAATCCAACTCACGTATATACAAAAGAAGGAACGTATACGGCGAAATTAACAGTAACAGACGATAAAGGATTAACTAATACTGCTACAACGAGCGTAACGGTTCAAAAGAAAGAAGATAACAGTGTAGAAAAAGAGCTAAATAATTCATTCCAAACGGCGAATAAACTGCAGTTAAATCAAGTTTTACGTGCTAGTTTAGGAAACGGTGATACGAGTGATTACTTTGAAATAAATGTAGAAACTGCGAAAAATCTTCAAATTAATGTAACGAAGGAAAATAATATCGGAGTAAACTGGGTTCTTTATTCAGAAGCAGATTTAAATAATTATGTTACGTATGCACAGCAACAAGGAAATAAATTAGTAGGTAGTTACTATACGTATCCAGGGAAGTACTATTTACATGTATACCAGTATGGTGGTGGAACAGGGAATTATACGGTAGAAGTGAAGTGAAAAAAAGGGTCGCCATTCATGGCGATCCTTTTTTGTTATGCGTTATACCCGAATAATTTTAGATCTTCTCCTGAGTCTGAAATTATTTTTTCGAATCGCAATCCTACTTTTTCTAACAGCGTACCTGAAGCAGCATTATCTATAGAAGTAATTGCTACAATTCGTTTCATTCTTAGCTTCTGTACACCGTATTCTATTACAGCAGAAGCTGATTCATAGCCGTATCCTTTCGAACGGAATTTTTCTAAAAAGGCAAAGCCGATATCAACATCTTCTAATGAATCTCTTTTAATAAGGCCGCACATACCAATTGGTGTGAGATTTTCTTTTTGTTCAACTAAGTAAAGACCAAAGCCCATTTTATTATACATATCGACGGGTCCATTTAAGATGTATTTTTTTGCATCTTCTAAGTTTTTAATACCTTTATCACCAATAAATTGAATCCATGCAGGATCATTTACTAATTCAAGAATAAACGGAGCATCTTTTACATCGAGCCAGCGAAGAGTGAGTCTTTCAGTTTCAAGAACTATCAATCTATTGCACCACCTTTAATAGTTATAACAATTAGTATGGATTGCGAAATACAAAAGTGCAACATATTTTAATAGAGCCCTGCTTGTTCACATAAAGTTCGTTTGTTTTGTATAAAAGGATATTTTATAATTAGAATTGATTGTAAAGAGTGAGATACTTATACAATGACTCCTAGGTAACTAGGAGTTTTTACTATATAACTATCATTATTACTAAATATGACGCACTACACATTCTACTTAAGGAGGTACATAATGAAGAAATTATATAATGCATCGTTTACTTATTTGATTATCGGTTTATTGTCAGGAATATTTGCTAGGGAGTATGGAAAATATAAAGGGATTTTAGGATCTACTTTATTAAATCTTTTGCATACGCATACGTTAGTACTTGGCTTTTTCTTCTTTTTAATTGCTTTAGGATTAGCGAAAGTATTCGCGTTTCATGAAGTGAAAGGATTTAATAACTGGTTTATTTTACATAATATCGCATTAACTTTAATGTTAGGTTCGCTAGCAGCGAGAGGACTTCTTCAACTAAATGGAGCGGACTTTAAAGGGTTAACTTATATTGTAGGGTTCTCTCATTCTATGATGGCATTTACTTTAGTTTGGTTTATGATTCTGTTGAAGAAATCGTCTAAAATATAGTTTTATAAAAAAGAACTTGTAGGGAATACTGCAAGTTCTTTTTTATATATAAAATTATAGGAATCTTACTATTCTGATTATTTTGTATAAAAATGGTATAATTAATGTGGCGTAAATAATATAAAAGGAGAGTACGTAATGGAAATAACAATTGAACGTTTAGTAAATGAATTAAAGGATGTACTTCCTGAAGAGCAAGTAGTGGTTAATAAGACAGTAAGAGAGTTACATAGTAAAGATGAATCTTACCATAATAGTAGTTTACCTGATGTAGTTGTTTTTCCAAAAACGATGGAAGAGGTTAGAGCAATAATGAAAGTAGCGAGTGAGCATAAAAAACCTGTCATTCCATTTGGAGTAGGTTCTAGTTTAGAAGGTCATATAATTCCTTATGAAAAGGGGATTACAGTTGATTTTTCATTAATGAACAAAATACTTGAAATAAGAGAGAAAGATTTTCTTGTGAAAGTACAACCAGGAGTGACTCGTTCTCAGCTCAATAAAGAATTGAAAAAGTACGGTTTGTTTTTTAGTGTAGATCCAGGTGCAGATGCAACGTTAGGGGGCATGGCTGCTACGAATGCGAGCGGAACGACAGCGGTTAAGTATGGCGTAATGCGTGATCAAGTTCGTGATTTAGAAGTGGTGCTTGCTGATGGGCAAGTGATACATACTGGCAATTTAGCGGCGAAGTCATCATCAGGTTATCATTTAAATGGTATTTTCGTAGGATCAGAAGGTACGCTTGGATGCTTTACAGAGCTAACATTAAAAGTATACGGCATACCAGAACATGTTATGGCTGCGAGAGCATCGTTTCCAACTATAAATGATGCAGTAGAAGCTGTTATTAATATACTGCAAGCTGGCATTCCAATTGCGAGAATAGAACTTGTTGATGAATTATCTATGAAACAAGTAAATCATTACAATGAAACAAATTACAGAGAAGAACCAACACTGTTTTTAGAGTTTCACGGAAATGAAGCAGGGCTAACGCAAGATATTGAGTTTACGAAGGAAATTGTTTTTGATCATAAATGTAAAGAAGTTGCTTTTGAAACTGAAACTGCGGCGAGAAATAAATTATGGGATGCAAGACATAACTTAGCATACTCTTACGTTCATAGTTACCCTGGTAAAAAGCTGATGAGTACGGATGTTTGTGTACCAATTTCAGAATTAGCTGGCGCAATACAACATGCGAAAGAGACATTAGATAAAGTTGGTCTTGTTGGTGGTATTCTTGGCCATGTAGGAGACGGGAATTTTCACGTGCTCTTAATGATTGATCCAAATGATAAAGATGAAGTGAAAAAAGCGGACGAAATAAATGAAAGTATTGTACTGTATGCTCTTAAGCGTGGCGGAACTTGTACAGGAGAGCATGGCGTTGGAATAGGAAAGCAGAAGTATCAAGAAGAAGAACATGGGGCGGCATTATTGGTAATGGAGAAAATAAAGAAAGCTCTTGATCCGCAAAATATTTTAAATCCGAATAAAATTTTCAAGCTAACAGATAAGGAATGATGAATTTTGGAGAAACGAATTATACACTTTGAAGGATTGGTCGTCTTATTAGCTGCGATTTATATATATGCATTATGTGGATTTAGTTGGTTATTATTTATCGTATTACTTTTTGCACCTGATTTAGCAATGGTGGCGTACGCTATTAACAAACGTGTTGGTGCACAAATTTATAATCTATTTCACACATATATCATATCAATATTACTTGTTTTAATAGGGGTCTATTTAAAGGTGGATACGATTTTAATGATTGGTTTAATATGGACAGCACATATTGGAATGGATCGAATGCTTGGGTATGGATTGAAGTATGAAACTGATTTTAAGGATACGCATATTCAGAGGTTATAAAAGTGATTTGAGAAGGGTGGTCAATTGAAACAATTTATTACTGTTGAGAAATATAATACACAATGGGAAAGTGAATTTTGTAAATTACAGACGTTGATTAATAACGTAATGGGAGAACTCATTTTTTCTATAGAGCACGTTGGGAGTACATCTGTTAAAGGCCTTGCTTCTAAACCGATATTAGATGTCGATGTTGTAATAGAAGATTATGATGTTTTTCCAAAAGTGATAAAGAGACTTGAACAGATAGGTTATTTTCACCAAGAAGAGTGGAGTTTTAAGGGGAGAGAAGCCTTTGGGAGAAAGGGTCAATATGTTCCGAGGGACGGGAAGAATACAATTTGGATGGAACATCATTTATATGTATGCGATAAGAATAGTGAAGAGTTAAGAAGACATGTAGCGTTTCGTGAGTATCTTCGTGGAAATCCAAACGTTGTTATTGAATATGGGAAGTTAAAGAAAGAGTTAGCAGAAACGGCGGAAAATCGCTTAAGTTATAGCTTAGGCAAAACGGAATTCATTGAATATGTATTAGAAAAAGCTATGAAGGATAGTTGAATAGAAGAGTTTGTATCAATACGAAAATAGACTAAGGTGGCAGAAATTATATAATGCCACCTATTGTTTTTGAAGAAGAGGTTTTACTATATGAACTGACCTTATAAAACAATTACAATCTGCCCCTGCCAAATAATAAATCTCGTAAATATAATGGGAAATAAGAAGATAAGAAAAGAGGGAGCTTATGTACATACCAAAACATTTCACTATACAAGATGAAGAGAAGAAGTACGAAATGATTGAACAAAATAGCTTTGCAACTTTATTTTCTCAACATAACGGAGCACCGTACGCAACGCATTTGCCGTTATTATTAAATAGGGAAACACTTACTTTATATGGTCATTTTGCACGTCCAAATGAGCAGTGGAAAGATAGTGGAAATCAACAAGTGTTAGCTGTTTTTCAAGGGCCACATAGCTACATTTCTCCGTCATGGTATGAAACAAATAAAGCAGTACCAACATGGAACTATGTTGCGGTGCATGTATATGGAGCGTTAGAAATTGTTGAAGATGAACAGGAATTAATAGATTCTCTTCAAGATTTAGTACATAAATATGAAGATCCACAGAGCACCTACTCACTTAATGATGTAGATCCAAATTATATGGAAGGATTAAGTAGGGGAATAGTTGGATTCAAAATAAAGATAAATAAAATAGAAGGAAAAGCGAAGTTAAGTCAAAATCATTCTGTGGAGAGACGAGGGTTAGTTATAGAAGAACTTGAGAAAGTTGGGAGTGAGCGGAGTAGGGGGATTGCGAAATGGATGAAGGAGCAGTTGTATAATAATGAGGGTTAACGATTACATGTAGAGTACGCTCAGTAAATCAAATAATTATAAAAAAGTCGTGCTAAAATTAGCACGACTTTTTTATAATTATTTGATTGTTAACTCGTATGCTGGAGACCAAGTATCACCTTTGTTTAATGCAGCATCTTTTAGATTATGGCTGAATCCAAAACTCAAAATTAGTGTTAATGCTACCGACGATAGTGTTAAAACAATCTTTTTCATTATTTTAGCGCCCCTTTAGCTAATGATTTTTTGCGTGCTTGATTACTTAAATTATAATATTTACTTGCTTTGGCATGATTCTCTTCTGCATAAAATTTATTTGCTATTCGTTCAGTGTACTCTTCAATACACTCCCATAATTCTTCTTTTTCAAAATAAGAAATCCCTTCTAAAACTACTTTTTCTAGTTTAATTAAATTTGATTCTTTACTAAGCTCTTCTAAGATTTTAAAACGATATTGATATTCTTTAATTTCTAATTCGTTACAAACAGATAAACCTTTTTCAATTAGTTGCGATGCAGATTTTATGTCACTTAATTTTATATATTCATCTGCTTGGAGATAAAGGGCTTTAAAATGGTTTGGCATGCTCTCAGTAACTTCGGATAGATGGCGAATTGCTAAAGAGGAAAGATTTTGATTTGCGTATAGCAAGCCAATATTATTTCTAGTACGTAAAAGTAATGATTTTTCTCCTCTCTTTTTCAAGAAATCGATAGCAGAATTGAAGCTTTCTTCAGCTTGTTCAAATTGTCTTAAATCTAGACAAGATAGTCCAAAAACATTGTCGCACGCAGCTAAGTTAATTTCATATCCGGTATGTTTAGAGAAAAGTTTTTTTGCTTGTTGTATGTGGTTAATAGCTGTAAGTGGTTTGTATATTTGGTAATAAAAAGAAGAGATGCGATAATTAAACTCAGCAAGTTCTAATTCTTCAGGTACATATTTTATAAGTTTTTCAGCTTTCTCAAAGTGATTTTTAGCTTCATTATAGTCTGCGATAATCGTGTTATGAATAGCTTTGAAGAAATTATAATAATAGGAAAGAAAATTTTTTTCTGGTATTGGGAAAGAATCAATTTTATTAAAAGCATCTTTATTGATATTTAAACCATCTATTAGAACAGTATATCTAAAGTTAAAAAGTGAATAATATAATTGCAGGTTTGTATCTTCTTCTGAACCAGAGATTCTATCCTCAATCTCTTTTTTTAGTTTTGTTGCATGGACAGTTTGATGTTGTAATATAGCTCTATACCAATCATTAAATAGTTTTGTAACTTGTTCATTACCTTGTAGTTGAACGTTCATAAAATCCCCTCACTTTTTGAATATTCTTATAAAATATATTATCAAAAATAACAATGTTTAGAAATGGAGTTTTATATTTCTCAATATTTGTTTAGTAGATTTACTATTAAACAAATTGGAATAAAGATAGTTTTGATATTTAGTTTAAGGAAGGAGAGAGTGGAATTTAGTAAGGATAGCTAAAGGGTGCTTCAGTCCGCTTTTTTGAAAGGGAAATGTATAAAAAGGTGCGTTCATACAATTTGTATGAACACACCTTTTAAAAAATTATTACACAATCACGTCCCACAAAAAGTCCGATAAGGGCGATTAGACGGCACAGAAGGCGTGCAGTAATCCGCTTGTTCTTGAGAATATTCATAAGGATTTGCTAAAGCTTGAAGAAGTTTCTCCATTACGCTATAGTCTCCATTTTTAACAGCTGCTTCTAGTGCTTCTTCTACTTTGTGGTTTCGAGGGATGATTACTGGGTTGTTATTTTTCATTAATTTGTATGCATCATCTTGTGATTCTTTTTGTCTTTCTAACCGAGATTGCCATAGCTCGTACCATTCTTTAAATTCAGGACTTTCAAATAAAGGTGCATTTTCTAATGTAGTGTCAGTTAATGCACGGAATGTATTTGTATAATCTGCTTTATATTTTTCCATTGCTTTTAAAAGTTTCTCAATAAGGGATTGATCATGCTCTTCATTGCTAAATAGTCCTAATTTCTTCTTCATTCCGAGGAACCAATTGTTTTCGTACTGCACGCTAAACTTTGAAATTTCATCTTGTGCAATCTTTAGCGCTGCTTCTTCATCTTCGTGTAGTATCGGTATTAAAGATTCAGCTAAACGTGCGAGATCCCATGCAGCCATATATGGTTGATTTCCGTATGCATAACGGCCTTGTGTGTCAATAGAGCTAAATACTGTTCCTTGATTATAACTATCCATAAAGGCACATGGACCGTAATCAATCGTTTCACCGCTAATCGTTATATTGTCAGTGTTCATTACGCCGTGAATGAAGCCAACGAGTTGCCATTTTGCGATAAGGCTTGCTTGTCTCTTAATGACTTCTTGTAGTAGTGCGACATATGGATTTTCAGTAGATTCAACCTCTGGATAATGTCTTTTTATCGTATAATCAGCTAAAGCTTTGAGATCTTCGATTGAGCCTCGAGCTGCGGCGTATTGGAATGTTCCAACGCGTATATGACTGCTTGCAACTCTAGTTAAAATAGCTCCAGGTAACTTCGTTTCGCGATAGATTGGTTCGCCAGTTGAGACTACTGCTAAACTGCGAGTAGTTGGAATATCAAGCGCGTACATCGCTTCACTAATAATATACTCACGTAGCATCGGACCGAGTGCAGCGCGGCCATCACCACGGCGCGAATATGGAGTTGGACCGGAACCTTTCAATTGAATATCAAACCGTTCGCCTGAAGGAGTAATTTGTTCCCCAATTAAAAGGGCACGACCATCTCCTAACATGTTGAAATGACCAAATTGGTGCCCAGCATACGCCTGAGCTAGCGGGTGAGCTCTTTCTGGGATTGCGTTACCAGCTAAAATGGCAACTTCAGCGTCCTTTTTTAGTTCCTCAGGATTAAAGCCAAGAGATATTGCTAAAGAATTATTTAGTTTAATTAACTCCGGTGAGTGTACAGGAGTTGGGGGGATTTCGGTGAAAAATGATTTGGGCAGGTCAGTATAACTACTCTCTAAATTCCAACCAGTTTCGTTTTTATTAGTCATCGTATCTCCTCCTTTTTGTGTATTTTAGAAATTTGAATTGTAATTGGTTTTTAATTATTCTCTTGTACTTATATGTATTCTGTGTGAGGTTAATTAAAAATATTATACGTTTATTTTGAAAGATCCCCTTGAAATCTATTGTAAGGACTTCATTACATTGTGTCCATTTAACTGTCATAAAAACAAAACGATCTTATCAGATATGGAGAACATGATTCATTTAGCAGAACTTTTTATGTTAATAGAAGCAAAAGAAATTTTTGAATTTCAACTCCTATATTTACCAACTTCTGTTAGGAAAGATGATATACTTACAATAGTTGGGATACCATCAGCGACATTACCTCATTAACCCCACGCGGATGGTATCATTATAAATATATTTATTAAAAAGGATGCGAATCATGGAAAATTACGAATGCAAAAACAGAGAAAACATTCTTGAACAATTCAATTTGACGACTCCCATTTTCCAAGCATTGGGCGATGTAAATCGGCAACAAATTATCATGATTTTACTTAAAACCGATGGTTTAAATGTAACTCAAATAACAGAACAAATGTCAATTTCTAGACCTGCAGTATCACATCATTTAAAAATATTAAAGCAAGCAGAATTGGTTAGACCAAAGAAACACGGAAAAGAAGTATATTATTCTTTGACAACCAGTAATTTCGTTATTTATATGAAAGAATTAGTATCTGCGATTGAAGCAGGATATTAATTTTTTTACATAACATGTTTATAAGTTTAAACCTGTAAACGTGAAACTTGCACATTTAACTAAATAGGAGGTACAAAGATGCAAAATCAAAACCAATCAAACAAGATTTATTTCTTACTTCTACTAGTTCCTTTGTTTTGGGGCGGTTCCTTCTCGACAGCAGAACATGTTGTAACTGAAATCCCGCCATTAGTCGCAGCTACTCTTCGTTTCGGTATCGCAGGTGTCATCCTTATGGTGTATTTAACAATTAAATCGGAATGGGATATGGCTTCTATCAAGGAAGGATGGAAAGGACTATTACTCGTTGCGTTAACTGGTATTTTCGGCTATAACGCTCTATTCTTTTTAGGTGTACACTATACGTCCGCTATCAATGGTTCATTAATTATTGCAACCATGCCAATCTTCGTTACACTAGGTTCGATTCTTTTTTTAAATGAAAAATGGAACAGTAAAGTCGGAATCAGTTTAGTACTATCTTTAGTCGGTGTTATTATCGTGATTACAAAAGGATCTCTTGATATGTTACTTTCCTTAGCATTTAATGTTGGGGATTTATTGTTTTTAGCAGCTCTAGCATGCGGCGTTATATATGGTTTAGTAGGGAAAGCTGTCATGAAAGACGTTTCAGCATTATTTGCTACGACAATAATGACTGTTATGGGTTCTGTTTTCCTAGCAATTTCTTCCTTATATGAAGGGAGTTGGGACAAAGTACCTAGTATGTCTGCACAAAGCTGGTTAGAAATATTTTATATGGTTGTATGTGGTACGCTCGTTGGATATATTATTTTCAATAAAGGTGTAGAGCAAATCGGGGCGAGCAAAGCGAGCATGTATCTGAACCTTACACCAATCGTTACGACTTTAATTTCTGTCGTATTCTATGGTTCTGTCATGAGTTGGAGAGAAGTAATCGGTATGTTATTTGTATTAATCGGTGTATATATCGCGACTGCAAAATCGGCAAATCAAAGCAAGAAAGTCGCTTTAAATGATTAAAGGAATAGGCATCGATATTACAGAGATTGAAAGATGGAAGAATAAAAAAACACTTTAAAAGCTATTTACAAAGCAAGAAGTACTGTGGGCAAAAGAAAATTATATCAATTATTCTATTATGTGGTGTATCAAAGAAGCGACAGTAAAGGCAATCGGTACTGGCTTTCAAAAGAACACCATGTGGAAAGATATAGAGATAGTAGACATTGATGGGAAATACGAAATACATTTTAGCGCAGCAGCAAGACAAACCTGTCACATTACGGCAGAAGATCTATTTCATATTGATGTGACAAGAAACAGTACGAATGTGATATCACAAGTAATTTGGACTGATACTCATTTTGCGTAATTAATCTACTATTATTATGTAATTAAATATAAAAACACCGCTTGTATTTCAAAAGCGGTGTTTTTATTGCTTACAACTTACAAGAATAAAATATTGTAAGTCGTAAGCGGATGTGCTAATCTTATAACCTACTTGAAAGATGAATTTTTTTGATTACAACTTACAAATAATAAAAAATGTAAGTTGTTGAAATAACAGAAGATAATTTTATTATATAAACAAAATGGATGGTGAAAGAAATGACTGAAAAGGCATTGACGAAAAATGTTGTTTTGGATGCAGCGGAAAAGGAATTGATTAAATATGGATGGAGTAGGACGACACTCGTTAGTATTGCGAAATCACTTGATGTTAGTCATGCAGCTTTATACTCTTATTTTCGTAGTAAGGCAGCACTTCGAGACGCTATTTTGGAAAGATGGTTATTAAAGTATTCGGATCAACTTGAGAAAATTAGTGGGAAAGACGGAGAAACAGCAGTGATTTTACAAGAGTGGTTCTTATGTTTGTTCCAACTTAAACAGAAAGAGTTACTGGAAAATGAAGAGCTATTTACATTGAATAGTTCGTTAGTTCAGCAAAAGAATGCTGTTATCCAAAAACACGAAGAAAGATTAGTTAGGCAACTGGAGAAGGTTATAAATCAAGGGATAGAGCGTAACGAGATTGAAAAACAAGACAGTTTATTTTTAGCGCATACGATTTTTGGACTCCTATCACCGTTCTACCACCCTGCTTTTTCTGAGCGATGGAAAGAAGAGAAGATAAACGAAGAATTTCAAAAGTCATGGGAAATTGTTGCGCGTGGTATTTTTCAAAAGTAAAGAACTTCGTATCATATAAGGCTTTCAATCAGGAAACGTAATGAGAAGGGGAGATTATATGAGTCATTATAAAGAAGAACAACAACGTGTAAATGTAGTCATTGAAAAAGTAGACGAGGAACTGAATGAGCTGGACAGCCGAGTTGGTTCGGTGAAGTCTGAAATTGTAAATATAAGAAAAAACTTTTGGGAAGATGTAAAAGTAAATATAGATAATATTAAAGAGGCGGTTGAAACGGCGGCCAGTATTAGGCAAGAGGCTGAGATTCTTTCGGAAAGGGAGCATACCCATCGACATGCGAAAAATGAATATAATCTTTTAACGAAAATAAAAGATACACCCTACTTTGGAAGAATTGATTTTAAAGAAGAACAAGAGGCGGATACTGATGAAATCTATATTGGTATCGGCTCTTTTTATGATAAAGAGACAAATGAATTTTTAGTATATGATTGGCGCGCACCTATTTCTAGTCTTTATTACGATTATTCTTTAGGAAGTGCAAAGTATATAGCGCCAATGGGGACAATATCAGGTGATTTACTTTTGAAACGTCAATATATTATCCGAAATGGTAACATTCAAAGTATGTTCGATACAGGTGTAACGATAGGAGATGAACTCCTTCAAGAAGCGCTAGGAAGAAATGCAAGTGAACAAATGAAAAGTATTGTAGCGACAATTCAAAAAGAACAGAACAAAATTATTCGAAACGATAAAAGTGATGTATTACTTGTGCAAGGGACGGCTGGAAGCGGGAAAACTTCAGCAGCTCTGCAACGGGTTGCGTATTTATTATATCGTTACCGTGGGACAGTAAACGCGGATCAAATTTTGCTATTTTCTCCGAATGATTTGTTCAATAGCTATATTGCTAACGTCTTACCAGAGCTTGGTGAGGAGAATATGCAACAAACAACTATCCAAGCATACATGGAACATATGATTGGAAAAAGTTTTACTGTAGAAGATCCTTTTTCGCAGTTAGAATACATGTTAACGAAAGAACAGGAAAACGTGTATGAAACAAGGAGAAAAGGGATTCAATATAAATCATCAATTGAATTTATGGGGCTGATTGAAAAGTATGCGAGAAACCTTGGTGAAAAAGGGATGCAATTTCATGATGTAACATTTAAAGGGGAAATAATCATACATGCAAATGCAATATATGATTATTTTTATTCCCTAAACACAGCCATTTCAATACCGAATCGAATGCAACTTGTAACGGAATGGATTAGTAAAAAATTAAATAGCTTTGAAAAGAAAGAAGCGAAAAAAGAATGGGTAGAGCGGGAAATTCAATATTTAAATAAAGAAGATTATAATCGTTTGTATGAAAAGTTAGAGAAGGATAATCAATTTGATTATTACGAGAAAGAGCATGAAGTGTTAACGAAATATGTAGTGAGAAAGCATTTCCGTTCGGTGCGAAGAAAGGTGAAATCTTTAGCTTTTGTAAATCATTATGCATTATTTCAGCAGTTCTTTGAAACGATTCAGAAAGATGTTTTCGCACCGGTTGGTTGGGAAGAAATATGTAAGCAAACAGTAAAGTGTTTAGAGGAAAAGCGATTAGCATATGAAGATGTAGCTCCTTATTTATTTTTAAAAGAATTAATAGAAGGTTTTAAAACGAACCATCTTGTGAAATTTGTATTTGTTGATGAAGTACAAGATTATACACCATTTCAATTAGCGTTTATGAAACGACTGTTTCCGAAGGCAAAGTGGACGTTGCTCGGTGATGTAAATCAAAACATTTTCGCTCATGCTAGTAATAGAGGAACAAATATAATTTCAACGTTGTTTGCAAATAGCAAAGTAGAAATCATTCAGTTAAATCGTAGTTATCGCTCAGCAAAACCTATTATTGAACTTACAAAACATATCATTCCGAACGGGAAAGAAATCGAAGCTTTTAATCGGGATGGTAAGAAGCCGTTATGTATAAAAGTGAATGATGAACAAGAGCGTGTGGAAAGTATCATTGATAAAGCAAGAGATTTGCAAGAGAAAGGTCATAAATCAATTGCGATCATTTGTAAAACCAATGAAGAATGTATGAAGGCTATGGAGTTAATAGGGGATAAATTAGACTACCATTTTGTGCAGAAAGAAAATACGACTTATGAGAAGGGCGTTGTTATTATTCCTGCTTATTTAGCAAAAGGGATAGAGTTCGACGCTGTTATTATATTTGATGCTTCAAGTGATATTTACAGTAAAGAATCTGAACGGAATTTATTTTATGTAGCATGTACACGAGCGATGCATGAATTATATGTATATTATGCAGGAGAGATTACGACAATGCTTTCGAAAGTACCGAAAGCATTATTTCAAAACGAAACGAGTAAAGGGAGAGATGCTTAATGGCTAATCAATTAAATGCTTTTCAAAACTGTAGTAAGGAAGTTTCAATGTTATTACCAATTCCCAAGTATGTAAAATTAGTGCATGAGCATGAAGAACTACGTGACGGTGTAAATGTTGAAATTCAGCGTTATCAAGCAGAAGAACCACTGAATTATGGTGGCTCTCATATAACAACTATTACTTCTCAAAAGAGTAAGCATCTTTTAAGTTACACGAATATGATGCCAGTATACGCTAATAAACTACCTCATAAGGATGAGGCAGAGAAAATAGCGATGGATGTAATGGAAAAGGTTGATCGACAATATGCAAAGGGCCTAACTTTGCTTCGTATAGAAAAACAAACGAGACATTATGTTGACGGGGGACAAACTGTGGAGTTTCCTGTTCTATGGATAAAGATGATGCATAATAACGGAAGTTTTAACTGGGTGACAATTGGTGGTGACGGACAAATCATTGAATTTGAGCGAGAAGTGCGCTGGGATTATATGATGAGTCGTCGCCAAACAGAAATGTGGTATTACGATGATTGGGTATTGGCGCGCACCGGGGAAGGACCACAATTATTGCCGCCAGCTGCGTTGGCTTAATATGTTAAACAATATGTGTACAATGGTAGGCGTCTATGATAATATATTGCTATTTATGCCTTATCTGTATAATAAAATGAACATAAAGGGCTGAGCGTTATGAGAAGAAAAGGTTATTTTATAGACAATGAGAGTAAGCGGTTATACAACAATGACATCGTAGTCTCAAATAAAATATATTCTAATAATCCTACGTTGGCAGAACTGAAACAAATGATTTATAACGGTGGAATAGAAGAAGTGTGTATATCAAATTATTTTGACGATCGAAAAAGTAATTTAGAGCGTGAATCAATAGATGATGTGAGAGCCGAATGGGATACAAAATATCACAATAATATTTGTCTTACTGATGAACCAGTATCTTTAGAAGATTTCCCAGATGAATATCTCTTCTTTGTTGAAATGTGGGAAAATGAAAGAGGAAAAGTAATTTTAGTGTTATTTATGGATCATTAGAATATTCGGGAAGCCTTTATATTGGCTTCCCGATATTTTTTATGTTGAAAAAATATTATGCAAGATGTTGGTAATATACTACGTATTTTTCTAATCCTTCAATCTCTTTCTCAGGAGGTTCAATTCCACCTTTTCGGCCGTAGCAAACATTTCTCAAGTATTCGCCGAAAATCATAGAGCGACTTTTCTCGTTTTCCATCCAATTATATCTATTAATTATAAAATCACCATCAAAACTTGTATCAAATGTATATGGAATACAAGTTATATGTTTTGGTAAATGTTTTTTTAATACTCTATATTGCCGGCCTGCTCCTAAGCTTTTACATACAAATAGTAAACTATTAATTGTTGTAAAATCAAAGATCTTCTTAGCTTCAATTACATTTGCGATAGAATGGAGAGAGTTTTTCTCGAAAATGATAGCATCTTCCGGTACACCGTGTTCAATTAACTTGTTAACAATTACTTCTGATTCTGATAAATCTCCATAATGCCAGTTTGGATGTTTCATTCCATGTAAACTAGTACCACCTGTGACGATAATTTGTGCACCTAAACCTTGTTGATAAGCATGTAAAGGAGCTTGCCAATTACCAGGATGGGAACCACCGAAAACGAAAATTGCATCACACTGTTGTGGTGTTGGTTTTTTTAGGAAAGCGATTTCGGTTATTTCTTCAATTTGTTTTTTCGTAAGATGTGGGACTTCAGGATATTTAGGGATTACCATATGAAAACCTCCTATATAGTGAAATGTTAAATTCATTATATAGCGATTTTGTTTAGTAGAAAAAGGGAAGCTTTTCATTTGGCAGTTCCCCTTTTATGATAACTCTCCTATAAACAAAAGTTCTCCTTCATCATAAAATCCATCTTCATCATGGATTATCTCTTGGAAATGCAATGTTTGGATGCTGTTAGAAATTGATATTTTCCATTCATGCCCGAAGTCGGAAGCATTGGAGAGGGGAATCCATTTTTGAAATTCGTTATCTCTATTGAAAAAATTTTGAAAGTAGTCATCGTTTTTAAATATGATGATTTGTGAGTTCCATAAGCTTGCTATTTTGATCATAACAACGACTCGATATGTATTTGTATCGTTCGGTTTCATTGTCATTAATTGATTCGCTTGATTTAACAGGGCTTGAATGCACAATCGCTTTACTTTCCTAGGTGTTGTACTAGAATCGATAAAAGCCTGAGAGCCTGGTAAAGGCATATGCCAGTATTCATCGTTATAGAAAGTAGACGGAAATGCTTTAGTAGAGTCTTCAATTCTTTTTATAAGAGTTTGTGTTCTTCGTTTCATACCACGTATTTTCTGTTCACGCATTGTTGATCATCTCCATAAATTTTTGCAAGGCAGCTGAGTGAAAAATGTCTTTTCGAGTAATAAAGGTAGTAGGAACCTTTTTAAAGTGATTTGGTAATGTATTTAAAGATACATCATGTTCATAATCTGGAATAATAGATTTCATCATAATAGCCGTGCCCATACCTGATTTTACACATGCAAGTATTGCTTCAATTGTTCCGAATTCTAGTATTCTTTTAGGTGAAATCCCTTCTTCTTGAAGCCAGTTTTCTGTAATAACATCCTTGACTAAAAGCGAGTAAATTCAGTTCTCCTATTGTTTTAAAGGAAGATAGAGGAGTCTTACTAATGAGAACGAGTTCTTCTTCTCGAAATAAAAGTGTATGAAGTTCAGCATGCTGAATATTTCCAGCGATGAATGCTCCATCCAGTTGACAGTCTAAGACGAGTTGAGTTAACCGTTCGGTCGTATTTGTTTCTAAAATAAATTCGACTTCTGGATACTTTTCATAATAGGTCGTTAATATTGGTGGGAGATGAACGGCTGTTGTCGATTCTGTACACCCGATTTTTAAAGTTCCTTTCGGATGGGTTCTATTACTTTGAACAGCTTTAACAGATTGATCCATTAAGTGGATGATTTGTTTTGCATATGTTAATAAAATTTCTCCGTTAGAAGTTAAAGTAACACCTTTTCCGTTCCGATAAAATAATGGTACGCCTAATTCGTTTTCTAGTTGTTTTATACGCATCGTTACACCTGATTGTACATAGTTTAAGTTTTTAGCGGCATGAGATATATTTCCTTCTTTCGCAACTTCGAAAAAAACCGTTAAATCTTTAATGTCCATTTATTATCACCCCGAAAAAGGTATCAATTTTTTTGATGGATTCTATTAATAACACTTATTTTACATGATATCAGAACCTTCATACAATGAAAGGTATATGGGGGAGATAACGTTGATAAGTGAAGAAAAAATTGAAAAGTACAGTAGTTCTAATAAATGGATCATGTTAACTTTGGCAACGGTAGCACAGGCAAGTGCAACACTTATAACATATGGAGTAGGGGTACTCGCTTTATTTTGGAAACAGAAATATGCACTTTCGAATATGCAGGTTGGGTTGTTAATAAGTGCTGTAAATATTGGTCCGCTGTTTTGTATGCTTTTTGCCGGAAGGTTACTTGATCGATATAATGAAAGAATATTAATTGGAGCGAGTGCTGTATTACTTGGTGGGGCGCTGTTACTTGCTCATACGGCAAGGGGATTTATTGGGTTATTATTTGTTCTTCTTTTAATAGGGACCTTTTATAGTGTATCCCAGCCAGGTGGAAGTAAAGTAATCTTGAAATGGTTTCCGAAAGAAACACGCGGATTAGCTATGGGAATAAGGCAAGCAGGTATACCTATTGGCGGGGCATTAGCAGGAGTAATAATCCCTTTGCTTACAATTAAATTTAGTTTAGCTTATACGATAAATGTTATTGCAACTATATGTATAGTAGGCGGGTTATTGTTTTTCATATTTTATAAGGAATCGTACGTACGAGAACACACGACCCAAGAAAATGTAAGTATTTCTTTTTGGATGCAGTTAAAAAAGGTAATATGTAAAAAAGAGCTGTATCCAATTTTTATTACAGGTATTTGCATGATTTCTTTACAAATGATATTAGTCGGACATTTTATAAAATTTTTAGTCATTGAAAAATCGATAACACCTATTGTAGCAGGGAAAGTATTTTCAGTTATGCTATTTGCAGGAATGATTGGGCGAATTATATTAGCTACAATAAGTGATACATATTACAAAGGTGATCGTCGTACACCTTTATTAATAACTGTATGTATTTCTTGTTGCTTAATTTTAGTTGTTGTAATGAGTATAAACACAATGACACTTGAGGTATTGTTTGTGATGAGCGGACTGCTAGGGTTCTTTGCGATTGGTTGGTTTAGTCTTTTTATGGTTGAAGTTGCTGAGTCTGCAAGTGAGGAATCGGTAGGGATGACAGTGGGTTTTGCGCTTACGTTAAATCAAATAGCTATTATTTTTATGCCTGCTTTGTTTGGTTATATAGTAGATGGAAAAGGCTACACATATGCATGGATGGGGATAGCTGCATTATTAAGCGTTTCAGCGGTGAATTTATGTAACAGTAAAAGAATATTAAAAATGTAAATCTTTTATGAAGAAAATCTAAAGAAATGTCGTGAGAGTGACATTTCTTTTTTTATATGCTGTATAATCAATTTAGAAATGAGATTGGTTTTCATTAACGCTCATTTCCTCTTTTGAAATTACCTGTAATTTTAGCCATAATAAGCTGTGTTTCTTTTTCGTTACTTGCCCGATTTATTTTGTTTTAAAAATTTTCAGCATCATTTCCTTTTAAAATTATAATCTTTTTTCCTTAATATTCAATTAAAACTATATTGTTTTTTGTTACTCGATAATGAAACATCATATCATCTAAACGATTGAGCTTATCGGTCTTTTTCAAATTAACGCCTCCATTCTTGTTAATGTGTAACGAATGTTACATAAAAAATTAAAATTAAAGTTGGATGTATCCGATTGTAAGGTGGAAATTTTGTAAAAAAGAACTACAATAGAGAGTAGTTAAAATTTGAACGTTAGAAAAAGGAATCTAGTTTACTATGAGGAATAATAGAGTAGATAGATTATAAGATATTTAAAAATTAAAAGATATAGAATAGAATGGAAAAGTATAAAGTGAAACTAGATAAAAGAGGGTTCCCATATGTTTAAGAAATGGTTAATCGCTTTCTTTGTTTTTGCTATTTTTTGTGGGAGTGTCGCTGCACTCATACATGCAAATAAAGAAAAGAAATACAGTTTGAAGGCATTTTCAAATTTTGAGGATAAAGTTGGAAATGTTCAATCGAAAGTTGATGCGAATCAGCAAAAACGTTATGATATTGCAGCAACGAAACTCGATCAATATTTAAAAGATAAAGGATTTAACGGAACGGTTCTCGTAACGGATAAAAATAATGTGGTTTTACGAAAAGGCTACGGGTATGCGAATATAAAAGATAAAGTTTTAACAACGCCAAGAACAAAATATCGCATCGGTTCCATAACGAAAACAGTAGTTGCAATATCTATATTACAGCTAAGAGAAAAAGGGAAATTGAATATTGAAGACAATGTAAATAAGTATATTCCATCGTTTCCAGCAGATAAAAACATTACGTTACGAAATTTGTTAACACATACGTCCGGGTTACCAGATCAGGGACAAGGTAGTGTTGATGCGGCATCACGTTTAAAGTTAGTAACGTGGATTGGAGCGCAAAAGTTGCAATTTCCTGCAGGGACAGGATGGAAATATACAGATTATAATTATATGGTACTTGCGTATATTGTAGAAAAGATATCGAATAAACCGCTTGCTGAATATGTGAAAGAAAACATTTTTACTCCTGTTGAAATGAATGAATCTGGTATGGGTGCAACTCTCCCTGAAGATATTTTCTTAGCAGAAGGTTACACGAAAAAAGATAATGAGTTAATAGCTACACCCCGCTTAAAAATGAACTGGCTGTATGGTTGTGGTGAAATGTATACGACCGTTGAAGATATGAAAAGATTAGATGAGGCTATTATGGATGGAAAGCTGATTTCTAAACAAAGCTTATCAGATATGTTTACAGTATCACCTGCGAGAAAATATGGATTTAGCTTCTATATTTACCCAGATTATTATCATAACCACGGTGTATTAGCTGGCTGGAACACTTTTAATAATTTTAACTGGGATAAAAGAACGTTTGTAATATTATTCTCTAACGTACAAAATGGTATGAATGATACATTTAATCAAGAGTTTAGGAAATTAGCGAATGATTTAATAGAAGGAAAATAATTATTTGAAAATCGGTATTGATATAAAATTATCAATACCGATTTTTTTATTTAGTGAACAAGCATGTATGAGAGGGGATTAGTATTAGAATAAATTTATGAAGGAAGTTAAATGATATGGATGTTAAATATAGGAAGTGTATTTTGTGAATGTCATCTATTTGTATTGAAATTATGTGATTATCATGCGGAAGAATAATTGGTAATTTTTACATTGATGAAAAAGCTTGAGCTTCACACTATGTTAAGCCTTACAGTATTGTAGACATGAACAGGAGGTTGAAAAATGAAAAAAATAGTAAAGTTTTGTTTAATAGCTACATTATCTACAACGATTATTAGTGGATGTTCTTTTGAAGGGAATAATGAAAATGCCAAAGGGAAAGAGAAAGAGGATAAAAAAGTAGAGGTACAGAAAAACGCTGGAAAATATACGATGCCGGATGAAAAAGATAAACATGAAGGTACATGGCTACAATGGCCTCATGAATACACATATGGTCAAGAGTATAAACAAGAAGTTGAACCTATTTGGATTAAGATGGCAAGTGCTTTAACTGAGGGTGAAAAAGTCCACATTGTTGCATATGATGAGGAAGAGAAAGAGCGAATCAATAAGCTTTTAATAGATAAAGGGCTGAATATGGATAAAGTTGATTTCTTTATCGCTCCTACTGATGATGTGTGGGCAAGAGATAGTGGACCGATTTTTGTTTATGACAATAATAAAAATCTGAAAATATTAGATCCAGCATTTAATGGTTGGGGAAAGAAAACTCCATATAAAAATGATGCCCGTATACGTGAGAATGTTAGTAAACAATTAGGGATTGAAAGAATTGATTGGGGGAAATTTGTCCTTGAAGGTGGCGCAATTGAATTAGACAGCAATGGGACTGCTTTATTAACTCGAAGCGCAGTAACGAATAAAAATAGAAATCCTGATTTATCAGAAGCGGGAATTGAAAAATATATAAGTGACCTTGGGGTGACAAACTTTATTTGGTTAGATGGAGTGCCTAATTTAGATATTACTGATTTTCATATTGATGGATTTGCTAAATTCCATGATAAATCTACAATCGTAACGATGGCAGAAGATGACTTGGCTGAATGGGGCTTGTCAAACAAAGATATGGATAAATTGTTAGATGCAAAAAATGCTTCAGGACAGAAATATAAGTACGAATACTTACCGCTTAGTAAAGATAAAGTTACTTTAGAAGGTGGAAAAACTCTAGATTATAAGGGGTCGTATATCAATTATTATGTTGGGAATACAGTTATATTGGTGCCTAACTATAATGATCCAAATGACAAAATCGCAAACGATACGATTCAGAAATTATACCCGGATCGTAAAGTAGTGGGAATTGATGTGAGAGAGCTTTATAAAAATGGCGGAATGATCCATTGTGTGACACAGCAACAACCGATTCAATTGAAGTAATCGATTATAGTTTCGTTATGTTGCTTTATAGACAAAATAGGTGAAATGCTATCTTTACTTATTTTGTCTTGTTTTAACATCTGTAACAAGAGTGAAATGTATAATTTTAATGTAACGATAATTAAATAAAAGTATATTGTCATTATTGTTTTATATGGAAAAGGAGAAAAATGTTTGTGTTAAAGAATTTAAAAAGAGTATTTTCGTTTTTCCCTATCGTTCTACAGTACATTATAAATATAGCTTTGATCTGTTTGGGAATTGTTTTAAGTGTGTTTCTTATGAAAGAAGTCATTCAATTTATACAAGAACTTAAATTAAATAGTGAGGAATCTAGTTATCATTTAATTGATAGCATTGTCGTATTCTTTTTATATTTTGAATTCATCGTAATGATTATAAAGTATTTTCAAATGAACTTTCATTTTCCATTACGTTATTTTATATATAGGTATTACGGCTATTGTTCGTCTAATTATTATAGACCATGATAGTCCAATGGATTCATTGATATATGCTTGCGCGATTCTTGTATTAATTAGTGCTTTATTCATTGCAAATTCTAAAATAATGCGTCGTGATTTAGAAGAGTGAACGTTTGTTGTTTAAATCAAAAAAGATGTTTTATCTTTTGGTAAAAAGGAGTAATAGTATTGAAAGAAATAATCTTAACCAGTTTTATAATAATAGGGTTTATGATTCTACTATTTAATTGTATACTTTCATAATTTAAAAGAATAAAAGGTTAATAAGGAAAGAGGTTTTTGTAAATATGGTTCATTACAATAATCAAAATAGTTTACATCAAATATTTACATTAAAGGGAACAGTTATAAGAGATATTTTCCCGCAAATTTTATTATATATATGTATTTCAACGATAGTAGCTGTGATTAATTATTATTATGTAGAAATAAAAATTAATCAAACTCCTTGGGTAATTGTTGGAGGAGCTTTAGGTCTACTGTTAGTTTTTCGTACTAACACTGCCTATGATAGGTATTGGGAAGGTAGAAAGTTATTTGGCACGGTTGGTGCTTGTACTAGAAATTTGGCAGTTAGTTTTTTATGTTATTGGGAGTCTGAAGGGAAAAAGACGGATCAGGAAAAATTAAAATTTTTACATTTGTTAATTGCTTTTCCAAAGATAGCGAAAGGACATTTGAGAGACGAAAAAGATTTATCCGAAATAAAAGCATTGTTTGATATTTGTTCTGAGAAGGAAAAAGAAATGTTGGCTGAGTCTATTCATTTACCGATTAGTATAGTTTTTATGTTAAAAACTATACTATCAAAAGGTTTGAAAACGGGTCAAATTCACCCAAATGCAATAATTAATATGGAAGCTGATTTGAATACTCTGCTTACGGCTGTGGGTGGATGTGATCGGATCAAAACAACGCCTATTCCTTTTGCATATTTTGCTCATATTAAAATTTTACTGCTCATATTTTGCGGGACTTTATCGATTGGTCTTGTTGATAGTCTTGGATGGTTTACAGTACTTGCAACTACGTTTATAAGTTTTGCATTTATAGGGATTGAAGCAATAGGGGTTGAAATTGAGGATCCATTTGGTCAGGATCCAAACGATCTTCCGCTAGAAGGGATTTGCATAGGGGTAGAAACACATTTAGTGAATTTATATAATCAAAACGCCCTGTTAGAAGTAATGGATTTGAATCTTGATAAAAAAATAATCTAATCCGTCATTGTGTACGGCGATTAAAATTTAAAAATCTTGTCAAGAGTCAGTTTATGGCTTAACGACGGCTTTATATTTTTTATATAAATATATAATATTTCTCCGTGCTATAATCCATTCATGAAATGTGCACGTTTCAAAAATTGTAATGAAAAGAGAAATGAATTGGGGAATAGTTAGCTTATTGAAAACAGTTATTCAATCATTATTAAAAAGCGAGGTAAGTAATATGGGACAAAAACATAGTGGCATTATTTTTACTGCAATACCAGATGAATCGAATGAATATTATCGACCATTTTATGAAGACATTATTTATTTTAATGAATACTTAAATGAAAATAAAGCATTTACCGATCAACTTATATCTTTATCTGTTGAAGAGCAAGACTTTCATACAAACTTTTTTGAGTATGATGATATTTGGCTAAGAGATGTTGCACCAGTTGTAACAAATCATCTAGTTAAATTCAAATATCAACCAAATTACTTACCGAAAGATCAAGGACGATATTTAGATCAACAATTTAATAAATGGTTGAAAAAAAACGACTTTGAATATGTGACATCTCCATTGATATTAGACGGTGGAAATCTTATTTGGAATAAAAAAGATACCGTTATATTAACGGAACGCATATTTGATGATAATTATGATTGGACGGAAGAAGAAATTATAGAGCAACTGGAATGGGATTTAGATGTGAGTCGGGTTATTATTATTCCTGCTGAAGAGGGAGATGTACTTGCACACGCAGACGGGATGGTTAAATTTACTGATGAACATACAATGTTTATTAGTGATTTTTTAGGGGATCATGAATTTAGATATAAGGTTCAAGAGATTATTCAAGAGCAAATGCCAGAGGCTGAATTTATAGTTGTTCCTTCGTCATATACAGAGAAGGGCCAATACGATGAAGAGATAGCGTCAGCAAAAGGTTTATATATAAATATGTTAGAAACATGTGATACGCTTTACGTTCCTAAGTTTGGATTAGCTAAAGATGAGGAAGTTTTACGATATATTCAACAGCATACTGAGAAACAAGTTATTCAAAGTCATGTAGGAGAAATATCGACAATGGGAGGCGCGATGAATTGTTTAACGTGGTATTGTCCTAGTCATTTGTTACCTTCAAAAATGAAAAGGTTGAACGATCAGAATGAAGGTTCTTCAATCAGAAAAATATTTGATTGGTTTTAATAAATAAGCTTATATATAAGAAAATGTATTCAAGGGGTATTTATATGTATACAATTACTGAATTTTCACGGATTTGTAAAATGAGTACACGAATGTTAAGGCATTATGATAAAGAGGAAATATTGAAACCAGCATATGTGAATCCAGTAAATGGATATAGATATTATGAGCAAGGGCAGCTTGAAATAGCGTTGAAAATTAAAAAGCTAAGGGAGTACAAGTTCCCTTTACCGAAAATTAAAATAATTCTTCAATCATCAGATCAAGATTCATTTATTAAACATATGCAATCGCAAATTATAGAGTTGTCTCATGAGGTAAAACAAAATTTACAGGTTATTTCAGAAATGAATGAAATGGTAAATATGAATCATGCTTTAAATACTGCTTGTCATAGAAATTACGATATATTAATTGGAATAAGAAATGAAATAACGGTAATTGCTCAAAGACTGCAAATAAATATAGATGATATGGATGATTATTTTTATGACTTATATGAAAAAGTACAAAAGCATAACTTACAAATGGTTGGGTCGCCCTCTACGGTCTTTTATGATGAAGAGTATATTCCAAATGAAAGTGATGTTGAATTAAGAATTCCGGTCATGCATGGGAACAATAAAGATGTAGTACAAGAATATGAAATAAAAAAATTAAATCCACATCAAATCGTTACTACTATGCATTATGGAAGTTATGACTATATAGGCTACGCTTATATTGCGTTAGAAAAATGGATTGAAAGAAATGGTTATGTAATAGATGGTTCACCATATGAGGTCTACATAAAGGGACCTGAATGTGATTGTTTAGTAGAGGAGTATGTGACACAAATTTGTTTTTTAGTTATGAAAATAGACTGAGAATAAGGATTGACATTAACATTATGTCAATCCTTATTCTATTTATGTAAGTAATTCATCATAATAAAAAGGAGAAAGAATATGAAAAGAACAATCACGATTATTTGTCTGATTCTAAGCATGACATGGGTTTCAGCGTGTACTCCTGGAGTAGGAGAAGGTGAGAATGGTAGCTTCGTTCTACCTAATYAGTTGCCGAAGAATGTAGTGTTTAAAAATGGTACAATCTATACTTCAAATGACAAGCAAGACATTGTAGAGGCTGTAGCCGTTAAAGAAGGGAAAATTACATTTGTTGGTTCAAATAAGGATGTAGAAGAATTGATAAATGAAGATACGAAAGTGGTGGATTTACAAGGACGTTTTATTCTCCCTGGTTTTGTGGACAACCATAATCATATTTTTGAGGCGAAATCACCAGCAGCAGGGAATTGTAGTGTTTCATCAGATGCTGCGCTGCAAGAACAACGCTCGTATTTAAAAGCTTGTAAAAAAGATGTCAAGACAGGGGAATGGATAAGTGGAACAGGGTTCAGTTTGGAAGAGCTGTTAAAAGATATGGATGAAAAATCAGAACATCAAACCCCATTACAAGTTCTTGATGAGCTATTTCCTAATAACCCGGTATTAATTATGGAAAGAACCTCTCATTCTGTATGGGTTAACTCAAAGGCATTGGAATCAGCAGGAATAAATAAAGAGACGAAAGATCCGCAAGGCGGAAGAATCATCCGGGATCCAGAGACAGGAGAACCTTTTGGAATTCTGTATGATACAGCTGGGGATATCGTGATGGAAAAAGCATGGAATTCTCAGCCTAATCTCTTTGAAAAAAATTATGAAGGTTTGTTAGACGGTTTAGATGAGGTTGCGAAGAATGGAATTACTACAGTCGGCGATGGACGTCTCTATTGGAAACGAGGCTGGTTAGATGTTTGGAATAAAGTAAATGATGAGAAAAAGTTAACATCGCGAGTAGTACTTCGTCCGTGGGTATATCCGAACTTAAATGAAGCAGAACAAATTGAGTATTTCAAAAAAATTAAGCGTGATGATGTATCATCTCGAATGCTTATTAATCAAGTGAAAATGTATAGTGATGGAATTAGTATTAACAGCACAGCGAAAATACTAGAAAAATATAAATTTGAGTGGTTTAAGGGAACACCGTATGGCTTGAACTATATTCCAGAAGAAAAAATGAAATGGTGGTTAACGGAACTTAATAAACTTGGTTACGGTGCACTCATTCATACGATTGGGGATGGCGGGGTAAGAGAGAGTTTAAATGCAATTGAAGCAGCGAAAAAAGAAGGTGCAAATCAGCCTTATACGCTCACACATGTTGAAATGGTAGAAGATAGTGATATAAATCGTTTTGCTAAGTTAGGTATTAGCGCTGATTTCCAAGTAGGTCATGATTTTGCAGAAGATCCTAAACAAAGCTGGGCAAGTGCGTATTTTACAAATCAACAGATGAAACGAATTATGCCGTTAGGACGCATTTGGAAAACAGGAGCAAATGTATCGCTTAGTAGTGATTGGGACGTAAATGAACTAAATCCACTTGTGACAATTTCGAATGCGCTAAGTATTGAAGAGAAAGGCTTATCTGATATATATGCAGCTATTGATGCTTATACGATTAAGCCCGCCAAAGCATTAGGCCTTGATAATATTACTGGTTCAATTGAAGTAGGTAAATCAGCCGATATGGTATTACTAAATGAAGATATCACTAAAATGAGTGTCGATAAGATTCCGAATGCGAAAGTTTTAGTGACGGTTTTACAAGGAGAAGTAGTGTATCACAAGGGAAAATAAAGAATCAGTTTATGAAGTAGTTAATATATTCCTGTTGACCTTAACACGATGTCAAAGTTTAGACTGAACTTACATTCGAAGAAGGGGTGAACATGTATGAGAAATATGGAAAATAGTTTGTTTTATATGCCAGCTGAGTGGGAAAAGCATGAGGGGACATGGCTCCAATGGCCTCATGATAAAGCTCATAGAGGTGAAGGTTACAAAGCTAAGCTAGATGATATTTGGGTAACGATGGCAAAGGAGCTTCATTACGGTGAAAATGTGCATATTGTTGTATATGATGAGGAAGAAAAAGTACATGTCCAATCGAAGTTAATGGAAGCGAAAGTTGATATGGATAAAATTGATTTCTTAGTTCAAGAGACGGATGACGTGTGGATAAGAGATAATGGACCGATCTTTGTAAAAGATACGGAAGGCAATCTCTGCTTAACGCACTGGATTTTTAATGGTTGGGGAGATAAATATCCGTATGAAAATGATGCTGTTATTCCGGAAAAAATAAGTGAAATGTATAGCATTCCAAAAGTTAAATCTAGTGTTTGTATAGAAGGTGGAGGAATAGAGATAAATGGAAATGGCACCTTAATGGCGGCAAAAACTTCTATTATAAATGAAAATCGAAATCCTACACTAAGTCAGGAAGAGATTGAAATAGAGTTAACGAAGTATTTGGGAGTAACGAATTTTATATGGATAACTGGTATTCGCGGAGAGGATAATTATGATGAAGATACAGATTACCATATTGATGGGGCAGCGCGTTTTGTAAATGAAAATACAATTCTTTATGAATATGATCCTTTTGGGGAGAGTGAATCCTACCTTTTGGAGGCACAGGAAAAGCATTATCAAGAATTGCGACAAGCGAGAAATATAGATGGAAATCCATTTCAGCTCATCCCAGTACCTGTAACAAGAAAAGTGGTAAAAGAGTCAGACTGTAAGGGCTCGTATTTGAACTTTTATATTGGAAATGAAGTTGTATTAGTTCCTATATATGGTGATGAACATGACAAGTTAGGGCTTCAAATCATTGAAGGGCAGTTTCCAGGAAGAAGAATTGTCGGTGTTTATGTAAATGAACTGTATGCGTATGGTGGTATGATTCATTGTGTGACGCAGCAACATTTAGTATAAAGTAACCGAAATGAAAAAAGCATGCAGATTCTATAATCTGCATGCTTTTTTCTATAATGCTGAAAACTCTTCAACAAGTTGGGTGAATCGATTTAATGCACTTTCAATCGGTTCTGGCGTAGTTAAATCAACGCCAGCTTTTTTCAGTAGATTTAATGGATAGTCTGAACTACCGCCTTTAAGGAATTCAATATAGTTTTTCTGAGCATTTGGATCGCCGCTTAATAATTTATCGGCGATTTGAATGGCAGAAGCGAAGCCCGTTGCGTATTTGTATACGTAAAATGGACGGTAGAAATGAGGGATTCTAGACCAGCCATATTTTACTTCTTCGTCAAATACAAGTGAATCACCGTTATATTCTCTAAATAACTTTTCATAAATTTCGCTAAAGACTTGGGCGTTTAGTGGTTTACCTTGTTCGGCCATTTCATGTGTGATTTTTTCAAATTCTGCAAACATGATTTGTGTAAAGAAAGTACCTTTAAAGCTATCGATAAAGTAGTTAATTAAATGATTACGTACGTTCGTTTCTTTTGCTTCTTTTAATAAATAATGAATTAATAACACTTCATTTACTGTAGAAGCGACTTCTGCAACAAAGATAGTATAGTGTGCAGAAATTCTTGGTTGGTATCCGTGTGAGTAATGCGTATGCATACCGTGCCCGCATTCATGAGTAAGGGTGAAAAGGCTATTTAAATCATCATGATGATTTAAAAGAATGAAAGGATGAACACCGTATACACCAAAGTTATAAGCGCCAGAACGTTTTCCTGGTGTTTCTCTCACGTCTATATAGCGTTTATCTTTAAAGTTTTTTAATGTTTCGATATATTCTTTACCTAAAGGAGCTAGTGACGCGATCATTATATCAAACGCTTCGTCGTATGGAATGTCTTGTTTTACACCTTTTACTAAATCAACACTCAAGTCGTATTGTCGTAGTTCATCTACATTTAATTTTTCTTTTCTAAGTTCATTATACGTATGCAATGATTGAATGTTTTTTTTCGTTGTCTCAATTAAATTTTCATATACTTCTTTCGGAACCATGTCGCCAAATAATGATTTTTCTAAAGCTGATGGATATTTTCGTAGCTTTGAGACAGTAACATTGTTTTTAATAGCTGCGGACAAAGTAGAAGCGATAGAATTCTTTAATTGAACGTATGGTTTGTAATAAGCTTTATAGGCTTCTTCACGATTCTCACGATTCTCATCTTCTATTAACTTTGCATACATTCCACGTGTTAAGTTTACTTTTTCTCCATCATCAGTAGTCACTTCACCAAAAATTATATCTGCATTATTTAACATGCCAAATGTATGCTGCGGGGAGGAGAGTGCTTCACCCATTTGTGATAAAATCTCTTCTTGGTCTTTATTCAAAACGTGTTTTTTATAACGGTATAACTCAAATAAGTCTTCTTTATAATAGTGTAAGCCTTCTGTTTCTTCTATGTAAGAATGTAATGTGTTTTCATCTACACTAAGTAAGAATGGGGAAAAGAAAGATTTAGCCGCACTTACTTTCACGTGTAATTGTGATACTTTATCGACAAGGGATTGAGCGTCAGTATCGCGTGTGTCAAGATCGGATTGTAATCGTGCATAAGCGAACATTAAAGATATTATGCTAGATATTTCTTCACTCTTTGTTAAATAAGCTAATAAACTATTGCCATCGTGAATATTTCCATTAAACTTGTGTAATTCATTCGTTAATACTTCAATTTTATGAAAATCGCTTTCCCAATCTTCAATTGTATGGTAAATATCCGTTAAATCCCATTTTTCTTTATCAGCTACTTGTAGTCGATCTTTAAGTTCTGTCATAATCATTTCCTTTCTAAATATGTAGTTATATTCCTATATAACTATGAAATACAACAAATTGCAAAAAATCCCTGCTGGAAAATGAAAAGCCTTGCCGAGAATGGCGAGGCTTTAAAAGTTATAATGTAATGCCGAACGTTGAATGAAGGAGGTTTGTATATTGCTCTTTTGTAATTGTTTCTTTTGTTTTATTTCTATTTTTCGTTACTGTAAGGCTATCTTTTGTTAATGATGCGTGCCCGTCATGAGTAAGTTTTACAACAAGAGGTACTTTGTTAAATGGTGAACCTTCATGTTCAACAATAATTTTTTGTGCTGCATTTGCTTTCGTTTCATCCACTTCTTCCAAGTAAAATGCATAACCTACTGTCCAATCATCAGTAGAAGATTGATCTAGAAACTCATTGCTTTTACGCATTTCTAAAATATAATTACCTTTTTCAGTCGTTTCTTTACGAATACGATAGTCGTCTGTTACAGAATGAACGATCTCACCTGAGAAAGGAACAGGGGAAAGGGGTAAATATGATCCGAAACCTACTTCAATTAAGTAAAGTTCATTATGATGTTGTAAAACAGTTGCGATATGCCCTGAATCTACAGCCCATATAGAATTTGTAGCGTTATAAACTGTTCCTGAAACGAGATGGACATCGAATTTAGAGTCTTTAAGGAAGTAATACATAGTAGGATTGAGTTCATAACAAAGGCCGCCACGGTTGTTTATTAAAATTTTTTCTTTTAGATTTTCTTTTGATATTTCTTTAAAGTTGTTTTCGAGAATATTTAAGTTTTCAAAAGGGACAGATTGTGACATTGCGTACATAATGTTAGGTAAATCTTCAAATGAAACTGTTTCTTTTTCTTCTATATTTAATCGTGCGAAAAATTGTTTTTGAAAGTTTGTCATGAAAATCCCTCCGTTATGATTTTATAGGTAAATTGTAAACAATCTTGAATAAGATGTGAAATTTAAACTATGTGGGGGTACTTGTGGAATATGTGAAGTTACGTGAAAAATAATGTGAGAGATTAAAAGATTACTACTTTACTAACTGTAGAACGAATATTATAATAATTTTAATAAATTATGCAAACGTTTTCTTGAAGGGGATGGTGTAAATATGTTGAAAAGGATTATGGTAGTCTGTTTATTGTTTACTTTACTTTTTCCTAATATATATGAGGGGAATAAGGCAGAAGCAGCAACAGTGAACAATGGAACATTAATGCAGTATTTTGAGTGGTACGCTCCGAATGATGGGAATCATTGGAATCGTTTGCGTTCCGATGCTGAAAGTTTAGCTCATAAAGGAATCACATCTGTATGGATACCACCTGCATATAAAGGGACTTCGCAAAATGATGTAGGGTATGGGGCCTATGATTTATATGATTTAGGGGAGTTTAATCAAAAAGGAACGGTGCGGACGAAATATGGGACGAAAGCACAGTTGAAATCTGCAATTGACGCTTTACATAAGCAAAACATCGACGTATACGGTGATGTAGTTATGAATCATAAAGGTGGGGCTGATTATACTGAAACTGTAACAGCTGTTGAGGTAGACCGTAACAATCGAAATATTGAAGTATCAGGTGATTATCAAATTAGTGCATGGACGGGGTTTAATTTTCCAGGGCGCGGAGATGCTTATTCTAATTTCAAATGGAAATGGTATCATTTTGACGGAACGGATTGGGATGAAGGAAGGAAATTAAATCGAATTTATAAATTTAGGGGTGTAGGTAAAGCGTGGGACTCGGAAGTGTCTAGCGAGAATGGGAATTATGATTATTTGATGTATGCAGATCTTGATTTTGATCATCCTGATGTTGCGAATGAGATGAAAAATTGGGGAACATGGTATGCGAATGAATTAAATTTAGATGGCTTTCGTTTGGACGCTGTTAAACATATTGATCATGAATATTTACGCGATTGGGTAAATCATGCCAGACAGCAAACGGGGAAAGAAATGTTTACAGTAGCTGAATATTGGCAAAATGATGTTCAGGCTTTAAACAATTATTTAGCGAAAGTCAATTATAATCAATCTGTGTTTGATGCACCGCTTCATTACAATTTTCATTATGCTTCAAAAGGAAATGGGAATTATGATATGAGAAATATTTTAAATGGAACAGTAATGAAAAATCACCCTGCACTCGCAGTTACTCTCGTTGAGAATCATGATTCACAGCCTGGACAGTCATTGGAATCTGTAGTAAGCCCGTGGTTTAAACCGTTGGCATATGCATTTATTTTAACTCGTGCAGAGGGCTATCCTTCAGTTTTCTATGGTGATTACTATGGAACAAACGGAAATAGTAGTTATGAAATTCCAGCGTTAAAAGATAAAATTGATCCGATTTTGACGGCACGAAAAAACTTTGCATATGGTACGCAGCGTGATTATTTAGACCATCCAGATGTGATTGGCTGGACAAGAGAAGGTGATGGTGTACATGCTAATTCTGGTTTAGCGACATTACTCTCAGACGGACCAGGAGGATCAAAGTGGATGGATGTTGGAAAGAATAACGCTGGGGAAGTATGGTACGATATTACGGGTAATCAAACAAATACTGTAACAATTAATAAAGATGGATGGGGGCAGTTCCATGTAAATGGAGGCTCGGTTTCCATATATGTTCAGCAGTAAATTGGTGATGAAAAGAAGAGGTAGACTGAAATATAAGTTCTCCTCTTCTTTTTTACATTCTGCATAGTTATTAAAGTATGACACCTTTACTTCTTATAAAACATATAGTATGATGATTTCAATAAATTAGATTTCAATGAACATAAAATATAAATTAATGAGAGGTGCTTTTTGTGAGTGCGGTAGGTACTAAATAGGAAAAATTTAATGAAATAAATCGGATAAGACCAGGGGATTTTTATGTACATCATACCCCTAATTTTGTCATGGATTTATTTCGAAACCTATGAAGATACCTACAATACTTTATAAAGCGTGTAATAAGGGGATTGCCATCTGTTTTTTTATGGCTTATTTCCTCATATATTATTACACTTGCCTTGTAAATGTAAAAGCTGCGGTATTCCCGCAGCTTTTTTGTATATGTTTTTAATGTGTAAAAATGGTAATTGGATAATATAGAATTCATTGGAATCTAATGAGTAGGTATCTTCATTGATGATAGAAATCAATCATAGTGAGGAGAAACAAAATGAATACGATGACTTTTGAAAAGTTACAATATAACGAATTAATGGAAATAGTGAAATCATATTGTGTAAGTGGATTAGGTAAGGAATTATTAAATAAATTAGAGCCGAGTACGAGTATAAAAGTAGTGAGAAATCGCTTAAATGAAACGACAGAAGCACGAGCTATAGTAGATGCAGAAGGACATGTGCCTTTCTTCGGTATTTCAAATATTGCTAGTACAATTCAAAAATTAGAAAAAGGGATGATTTTAGACCCAGCAGAGTTAGTGAGCGTTTCAGACTTTTTACGTGGGTGCCGAAAGATTAAAAAGTTTATGCTAGATAAAGAATTTTTTGCGCCAGTATTAGCTTCTTATGCAAATTCAATGACTGAATTTAAAAGTATTGAAGAGGAAATTAACTTTTCAATTAAAGGAAATAGCATTGATGCAGCGGCTAGTAAAGAGTTAAAACGAATTCGAAATAACATTGATTCTGTAGACGGAAAAATAAAAGAGCGCTTAACGAAGTTTTTAAATAGTAGTGCAAATAAGAAGTATATTCAAGAGTTCTTTATTAGTAAGAAGGATGATAGGTATACAATTCCAATTAAATCTTCTTATAAAAATCAAGTTGCGGGAAGTATAGTTGAAGCGTCCGCTAAAGGCTCTACTGTATTTATAGAACCACATACGGTTACAAAGTTAAATGCGGAACTCGCAAGTTGGAAAGCAGAAGAAGCGATGGAGGAGTATCAAATTTTAGCGACATTATCAGGAATGGTATTAGAAAACATTTATCATATAAAAATTAATATGGAACTAATTAGCCAATATGATATGGTATTTGCGAAAGCGAAGTTTAGTAAATCAATCGATGGAATAGAGCCGAAGTTAAATGATCATGGCTACATTCATTTAGTAAATTGTAAGCATCCGCTTTTAAGTGGGAAAGTAGTACCGTTAAACTTTGAAATCGGTCAAGAATACCGTAGTTTAATTATTACAGGACCGAATGCAGGCGGAAAAACAATTGTGCTAAAAACAATAGGATTGTTAACATTAGCGACGATGTCAGGTTTGCACATCGCTGGAGATAAAGAAACGGAAATTGCTATTTTTGACAACGTATTTGTAGATATTGGTGATAATCAAAGTATTGAAAATGCACTAAGTACATTCTCATCGCATATGAAAAATCTATCCGAGATTATGAGGATGTCAAATAATAATACATTACTACTATTTGACGAAATAGGAAGCGGTACAGAACCGAATGAAGGTGCGGCGCTTGCGATATCTATTTTAGAAGAATTTTACCTTGCGGGATGTATTACAATTGCGAGTACGCATTACGGTGAAATTAAGCGTTTTTCAGAAATGCATGGTGATTTTATGAACGCAGCAATGCAATTTAATAGTGAAACACTAGAGCCACTTTATAAATTAGTGATCGGTAAATCAGGTGAAAGTAATGCACTTTGGATTGCGAATAAAATGAATGTGAGAGACCATGTACTGCAAAGAGCGAAAGAGTATATGGCAAATAAAGAATACGCTCTAGAAAAAGTGAATGAAAGTAAAATTAGAAAACCAAAATTCGTGCAAGAAAAAAGAGAAAATGACTATGAATATAAAATCGGTGACCGTGTGAATTTATTGGATCATGATGATTTTGGTATCATCTATAAGGAAAGAGATAATTTCTATAATGTCGTTGTATATTATAACGGTGAATTCGTTGAAGTGAATGTAAAACGTATTACTTTAGAGGTAGCGGCGAAAGAATTATACCCAGAAGGATATGATTTAAATACACTATTTGTCGATTATAAAGAAAGAAAAATGCAGCACGATATGGAGCGCGGATCGAAAAAAGCGCTTCGTAAAATTGAAAAAGAAATAAGAAAGAATAGAGGATAATATAGAATGGTAACGATTAGACAAGAACAACAAAATGATTGTAGTAAAACTGAAGAAGTTGTAAAACAAGCATTTTCAAATGAAGAATTTAGTGATAAAAAGGAACATGAACTTGTAAAACGTATTAGAGAATGTGACGCGTTTATTCCTGAATTATCAATCGTTGCAGTAGATGAGGAAATAGTCGGGCATATTATGTTATCAAAAATTAAGATAGAACAAGACGGAACTTCTGTAGAATCATTAGCACTCGCACCAGTTTCAGTTGCTAGGGGCCATCAGAAAAAAGGAATTGGCGGAAAACTTATCGTAGCTGCTTTAGAAAAAGCGAAAGAACTAGGATATGAATCTGTTGTGGTATTAGGACATCCAGAGTACTATCCGAAATTTGGATTTAAAAAAGCAAGTGATTGGAATATAAAAGCACCATTTGAAGTGCCAGATGAAGTGTTTATGGTGATGGAGTTAAGAGAGAATGCTCTTCAAGGTGTAGAAGGAGTTGTACAATATTCGAGTGCTTTTGCTGAGTAGGAGAATCGATTAAGAAATGTAATCATAAAAGATGCTATCTTTTTGTAGGGATATACAGAAAGATAGCTTTTTTTATTAAGCAGATCTACTTACGTATATTTTGCTCAATGAATAATTGAGATGGTAAAATTGATATAGAAATGTAAAGGGAGAGAATAGAATGAAGAAGCGAGAAACAGATAGCAATGAGAATGTAGTTACGTTATATGTTACAAGGCACGGTAAAACAATATTAAATGCGAATCATCGCGCGCAAGGTTGGGCAGACTCTCCGTTAGTAGAAAAAGGTGTGGAAGTTGCCTCTAATTTGGGAACGGGATTAAAAGATATTCATTTTATGAATGCGTATAGTAGTGATAGCGGCCGAGCGATTGAAACTGCTAATTTAGTATTAAAATATAGTGAGCAATCAAAATTGAAACTTGAGAAAAGAAAAGATTTACGAGAATTAAATTTTGGTATTTTTGAAGGTGAAAAACTTGAAAATATGTGGGATGTGGTTGGAAAAGCTGCGGGCGTTGCATCTCCAGAAGAACTCATGAAGTTTTCTATTCAAGAAGTGATTAATCTTATTAGAGCAGCAGACCCTACGAAACAGGCGGAAGATTGGGAATTATTTTCTACTCGCATAAAAACAGAGATTGATAAAATTAGTGAAGAAGCTGCTAAAAATGGAGGTGGCAACGTTTTAGTTGTCGTTCATGGGCTTTTGATTACTGCCTTAATAGAAATGTTAGACAGTGCCAAAACAAAACTTGGAGTGGAAAATGCAAGTGTGACGAAGATTGTATATCAAGATGGGAAGTACACAGTCGAATCAGTTGGGGATATGAGTTATGTTGAAAAAGGAAAAGAAAGTGTGGAAATATAATTAAATCTCAAATAGAAATAAGAAAAAGAAGCTAGAAAGATCTTAACGAGATCTCTTTAGGGTGAGTTTTACTCAAAATAACAAATAAGATCGTATGCCTTTTCGCATAAGCGGAAGGGTCTTTTTTTATTGATTTAAATCATATTTCGTTGACTTTGTACCAAAAACAGTACCACTTTCAACATAAAGTCAGAGTGCACAATGATTTATGTTACAGTTGATTAGAATAGGTGTATAAAATCTTGTTTGAGCAGTAATGTAAAGAGACTCGCAACTGTTTCAGATAGATTTTCAAAATGGGGGGGGAATAATGGATTTTCAAGATTTGATGGAATTTAAAGGATATATATATTTAAACAAATTGATTGAACCTGAAGGGAATTCACTGAGGGTACTTATTGATAGGTGCAAAGTTAACAAAACTAAGGGACTCATGAAAATTACAGGTGAGGTGGAAATAGAAGCATCATCCATTGATGTTGATGACAATCTGCCAATTGTGCAATTGGATTTTGAAACGTATGTTGCTTACTCCATTACTAATGAATCGTTTACTGTAATGGATGATTACGAAATTTCAGAAGGTAGAATTTTTAGGATTTACTCAAAATCAAGATATTTGGATTTCATTAAAACAGGAACAATTGCTGAATTTATATTTCCTGAAGAGCAGTTCGTTCACTATCAAATTCCTTGTTTGAACCATATAATCGACATTATTTCATATGATGAGCCGAAAATTACTGGAATAAAAAGAAACTAATAAAATTCCATAATAAAAGAGCATCGGAATCGATGCTCTTTTATATGCTTATCTTTTCTTTTTTTAAGTGGAACGATTACGGGATTAATAAAATCTTCCCAGTACTTTTACGGCTCTCTAATAATTCATGTGCAAGAGCACCATCTTGTAAAGCGAATGTAGTTGGACTCGCGATATTTAATTCTCCTGCAGTGATCCAATCAACTAATTGAGTAGAGCGTTGCTTGCGTTCTTCATACGTAGTAAGAACGTTCCAAAGGTCTCCGCCAGTTAAAGTTTTTGAAGTATCCATAAGCATACGTGGATCTACAGGCGCGGGATTCCCGCCAGCCATTCCATAGAATACAACGGTACCACCAACTTTAGTAGCTTTAAAACTTTCTTCTAAAGTAGAACCTACTGATTCATACACAACATTTACTCCGGCACCATTAGTTAATTCAAGTACTTTCGTATGCCATGCTTCAGTATATAAAAATACGTGATCAGCACCAGCTAACGTAGCTACTTGTGCTTTTTCTTTTGATGATGTAAGACCGATTACTGTTCCGCCCAGTAGTTTAATCATTTGAACGAGAAGTTGACCAACGCCACCAGCTGCAGCGTGTACTAAAGCTATATCGCCTTGTTTTATTTGATAGCTATCTTTCGTTAAATAATGTGCTGTTAATCCTTGTAATAAGACAGAAGCGGCTGTTTCAAAAGAAATAGAGTCTGGAAGTGTAATTGCTTTTTCAGATGGAACGGCAACTAATTCTGCATTTGAGAATGGAACGTCAGCAAATGCAATGTGGTCTCCGGGATTGATAGTAGTAACGTTAGCTCCTACTTTTTCAACAATACCAGCGCCTTCATAACCTAATATATAAGGCGGGTTACCAGCGAGGTGATAATCGCCGCGGCGTCTATAAATATCAGCGAAATTTAAACCGATTGCTTGCATGCGAACAAGAATTTCATTTGGATTTATGATTGGATCAGGTATTTCTTTATATTGTAGTACATCAGCGTCTCCGAATGTTTCGAAACAAAGTGCTTTCATATGGAATACCTCCATTTATATTGTTTGTCGATGTTCTTTATCATACAATACAAATATCAATAGACAAAGAGGATTATTTCGATGAAATCAATCGGAAATATCGATTGAAAAGAGGGATGATAAATGGAGATAAAACAATTAATTACATTTAAAGTGGCTGCAGAAAGCTTAAATTTTACACAAACTGCGAAGAAATTGAATTTTGCTCAGTCGAGCGTGACAGCGCAAATTAAAACGTTAGAGGCTGAGCTCGGTACGCCGTTATTTGAGAGATTAGGAAAACGTCTTTTCTTAACTGAAGCAGGAAAGAAGTTTCAACTATATGCCGATAAGATGATTGCGCTTAGTAACGAAGCAAAAATGGCTGTGAAAGATGATGAGGAAATAGCAGGCACGTTAATAATTGGTGCGCAAGAAAGTCAATGTACATATAGGCTTCCATCTATATTAAAGAAATTTAAAGCACAATTTCCGCAAATAAAACTTATATTTAAACCAGCACATTCCAATAAAGATGCGAAGGAACAATTGATGGAGGGGAAAGTAGACCTTGTATTTATTTTAGACGAATGTAAAACAGAAGATGTTTTACATGTGGAGCCACTTATGAAAGAAGAATTAAAAGTAGTAGCTGCTCCGGGGCATCGTTTACTTGAACAACCTTCCGTTTCTACAAAAGATTTAGAAAGTGAAACACTTTTACTAACAGAACTAGGCTGCTCGTATCGGACTTTATTTGAAGAGTTATTTCGTACAGAAGATGTATACCCAGCAAATAAGATTGAATTTGTTAGTGTAGAAGCAATTAAACAATGTGTCATTGCCGATTTAGGTATAGCAGTTTTGCCAGCAATAGTAGTAGAAAAAGATATACGAGAAGGAACGATAAAAGAGTTACATTTAGAAAATACAATTAGTCCGATTTATACACAAATCGCTTGGCATAAAGATAAATGGATGACATCGCCACTGCAGCAATTTATTGAGGTGACGAGGGAGTCTTTTAATTAACGGGTGTTATAAGTGAGGAAGTAATATAATAAACGATTAACTTATTTACGGAAAGAAAGAGCATGTTTTGAAAAAGGTTAATCAAAACGTGCTCTTTCTTTTTGTGTTTATCCCGCTATTTGTGGGCAGTAAGACTCCCACCTTAAAATTTGGCTGGAGCAAAGAAGTTAGGTGGGAGATCAACTGCCCGTAAACGCCCGATTGGTGAAGGCTAATAATCAGTGGAGGACGAACAAAGCCCCCACTGATTAAAGTTTCACTTTATTAAGTTCAGTTGCAGTAATTAACTAACTAAGGTCTGTGTCAGGAGGAGTGTATCCGAGGTGACGAGCCATTGATACAATTTGACCTTTATGATGAAATTCATGTGTTTCCACATGAGTTAAAAGCCATAGCGGAGTTGTGCTCCAAGGTTCTTTTTGCCATTTCACTTCATTTGCTATATTTTCGAGCCAACGGTCATTGTATTCATCTAAAAAACGCATTACAACCTCATCGACTAACTTAAATCTAGCACGAACTTTCTCGACATCTGCATGCTCAATTTCATAATCACTAGCGAATGAAAAATCTGCTCGTTTTTGCTTGAATGCGAATGATCCAAGCCAGTATCGGTAGCAATCAGCTACATGAATATGGGTTTTTAAAATGCTGCCACTTCCGAAATTAGGAACTATGCTGTGCAATTTTTCTCGTGGAATTTCTTCCAAAAATGTAAATAGATGTTCCCTTGTAGCACTAATAAGATTATATTGTTGTTTTAAAACATCTACCATGTAATTACACTCCTCTTTTGTTTACTAAAATATTTGCGCTGTAAGTAATTCTATATTTACGGGGGTTGTACCTTTTTAAAAAAACATATTTCCGAAGTGCGTTAAGCATATTAGATGTTTTTCTTAATTGTTTCTGATAGATTAAACAAGGTGAAACTTTAATAAGTTTAACATCCTTAGTTCATAATAAATTGTACATAAAAAAGGGGACGATAAAATGAATAGAATAATTGGTTTAAAACAATTTGAAATAACGCGTGGGGCATTACTTAAATTTATGGAAACGTTAGATGACAAAACTGCGGATACGCAGCCGGAGGGCTTTAACAATACAATTCGCTGGCATATCGGTCACGTGTTAACGGCGGCAGAAGTTTTCATGTTTGGAAAAGAATTCAAACAATTACCAACTGAATATCCAGGTATGTTTGGGTATGGATCAAAACCGTCTAAATGGAAAACAGAAGGGCCATCATTAGAAGTGTTAACGGTTCAATTAAAAGAACAAGCGAAGCGCATTCAAGAAATTCCAGCAGAAGTATTTGAAAATAAACTTCCAGAGCCATTTTTAGGGTTGGAAACAGTTGGAGAGCTTTACGGTATGATGCTTTATCATGAAGCAGACCATATTGGGCAAATGAAGGCGATGGAACGTATTATTAAGGCTCTTTAGTTTTTGGTAATGTTAAATAATATATAGACAAAAAAGGGGTAGATAATTTATTATCTATCCTTTTTTGTTGTTGAACTTCTTGAAGGATTAAGGATTATGAACGCTAATCATCGTGATGCTGATGAAGAAGGAAAGAAAACCAACCAATTAGGATAAAGAAACATCCTAAGTTTTATGGTAGTTATTATTTTTTCTGTATTACTTAATAGAAAAATATTGAAAATAATACAGAAGAAAGTATAAGGTTGCAAAATCTGTATGAAATAGGGTATTCCTAAATATGGAATATACGTATAATAAAAGAGAGGAACTAGAAAATGGGGGAATACTATGATTACATTGGAACAAAAGTTGGAGCAATACACACATATATATGCACAGTTAAAGGGAGAACTAAAATGGAAAACGAGTGATTCTCGAACAGGTATGATGATTGCCGCTATGTATGCAGGTAGTGATAAACTGTTTGATCTCGGACGTTTTTTAGAAATTAGTAGTTATATTAAGAATCAGGTAGGGATGTTTTCATACTTAAAGTCTTATCATCGCTTTGTGGTGGCCGCAACATTAGATATTCACTTTACAGATTACAAGGAAGCTTTTCGGAGGTTTTTAGATTTATATGAACAATTGGTCGCTGGTGGCTTTAGCCGGAGTATATTTACTTATCTCGCAGCAGCTGTGCTTTTAACAGAAGAAAATGAACAGCATGGCACGCACATTCAGCGTTCGATGCAAGTATATAAACGGATGAAAGAGGATCATCTTTTTCTTACAGGTACAAATGATTATCCACTCGCGGTTTTACTAGCAGGACAATCAGAGAATGTAGAAACACTTATGGACCGGGTAGAACGTCTTTATCAGAAACTAGCGAAAGCTGGTTTGCGTAAAGGGAATGATCTTCAGTTTTTAAGTCATATCCTCTCACTAAAGAAGGATGTCCGTGAAGAAATGTTAGTTGCAACATGTACAAACATATGGAATTTGTTAAAACAAGAAAAGGTAAAAGTGAAACAGATGCATTATCCAGCTATCGGGCTACTAGCGGTACTTGAGGATGGAGAAAAAGAGATTCATTCTATTAAAGCGTTGATTGAAAAATTGCAAGGGGAGAAATTTTTCCGTTGGCATACAGATACGAATATTCTTATTGCTATTCAACTGTTCGTAAGTCAGAAAGGTGAGGAAAGTAAAGCTACCAACGCAGGTTTACAAACAATGATAGAAGTCCTCATACAAGCACAACAAGCAGCTATGATAGCAACGATTGCCGCTTCATCTGCAGCAACCTCTTCTGCTAGTACTAGTTCATAATGTGTAACTGCTTATGCGCTTGTAAATTATGATGAACCTATAACCTCTTTGATGAGAACGGTTTAAAAAATATTAATAAAAAAGGCCCATCACTCTCTAATGAGTGATGGGCTAACTGTTTTTACAGAGTGGATTTTTTTATTGGGTAAGGAAGATAAGTTGTTATTTTAATGTTTTTACATAATTAGCATTATCTTTTCGACTGCTTAAAATGTTTGAGTTGTGTAACAATCATAATGCTAATAACAACGAGTAAAAACCATGAGCTAATTTTGCTTAGGTGAACGAGATTCCACGTTTCCTGTTGATTTGGATATTGCCATGCTCCGAAAAATGTTGCAATGTTCTCTGCAATCCAAATAAAGAAACCGATAAGGAAAAAGGAGAGAACGAGTGGCATTTTATATGTAATGCCTTGTAATGAAAATTCCACAAATGTGCGAAAGAATACAATGAATAAAAGTAAGGTTAATACCCATCTAAAGTCATATAGAAAATGATGTGTGAAAAAATTGAAGTAAATCATAGCTCCTAACGGTATTGCAAAAATAGCCCTCGGCCAATTATACATTTGTAAATGCAATCTTCTCCACGCTTGGCATATGTAACTAGCAACACTCGCATACATAAAACCGCTGTAAAGCGGAACTCCGAAAATTTTTGAATATGCCTCTTCAGGATAACTCCATGAACCGAAATGTACTTTATATATTTCTAGTAGAAGGCCGATGAGGTGAAAGACAGTAATTACTTTTAGTTCGTCTTTTGTTTCAAGACCAGTCTTGTACATAATCCACTGCATAAGAAGACATACGATGAGTATGAAATCATATCGGTACAGCCCTGGAATCGAAATGATTTTTGAAAGAGCAAGTGTTAAAAAAATAACGACAGGGAACAAACAGGATAATGCTTGTTCATAAGTAAAATAGAGTAGTTGTTTTACATAAAACATGTTTTCACCTTCAGGGTTATTATTTGAAAAATCAAAATAATAACTTAGTATACTACAAATTTGAAAATAAAACAGTACGTCATTTTGCATGTATTTGGAAGTTTTAGAAGGGAATTGTAATAAGTATTTTGATAGTTTAACAAAGTAAAAAAATAGTTTGCTATTTAAAAAAAGTGGAGATATAATATCTGAATGAAAATGATAATTATTATCAATAATGATTATAAATAAAAAATAATTATAAAAAAGAACTGAATATAAAGGATGAAATGAAACATGTTACATAAGTTTACTGTACATGCTGGCAATAATCGCTGGATACATATTAAGTTCGTATGTTTCATGAGCTTAACAATTTTATGTTTAATCGGATCTATATTTTTAGCTATTGCATTCGGGGCAAAGGATATTCATTTGCAAACGGTGTGGGCAGCGGTTTTTGATTATAATCCGAAATTAACACAGCATCAAATTATTTATGAATTAAGGCTCCCAAGGGTAATTGGCGCAGCAGTTGTAGGAGCTGCTTTTGCAGTCGCCGGAGCTGTTATGCAAGGGGTAACACGAAATCCTTTAGCTGATGCAGGTGTACTCGGAATAAATGCAGGTGCGATGTTTGTAGTAGCACTTAGTTTTGCTTTTTTCCCGCATATGCCGTATTCCTATTTAATGATTGTCTCCTTTATTGGAGCAGTTTTAAGTACAGTACTCATTTTTATTATTGGATCAGCAACATCAGGCGGTTTAACGCCGATGAGGTTAACGATTGCAGGGGCAGTTATGGCCGCGCTTTTACATTCGTTAAGTTCAGGTGTCGCGATTTATTATGACTTAAGCCAAGATTTAGCATTTTGGTATGCTGGTGGTGTTGCGGGGGTTAAGTGGGAATACTTGAAATTTTTAGTGCCTATTATTCTCATAACAATTGTTTTTGCGACAGCGCTAGGGCGATCTATTTCACTCATATCGATGGGGGATGATGTCGCTACAAATTTAGGTGTAAAAACGAACCGAACGAGAATACTTGGGATGATTATGGTAGTGATTCTAGCAGGTGTTTCTGTTTCAGCTGTTGGTTCCATTGGATTTGTAGGACTAGTCATTCCGCACATTGCTAGAAAATTAGTAGGTGTTAATTATCGACTAATTATTCCTATGTCAGCATTATTAGGAGCTATGTTATTAGTTTTAGCTGATTTAGGGGCAAGAACAGTAAATCCTCCTAAAGAACTTGCGATAGGGATTATGGTAGCTCTTGTTGGAGTTCCGTTCTTCCTCTATATAGCACGTAAAGTTGGGAGTGAGCTATAAGTGAAGAATCTTTTTAACACGGATAAAAAGAGGGCTATTACTGTAACTACAATTTTCGGATGTATAAGTATCGCTGTAATTTTGATTAGCTTAAATACGGGAACGTTGAGCATCGCGCCGCTCAAAGTAATTCAAACGCTTTTTGGCTATGGTGATTTTGAGAGTGCAACCGTGCTATACGATTATCGTATGCCAAGAATTATAATCACAATGTTAGCAGGTATTGGCCTTGGAGTTTCCGGTGCGATTTTGCAAGGGCTATCTCGTAATGCACTAGCAGATCCCGGTATTCTTGGATTACATTCGGGTGCTTCTTTCGGGCTTATTGTATTTGTTACTTTCTTTCATTCTATTAACGAGAGTGCATCGATTTTAATACCGTTATTTACATTTGGCGGAGGAGTGCTAGCTGCATTTCTTATTGTTTTGCTTGCGAGTGATCGGTCAAAAGGTTTACTTCCCATTAGACTTATTCTTGTTGGTATTGCAGTTTCAGCTGGTTTTAGTGCACTTTCGTTATTTTTCTCGCTCAAGTTAAATGATGAGACGTATACATTCGCTTCTAGGTGGTTAGTTGGTAACGTGTGGGGAAGAGATTGGATTCATGTCCTAGCATTATTACCTTGGATTTTGATACTAACTCCGTACGCATGGCTGAAATCCAAAACGTTAAATGCACTGTCACTAGGTGATAGTGTAGCAGCAGGACTTGGTGTATCTGTTCAAAAAGAACGGTTACTGCTTTTAGCTACAGCGGTAGGATTGTCTTGTGCAAGTGTATCAATGGCAGGGGGAATTGGCTTTATCGGCTTAGTTTCTCCGCATATCGCAAGAAAGTTAGTAGGTAGTACATATCAACATTTTCTTCCGTTAGCTGGCATAATTGGAATGATTATTTTAGTACTCGCGGATACGATAGGACGATCTTTATTTGAGCCAAACTCTATTCCAGCTGGCGTAGTAGTAGCGGCTTTAGGTGCGCCATATTTTCTTTATTTACTTACAAAAACAAAATAAATACTTCAAAGAGGAGAACATATGAAAAAGAAACTTACTATTTTATTTAGCATTATGTTTATTTTAGTATTATCAGCATGTGGTCAAACGAAATCTAGTGAAGAGGCAACTAAAAAAACTGAAAAAAGTAATGATCCAAAAATTGCTTCTATGTCTATTCATTTAACGAATAACTTACTTGCATTAGGAATTACACCGGTAGGTTCTGTAATTGGTGGAGATTTAAAAGATTTCTTACCTCACGTGAAAGAACAGTTGAAAGATACGAAGAAACTTGGCGTTGTAACAGATCCGAATATGGAAGCATTACTACAATTAAAGCCATCTGAAATTTATGTGGATGAAAAATATGCTGGCAAAGATTTAGCGAAATACGAAAAAATTGCAAAAACACATTCTTTTAATTTAGATGAAGGTACGTGGAGAGATCATTTAAAAGAAGTTGGTAAGCTTGTAAACCGTGAGAAAGAAGCAGATAAATATATTCAAGATTATGAAGAGCAATCAAAACGAGTAAAAAGTTTAATAGATAAAGAGCTAGGTAATAATGAGAAAGTAATGGCAATTCGCGTTACTGCAAAAGAATTACGTGTATTTAGTACGAAAAGACCGATGGGACCAATTTTATTCCAAGACTTAGGATTACAACCTGCAAATGGTGTAGAGAAAATTGATGGAGACCGTCCTTTCGAAGTCATTTCACAAGAAGTATTACCTGACTTTGATGCGGATGCTATTTTCGTTGTTGTAAACAGAGACGATAAAGCGAAAGCAGCATTTAAACAACTTCAAGAAACACCAATTTGGAAAGACTTAAAAGCTGTTAAAGGCAAGCACGTATACATTATCAATGACCAACCATGGCTTGACTATTCTGCTTTAGGCAACAAAATGGCAATGGATGAAGCGGAGAAAATGTTTACGAAATAATACAGTTTTACTATTAGGAAAGGCCCTCTAAATTTGGAGGGCCTTTTTATTGTTGTTATTGTTAGAATAAATGAAAAATTATACAATGAAGTTAATTCAATGCAAGGGAGATGTGCCAATGTCAGCGCTTATTGTGAGTATCCCGTTAATACAACAGTTCAAAGGACAAGGGGATAATAGGCCAGAATAATTGTCCCCGCTATTTTAAAAAAAGGGGAGTTTTAGATGACAATGAATCTTTTTCAAAATAAAACTATTAAATTATCAGCTATTAGAGAAACAGATGCTAAAGTAATGGCTATGTGGCAAGAGGATAGTGAGTATTTGAGAAATGTAGATACAGACTTAGCATTCCCGCAATCTTTACATGAAATAGAAAATGATGTATTAAAGGGACGGAGATCGAATAGTGTTTCTTTCATGGTAAGGACAGTTCAAGATGATCGCTTAATTGGTTTTGTTGCAATTCACGGCATAGAGTGGAATAACAGAACAGGTCTATTAGCAATTGGTATAGGAGAGGCAAATGATAGAGGGAAGGGATATGGGAAAGAAGCGATACATATTATTCTAAAGTATGCGTTCTATGAAATGAATTTACACCGCGTCGGTCTCGATGTTATTTCTTATAATAAAGCAGCCATTGCGTTGTATAAAAAGATGGGTTTTCAGATGGAAGGGTGTATGAGAGAAGCAGTTCAGCGAGACGGAAAGTGTTTTGATCGTATGATTATGGGGATATTGCGGGATGAATGGATAGAGCTGCAGAACTAGCAAAAACATACAGAATAATTGTGTAGTGTAGAGTGAAAAGTTGTAATATTTGGGTAATGATGAGCGGAGGAGTGTACTAATGGAAGGTTTATCTTCATTAAGAGAGTGTTTATATCAGCTAGAGGAACGATTACTTAAACCAGGGGTTCGCACATCTCAAAAGGAGCTTAAAAAGATACTTGCCGCTGATTTTTTTGAGTTTGGGAGTTCTGGTAAAGTTTTATATAAAAATGAGGATATCGATAAAAGTGGAATTGGTGTGGTAAAAATGACTTTGAGTGATTTCGAAGTACATCCATTATCCAAAGATGTAGCATTAACTACTTATCGAATATTCAATGAAATAAATAATCAACACTCGTTACGTAGTTCGATATGGAAATTTAGAGAAGGAAGATGGCAAATGTATTTTCATCAAGGTACACCTGCTAAATTTTAGTGAAGCTTTTTGTATGAAAAAGAAACTATAAAGAATAGAATTGTTGAATATATTAGTCCTTTATATATATAAAGAACTAATGAAAGTTGTCTTTTTAAAATATCTAAATTTGTTCTTAAAAGGGTCTTGTTAATAAAGGTACATTCCATATTATATATGTAGTATGCAGGAGATATAACGATAATTGGCGAAATTTTACAGTGAACTGATTGAATTTATCCCGCATTAACGGGCAGTAAAATTCCCACCTCAAAATTCAGGTGGAGCGAAGAAGTTAGGTGTGAGATCAACTGCCCGTAAACGCCCGATTGGTTCAACTAATAATCAGTGGGGGATGAACAAAATCCCCACTGATTAAAGTTTCACTTTATAAGGAGTTATGCGAGATGAACTTAGAAAAAAGTAAGCCAGTAAACGAAGAGGTCGCTGAATTAAAAGAACTAATTAAAGAACTACACGGAAGTGTACATCAACTTCAAAGTGAAGTGCAGCAACTAAGGCACGAAAGACCAGTTGTTGAAGTGAGAAAAGGTGTTCAACTATCACCAACAATCATCGGACAAATTGGTGGTATGATTTTAGGTGGATTAGCAATTATAGGTATATTTTGGTGATGAAAAAAGGTTTGTAGCATAGTGCTGCAAACCTTTTTTATTTGACGACATAATTTCATGCAATACAACTTCTACATTAAATAACGTAAATAAATGTAAGCATGTGATAACAATAGCGCAATGATCGTTAAGGGGAAACCGATTTTTAAGAAGTCCATATAAGAGAACCCATGTCCTTCACGTTTTGCAATACCAGCAACGACTACGTTTGCTGATGCTCCAATTAATGTTCCGTTGCCTCCTAGGCAAGCTCCAAGTGATAACGCCCACCATAGTACTTCAATTTGCGGAGAATCGACAGATAGTCCGAGTCCTGTAGCTAAATCTTGAATAAGTGGAATCATCGTTGCGACAAATGGGATGTTATCAATTGTCGCAGATGCGATGCCAGATACCCATAAGATAAGTATAGCAGCGAAACCGATATCGCCATTTGTTACGTCGAGTACTTCTTTTGCGAGTGAAGAAATAAGTCCGATATCAATTAATCCGCCAACGAGAACGAATAGTCCAGCGAAGAAGAAAATTGTTACCCATTCAACGTGGGCAAATACATCTTCAATATCATGTTCTTTCACACCGATTAACATAAGAAGTGTAGCACCTGTCATCGCAATAACGGCAGCGTCTACATGAATAATAGAATGAAGTACAAAGCCTAAAATAGTTAGTCCTAAAATCGTAATGGATTTTAAAAGGAGGCTCTGATCTTTAATATAATCTTTTTCATTTAATGCCATTAGCTTTTCGATTTGCTCAGGCGTTGTTTTTAGTTTGTTGCGATACATGAAGTAAATAATGCCAAGTGTAACGATAGAAATAATGATTACAATTGGAGCTAAGTTTAGTAAAAAGGCATTAAAGTCTAAATGCTTATTAGCTGATCCAATCATAATGTTCGGCGGGTCACCAATTAATGTTGCTGTTCCACCTATATTTGAAAATAGTACTTCTGAAATCAAATAAGGAACAGGATTTACTTTTAAAATACGTGTAATGGATAGTGTAACAGGTACGATTAATAATACGGTTGTTACGTTGTCCAAAAATGCAGAACCGACAGCGGTTAATAGGGATAGTAATAATAAAATGCGGATTGGTTTTCCGCCAGCTGTTTTTGCTGCTTTAATGGCTACAAATTCAAATACGCCTGATTGACTCGTAATATGTACGAGAATCATCATCCCAATTAAAAGGGTGATTGTTTCCCATTGAATATGTGATGTGAAAGCAGTATGTAAATCTACAATTCCAAAAATAATCATAATAGCAGCACCGAATAGTGCGATTACAGCACGATTCAATTTCTCAGAAATAATAAAACCGTACGTGACTAAAAATACGGCAATTGCAAAATAATATTGCCAATTTGCTACTTCATGTGCTGAATATTCCAAACATGTCACCTTCTTTAAAGTATGTATTCAATTGTAAAAATGCATCCCTCTGCGTAATTTATATTGTAGCAAATTCAAAAAAGAAAGAAAACCATTTAACAAAGTGAAGGAAAAAACATCAATTCTACATATGATATAAAAAAATAAAAAAACACAGTGCAAATTATTAGGAAAAGTGAGCGTTGTCCTCTAATATAGAGATAGCAATTTACATTATTTTTGCGTAAAATGGTTTAAAGAGGTGAATTCCGATGGAAATAGTAAAAGATAGTTCTCTTATTCAAAATGAAATCGAACGTTTTGTAAATAAAGATGTATATATTCATTTAGAAACGACAAACGGAGCGTATGCATCACACATAAATGAAAAGATGATGACAGTTGGAGCATTCATTCGAAATGCAATTATCCGTTTTGAGCGCGGGAAAATAACTGGAACAAACCCATACCGAGTTGGTCTAAAAATGGATCATGGCTGGGTATATGCTGAAGGTATTACGCATTGGGAAGTAGATGATCAAGAGCGTTTATTATTAGCTGGACATGATAATCTAGGCCGCCTAGCAGTTGCGCTTGAATTAAGCTTAACACCATTTAAGTAAGAAGGAGGGAAACTTATGGAGAGACATGTACTTGTTGTATTTCCACATCCAGATGATGAAGCATATGCTGCGGGAGGAACAATTCGCTTATTAACAGATCAAGGAGTACCTGTAACGTATGCATGTGGTACTCTTGGACAAATGGGACGTAATATGGGGAAAAACGTATTCGCTAACCGTGAAACGATTCCAAATATTCGCGAGAAAGAATTGAAAGAGGCTTGTGAAGCGATGGGCATTCAAGATTTAAGAATGCTTGGTTTCCATGATAAAACGTTAGAGTTTGAAGATGTTGATTTCGTTGCAGACAAAATTGAAGCAATCATTCAAGAAGTAAATCCATCTCGAATTATTACATTTTATCCTGAGCATGGCGTACATCCAGACCATAATGCATTTGGCCGTGCTGTCGTTCGCGCTGTATCACGTATGCCAAAAGAAGGGCGTCCAGTCATTCATGCAGTTGCAATTACGAAAAATCGTGAAGCAGTACTCGGTGAGCCGGATGTTGTAAATAATATTAGTGAAGTATTTGAACATAAGTTAACCGCACTAGGTGCGCATCGTTCACAAACAGAAGCGATGCTGGAAGACACGCATGCAAAAATAAAAAATAAAGATGCAGCAACATTAAAATGGCTGCAACTTGAACAGTTTTGGACTTATAAATGGGAGTAGGCTAGAAGGGTATCTTCTAGTAGCTCTTACATATAAAAAGCGCCGTCACTTGTGATGGCGCTTTTTCTGTTAAAGACTATATATTTCTTAGAGCCGTACTTCAAATTTTAAAATTAGCGTGCAGTATAGCCTCCATCAACAAGAAGTGTTGTACCATTAACAAAGCTAGCATCATCACTTGCTAAAAATAAGACAGCTTTGGCTACTTCTTTTGGTGTTCCAAGTCTGCCTTGGGGATGAAGTGAAGCTAAATATCCTTTCTGTTGAGGATTAACACTACCAAGTAAAGGGGTGTCAATATAGCCAGGGCAGACCGCATTAATACGTATTCCATATTTAGCGTAGGCAGTACATAAATTTTGAGTTAATAGTTTCACACCACCTTTTGCAGAGGAGTATGCTGTTGGGGTAGGTAATGAAACAAAACTATGAATCGAACCAGCGTTAACGATGACACCGCCTGTACCTTGTTTAAGAAATTGTTCAATCGAATATTTATCAGAAAGGAATACCCCAGACAAGTTAATATCAATGGTTCTTTTCCATTTTTCATAGGACAGTTCGTTTGCCGGTGCATCATCAGCAACGCCGGCATTGGCATACATAATATCTAATTTACCGTATTTACTTACTGTCTCATGGATTAGCTGTTTAATATCTGCTTCTTTTGTTACATCAGTTTTAATAAATAATGTATTATATCCATGTGCATTCAATTCATCTGATAGGCCTTTTCCACGTTCAGAAAAGTCAGCAATAACTACTTTTGCACCTTCTTCAATAAAAAGGCGAACAGTGGATTCACCAATTCCACTTGCACCACCAGTTATGATTGCTACTTTGTCTTTTAATTTCATATAAACCTCTCCATTCATCAATGAATTTAAGTCGAATTTTTTAATCTGGTTATATCACTATTAACCTTAAATAATAAGTAGATAGAAGAAAAAATTAGAGTTTACTTAATTGTGAGAGTACTAATTTTTTTCTTTATTTACTTTCTTTCTTTTTTGCACTTAATCCTTTTAGAAATGATATTTAGTAATAGTGTATAAGAAGCGTATATTTTGAATCATTTAATCAATATATATATATATATATTGATTAAATGATTTTAGTTTGTTAAAAATGGGGAAATCGATATGAAGATTAAATTTGCTGTAATAAAAGATGAAAATTTTGATTTTAGTCTATTAGAAACAAAATTATTGAAAACCTTTAAAGAAGTGGATAGTAAAGCTGATATTGTAAAAGTTGAGGATGAAATTTTTGAAAATAATGCTATTCAAACACATTTAGTGGAAATCAGCATTAATGTTCATGGGAAAAATATCGGATATAGATCTGCTTCAGCTAGTATATTTCTTGTACTAGAGAGTTTATCAATACAGCTAGTTCATATTAATATTAGTATACATTAAGTAGCTAAAAAAGATGATTTTTAAGAAGAGAATACTTACTATATTGAGTTTTAAATGTGAGAATGGTGATTTAAATAATAGTAATTATCGTAGGTGCTACCGCATGTTGGATTGCATCTTGTTTGTTGTTAAAAAAATAAAAAAGGCTTTAAATATGCTACAGGTCTTTATGAAACGGCATATAAAGAGTACTTAGAATACATTATTAAAGTGGGATAATGAGATTTCTTTTTATACCACATATTATCTAAACGAAGACTTATATATAGGAGAATGGAAACGTGTAAGTAATTCAATTAGATTGTACAAATAATTTGGTGTGCGGATATACGGAATGTATTCACAGGTAAGAGGGTTGTCTCATAATATATATAGTTTTTTCTATTGAGATGAACAGATGGTGTGAATATATGGAAGATGTTTACGCTAAAATTGACTGTCTCAAGGCGGAGCAAAAAGAAATTATGAGAGACATTCGTAATTTAGAAACGCGTACCACTATTAATGAGAAAGACATAGCAACAATCAATAAGCAATTGGAAAAAATAAGTACAAACATAACTTGGATTTTGCGAATTATTATAAGTGCAATAGTAATGTCAGTTTTGGGGTTGATATTAAAAGGGATGATTTAATCTTGTGAAATAGGACGATATAAAAGAAAGAGGGGAGCTTCCCCTTTCTTTTATGTAAATGAGAAGCTATAAATTTTCCGTTTCTTTTTTATCTGCATATTTTTCCTCTAAGGAAATTAATAGAGGAATTGATATAGTTACAAGAATGATTAAAGTGGTTATAAAAGATTTAGAAAGAGAAAAAGAACCTTCGATTAAAGGTGATAAAAACTTGAATGAAAGTATACTTGTTATTAAGGAAACTACTAAAAAGCTAAAAAGAGACACATTTTTATTTTTGATAGATGTTTCTATAAAATCTTTAAGACAGCTTATGACGACAAATATAGTTAATATAATAAGAGAAATAAAATAATGTGTTAAATTTGTCATACTAATAGTAGAGTCGTCTATTATGTAAGCAAGTAACTTAGATACTAACATACCTCCAAACAATAAAATAATAAAAGCAAGTAATCCTTCTGATATATAAGTGCTGAAATTATCTTTCTTGTTAAATAGTTTATAGTTTAGAGTAGATTGGATTATTTGAATTAGGAATAGGGTAATAATCCATACATAATATACAAGTGGTAATTCTCTTGAGAAGAGAGCAATTAGGAAATTTATTACTGTCCTTAAAATTTCAATCATTACAAAAGTCCTCCTGTTTGTAAGCTTTACGACATTACAAATATGCTAGTCTATCATGCAATAATTCGATCTATCAATTCAAACTATTCCTAATTATTCCATAAAATAGTGACGGTATCAAGTTATCCTTCTAACAAATCCTCCAAAGCTCAATACTAGAAAAAGAAACGCAATATGTAATATAATTGAAAAAGTATATTTTAAAATCAATGTTAATATTACCCTCCTATAAGTATTAACATACGTAATTGAGGTGTTTTGTTTGTTGTTTTATGATCGAATTTCTATAATGGCCCCTCCTGTTCCGTAGCTAAGGAAAGTCTATTCATTTCTGAGATTTTCAAAGTTATAGGAGGGTATTAAAAGTGAAAAAAGTCTCAGTACCATCACTTTGGTTAATGATTATTCTTGTGGCATTTCCACAAATTAGTGAAACAATTTACACACCGTCTTTACCAGATATTTCAAAGGCGTTGCACGTAAGTAATAATGAGGTACAGTTAACGCTTAGTGTTTATTTTGCTGGATTTGCTTTAGGTGTATTTTTTATTGGATGGTTATCAGATATAATTGGTCGTCGCCCAGCAATGTTATTTGGAATTGTAGTATATGGCGCTGGAAGTTTCTTATGCTATATTGCAAATTCTATTGAATTTTTATTGTTTAGTCGTTTTATTCAAGCATTTGGAGCGAGTGCTGGTTCAGTTGTGACACAAACGATTCTTCGTGAAAGTGTAGAGGGGCATAAACGTCATGTTATGTTTGCTCAAATTTCGGCAGTCATTGCTTTTACACCAGCGATAGGTCCACTAATTGGGGGCTTTCTTGATCAAATGTTTGGATTTAAAATAGTATTTTTGAGTTTAGTTGTTATGAGTGTTGGGATTTTGTTATATACGTTTGTTTCTCTTCCGGAAACAAAAACGGAATCAGTAACGGATAAAATAAATGTGTTTTCAGTAGCGAAAAGGTTGATTACAAATCCGAAAGTAGTAACGTATGGATTATTAATTGGAGGAGCAAATGGTGTTTTATTTAGCTACTATGCAGAAGCGCCGTTTATCTTTATTGAATACTTTCAGTTATCGCCTAGTATGTACGGATTTCTAGGAATTGTTGTTGCGTCTGCTTCTATTATTGGAGCGAAAGTTTCAAAGCGGTTACTTGCTACTTATAAACCAGAGAAAATTATATATATCGGTTGTCTTGTAATGGCAGGAGGAGCTATCCTCTTAACTGTTATTACTTCATTTGGATCAAATCCAAACATAATATATATGACCGGATTTTTAGTAGCGATGTTTATATTGCTATTAGGAATTGGGGTAGCATTACCTAACTGTTTAAGTTTAGCATTAGTAGATTTTCAAGATGTCATTGGTACAGCTGGAGCATTATTTAGCTTAGGGTACTATGTAATTGTAACAATGACAATTTTGGGAATGAGTCAGCTGCATACGGGCTCGTTGATGGTGATGCCACTTTATTTTCTTGTTATTGTAGTTATAATGATGGTGTTTACTAAGGTGTTTATTTTTGGTAAACAAACTTCAAAAATGATTTAAATATGAAATCGTAAAAGAGTCTCATTTTTTAATGAGACTCTTTTATATTTTATGAACATAACTATAGGTATGAATATGTAATTAATATTAAAATATAGCAAAGTTGTATAGTTATAGTTATTGGGGAGGGTGAAAATATGTTAATGAACCTAGTATGCGCTCTACTAATCATTTCCGGACTTAGTATAGTTGTAAGAAAAACTTTCATTTTAAATCATTATCTATGTAATTTAATTACATTCTTTTGTGCTTATATGACATCATCTACCTACGTATTAGAGCAACTTTCGTTAACAAAAACCATATTGATACTATGTTTGTTGCTGATAACTTTTATTCTTATATACTCACATTTCGAGATTAGAGGGCTCGATTTTAACGATTATACGGTATTTAATCTAGCTTCTAGCCGAGTGAATATATTAGTGAAAGACGGGTTAACCGAAGCGAACATAGAATTTACATTGGATAAAAATAATATATATTTATCAGGATCTCCTGTTAAAATTCGAATATTGAATAGACCATTACATACAACTAATATTTTATTTAGAAAATGCCCAGAGGATATAAAGACAAAAATTAAAGGTATTATTAAGGAGAAGATAAAAGCTGAGGAGAAGAGTTTTCCTCTTTCCGGTGTATTGTTGATTATTTTAAGTGCGGTTATATTTTTCTTAAAGTAGGAGATGGGAAAGAGAATTTTCAGCTGTGATAATGGGATAATTAAGAAAAGTAGAAGTTAGTGACTTTGTAGTTCTACTAATATATTAAATTTCTGCGTGATACGTTAATCGCATGTGTAAGCAATTACAGTACAAACTATAAAGAGTGAAGTATATACAGTATGAAACCGAGGCGGATATTTTCTCCTCGGTTATTTATATTGTAATAACATTCATACCGGAATCATATTGAATAGATGTATTTTATTGTTAATTTAGTTAAAAATTAATCAAACTAATATATAATAATTTACCGAAAAAATAATTGAACTTTTCAGATAAATGAATTAATATGAAGTGAGCAATTTTAAATTTTATAGAAAATAGGAAGATGAGGGGTTTTGGAAATTTTATAAGAGGCAAAATGAGATTTTAGGATAGCTTTAAAGTTAGTCTAAAATGACGTTTGTTTCATCATTTTCAGGGCCAAACAGGAATTAGGGTACACCATCTTACTTTAAATGCGGCTATGAATCATCTAAGAGGGGGAAATGAAGTGGCAAACAAAGAATTGAAACGAGGTTTAGAAGCACGTCATATTCAAATGATTGCTTTAGGCGGAACAATTGGTGTTGGTTTGTTTATGGGGTCAGCCAGCACGATTAAATGGACGGGTCCGTCAGTAATGCTTGCATATGCAATCGCAGGTGTTTTCATCTTCTTCATTATGCGTGCCATGGGAGAAATGTTGTATATGGAGCCAAGCACAGGTTCATTTGCGACATTTGGTCACAAATATATTCATCCGTTAGCTGGTTATATGACAGCGTGGAGTAACTGGTTTCAGTGGGTTATTGTTGGGATGTCAGAGATTATCGCAGTTGGAGCGTATATGAAATATTGGTTCCCGGATTTACCAGCTTGGATACCTGGTATTATCGCGATGGTTATTCTTGGTGCGGCTAACTTAATTTCTGTTAAGTCATTTGGTGAATTTGAATTTTGGTTTGCGATGATTAAAATCGTTACGATTCTATTAATGATTATTGCGGGATTTGGACTTATTTTCTTTGGAATTGGTAACGGCGGAGAAGCGATTGGCATATCTAATCTTTGGGCAAACGGCGGTTTCTTTACAGGTGGTTTTTCAGGATTCTTCTTTGCATTATCACTTGTAGTTGGAGCGTATCAAGGTGTGGAATTAATCGGGATTACTGCTGGTGAAGCGAAAGATCCGAAGAAGACACTTACTAGAGCAATTCAAAGTACAATTTGGCGTATTTTAATTTTCTATATTGGTGCTATTTTCGTTATTGTAACTGTTTATCCTTGGGATCAATTAAGTTCAATTGGTAGTCCGTTCGTAGCGACTTTTGCGAAAGTTGGTATTACGGCAGCTGCGGGACTTATTAACTTCGTTGTTATTACAGCCGCAATGTCTGGTTGTAACAGTGGTATTTATAGTGCTGGACGTATGCTTTATACACTAGGTGTAAATGGACAAGCACCGAAATACTTTACGAAGATCTCTAATAACGGTGTACCTTTATTCGGTACAGTTGGTGTAATTATCGGTTTAGCGGTTGGTGTTGTTTTAAGTTATATTGCACCGAAAAACTTATTCGTATATGTATATAGTGCGAGTGTACTTCCTGGTATGGTGCCATGGTTTGTCATTTTAATTAGTCAAATTCGTTTTAGAAAAGAAAAGGGAGCAGAGATGAAAGATCATCCATTCAAAATGCCATTTGCTCCTGTTACAAACTATTTGACGATAGCCTTTTTAATTATGGTATTAATCGGAATGTGGTTTAACGATGATACACGTATTTCACTAATTGTAGGTATTGTTTTCTTAGCTATCGTAACAATTAGTTTCTATGCTTTCGGAATAGGGAAACGAGCTCCGTTAGACGTTAAAAATGATCAAGAGATTTCAAGTAAATAAAGATAGTAAAAAGTCCGATTTCCCGTTTAGAAATCGGACTTTTTATTATTAAAATTTCTCTACAACGATCTTTCCAATTGTACGCCCACTTTCAAGTTGTGCATGTGCTTTCTTTATGTTTTCAGCGTTAATTGGTGTGAATGTTTCATTTAATGTAGTCTTTAAAATACCTTCATCTAATAGCTCGCTTACTTTATTTAATAGTTCGTGCTGCGTACTCATATCACCAGTTTCATACATCGCTTTTGTAAACATAAACTCCCAAACGAATGTAGCACTTTTACTTTTTAAAATTCCCATCTCAAGAGGGTGTTCATTTTCTACGATAGAGCAAATTTTACCTTGTGGTTTAATGATGTCACCCATCGCGTGCCAATGCTGATCAGTATTGTTTAAGCAGAAGATATAATCTACATCTTTTAGCCCAAATTCTAATATTTGATCTTTTAAAGGTTGGTGATGATTAACTATATAATCGGCACCGAATTTTTCCACCCAGTGTATAGTTTCGTTGCGGGATGCGGTTGCGATTGCGTTTAGTCCAGCCCATTTAGCTAACTGAATAGCAATCGAGCCAACACCACCAGCTCCGCCGATAATTAAAATGTTTTTAAATGAATTTTCATCTTTCTTATTATAATCAATCCCTAAACGTTCAAACAAACCTTCCCATGCGGTAATGGCTGTTAAAGGAAGTGCTGCAGATTCAGCATCACTTAACGTTTTTGGTTTTTTACCAACAATTCTTTCATCAACTAAATGGTATTCACTGTATGTACCTTGCCTTGTAATGCTTCCAGCGTAAAACACTTCATCGCCTTCTTTAAATAACGTACAACCATCGCCTGTTTGCACAACAACACCACTAGCATCCCAGCCAAGTATTTTTGCTATATCTTCTTTTTTATCTTTCGGAGATCGAACTTTTGTATCAACTGGATTAACGGAAATAGCGTTAATCTTTACAAGTATATCTCTTCCTGTGGCAACAGGTCTTTCAACTTCAATATCAATTAAACTGTTTTCTTCTTCAATAGGTAAGTATTCATGTAAACCAATTGCTTTCATTTTTATTCCCTCCATTAAAGTAAGAGTCTTTTTCTCTTTTATTATAGTAGGTAAAGTGTCATTATGTAAAAAAGTTGGGTCCTTTCCATTTTGTTAAAGGCTTGTTTCAACCTCATTTAGAACTTTGTAACTGGAGAGGAGCCATCGTTTTGATTTTATAAGCGTCGGATGAAAGGTATACTTATTTTTCCAGTGTACCTTGCAATGAACAATACCAAGTGTTATATTATACTTGTAGTTACTTATTATAAAACAGTACTAAACAATAAATAGTAGTAGATGCCAATTAGAATAGGGTGAATGAATATTGAATGTACAATTTAAAAAAGGAGTTTTAGAACTTTGTGTTCTTGTCTTACTTGATAAGCAAGACCGTTATGGGTATGAATTAGTTCGGAGTATTTCCAATCAAATTGAAATATCAGAAGGGTCTGTTTATCCTCTACTTCGTAGATTAACTAAAGAAGAATATTTTACAACGTATTTACAGGAGTCTTCAGAAGGGCCTTCAAGGAAGTATTATAAACTGACGGATAAAGGTAGAACGTATTTGTATCAACTTTTGGAGGAATGGAATGAGTTTTCACAAGGTGTCAATCAATTAATAAAAGAAGGTGTACGTAATGACGAAAAATAAATTTTTACAACAATTAAATGCATCTCTAAAAAGATTATCTGAAAAAGAGCGTGCAGATATTTTAAAAGATTATGAAGAACATTTTACTTTCGGATTAGAGGAAGGGAAAAGTGAAGAAGAAATTGTAGCTTCATTAGGTTCTCCAGCTCAAATCGCCAAAGAGTTATTAGCAGATTATCATATTGAGAAAGTAACAGCAAGTGCAACAACAGGAAATGTTTTTCGGGCAATTTGGGCAGTAATTGGATTAGGTTTTTTCAATTTGTTAATCGTGCTTGGACCTGCAATTACATTAGCGGCATTGATTTTTTCAGGATGGGTTCTAGGAATCTCATTTTTAGGTTCACCATTACTTGTTCTAGTTGATACTATTATACATCCAAATACATTCTTGTTATTTAATCTTTTCGTTTCTTTAGCACTTTGTGGACTTGGATATTTCATTGTAATTGCTATGTTATTTTTAACGAAGCTAGCAAAGAATGGATTTGTTCGTTATTTAAAGTTCAATATAGCACTAGTAAAAGGTGGTTTTAAGCATGATAAATAAAAAGAAACTTTCAATCATTGCAGGTATTATTTTCATTATTGGGATTGTGGGAAGTCTATTCACTTATCGTTCAATTGCCACAGTACCAATTTCAGAAGAAAAGGTCATTAACAATAATAATGTGTCAAGTGTCATTATCGATACGAATAACGTGCGTGTTAACATCAATCCTATAACAGAAAGTAACATGAAAGTAACATTAGATGGGGAAGTTAATCCTAACATAAAAAGAACATTAGCTACGGATGAAAAAGGTTCAACGCTTCTCATTTCTTACAAAGAAAAACAACAGAGTTGGTTCAACTTCAACATTTCTGAAGTATTGGTCCCATTAACATTAAATGTCTATCTGCCTGAAAAACAATATGATTCATTAAAAATTTCCAATAACAATGGTTACGTTTCTGCAAAACAACAAAATACAACGCATTTTGATATCAATACAAGCAATGGGCGTGTTGAATTAAGAGAGATCAATTCGCAAAAAATTAATGCGGAAACAAATAATGGAAGTATGGACTTTAAAGATATAACGGCGCAAAATATTCATGTGAAATCGAATAATGGACGAATAATGCTAGATCATGTTGAAGGTGAACTAGAAGGGCAATCTAAAAACGGAAGTCTTTCTCTTAAAACAAATGAACTTGATCGAAATCTCAATTTTACGACTCATAATGGCAAGATTAATATTGAAACTGAAAAAGAACCAACTAATGTTCAATTTAATGTCTCTGTCGACAATGGAAAAGCGAATATCCTGAATAAATATAATGGAAATGCCGTTATTGGGAAGGGAGAAAATCAAATTAAATTAAACACACATAACGGAAGTATTTCAGTGAAAAAGCATGGAAACTAAAGTAGCATATTACTCTTGAAAATTTTCGCTCATCACATATAAAGAGCATGCAAATCAATAATAAATAAGCAAAATAGCCGACTCCTTTTTTAAAACATGTAGGTAGTCGGTTATTTTATGTCCAAAATTCGTTTTAACGTCTTGGTTTCGACGACTCAATCAATTCCCTGAAAATATCAAATATATTCTGTTTTCAGGGAATTGTAGTGTTATTATAAGAAAAAGTGATACTTTTATCTTATATACTTAAAGGAGGATTGGATTTCTGCATAGGCTTTCCAGTATCACTGGATTTGGAATGAAAAGTTGTGAACAATTGAAAAGATAATAGTTGAAATAATGAAAGGTGAGAAGGAGTTTATTTCTCATAAGCGAAATATAGTATTGTTTTATCCTAAATTATTTGTAAAGGTGGATACATAATGACGGTAAAAAAGCTTTATTTCGTCTCAGCAGGTCGTTGTATGTTGGATCATTCGTCTGTTAACAGTACATTAACACCAGGAAAATTATTAGACTTACCGGTTTGGTGTTATCTTTTGGAGACTGAAGAAGGACCTATTTTAGTAGATACAGGTATGCCAGAAAGTGCGATTAATAATGAAGGCCTTTTTAACGGTACATTTGTTGAAGGACAGATTTTACCGAAAATGACTGAAGAAGATAGAATCGTGAATATTTTAAAACGCGTTGGTTATGAGCCGGAAGACCTTCTGTATATTATTAGTTCTCACTTACATTTTGATCATGCAGGAGGAAATGGTGCTTTTACAAATACACCGATTATTGTGCAGCGTGCTGAATATGAGGCGGCACAACATAGTGAAGAATATATGAAAGAATGTATATTGCCGAATTTGAAATACAAGATCATTGAAGGGGATTATGAAGTCGTACCAGGAGTTCAATTATTGTATACACCAGGACATACTCCGGGGCATCAGTCGCTATTCATTGAGACAGAGAACTCTGGCCCAGTGTTATTAACGATCGATGCATCGTATACGAAAGAAAATTTTGAAGATGAAGTGCGGTTCGCTGGATTTGATTCGGAATTAGCTTTATCTTCAATTAAACGTTTAAAAGAAGTTGTTAGGAAAGAGAACCCAATTGTTTTCTTTGGACATGATATAGAGCAGGAAAAGAGTTGTAAAGTGTTCCCTGAATATATATAAATAGAAAAAGTCATGGGCCTAGTAGCTCATGACTTTTTCTATTAAATAACCTTTTTAAATAAGTTATATACTTTTTTTGAATTACCTTCATTTAATTGATAATAAGTAAGGTCTACGTCATCAGGAGTGTTTTGATGGGCAATCATAACTTCACTACTGTTGTTATCTACTATCCAAATTAAATATTGTTTATAAGTTCCATCTTGGAAAGTAATCCACATGTTACAATCTACTAAATCAGAACCTTCTTCATCTAGCGTTAAATCGCCTTTTTTTGCTGTATCCATACTGTTAATGAATGTTTTTAATTCATCTGTTTTTGTAAGGAAGATAGATTTTTTTGTCTTAAGCGACTCTACATGTATATCTTTTATTTCCTGTTTTCCTAAAAAAACAGGAGGTGCATTTGGGTCTCTTTGAGTTGAAATAATAGTAGCTTTCTTCTTTGGTTTACTTGCTGTATAGAGATCTTGAATAGATTTTCCAGAGTTTAAAAACCATACGGTTCCAAAAACAATCAATGCGCTACCTATCAATAAAATGATTTTCTTAATAGGGTATTCTCCTCTCTATGGCTTCATGTGAAGAGCTTTTCYATTAATATATGATAGGTAAGCGTAAAGTATTATAGTTGAACGTGGTTATGCTTCACGGTTTTTATAGGGCGATCAACGAGTAAATTGTAAGTAAGCCCTATTAATACGAGAAATCCACCGATAATTTTTCCGGTTGATAGTTCGTGTGACAGGAAGAAATCGATGATAGTCCCCGTAAACAATTGTCCGATAAAGATGAGTAACGTTAAATAAAATGCTGATATTTTAGGAGTAATATAGTTTGATAATGAGATGACGATAACGCCTACTAATCCGCCTAAGTATACAGCAATAGGTATGGATTGTAGCGTATGACTAGAAATATACAACGAATCTGAACTGAAAATTAAAAATAACATGGAGAAAAATAATCCAGTAATATAATTGAAAAATGTGCCTTCCCAATTTCCAATTTCCTTTGCTAAATTCGCGTTAATAATTCTAGCAACAACGATAGAAACACCAGCTAAAATAGCGATACAAATATATAACATTTTCTTACCTCCATTAATAAATTGTCATGACTATAATTCCAGAAGAGATGAATAATAATCCAATTAATTTTTTCTTATCAAACTTCGAAACTTTCATTCCTAATAAACCGAAATGATCAATAACTATGGAAGCGATGGATTGACCAAGTAAGCTTAATGCAATCGTAATAGAGGCACCAAGAGCAGAGAAACTTATATTATTAAAAAGAACAGTGAATACTCCAATTGCCCCAGCGCTATATAAAAAAAGTGGAATACCTTTATCGAAGCGGATTTTATTTTTGTTTATGATTAAAACGAAAATAACTGCAATTAAACCGACAAGGTGAATGACAACGCTTGCTGTATACTTGCCAATTAACTCAGATAAAATCCCGTTCAAAGGAAGCATAATGGCGATAAGCACGCCAATAAAGACAGAAAAAAAGTTATACAATGTAATATCCCCTTTATATTTCATATTTGTAATGACTGTATCATGCTGAAATTGTCTATTACTATGACATATGTCATAGTGGAAGAAGAAAATTTTAATTACAATGGGGATAGTTGTAAAGGCGGGGGAACTATGAAGAAAGTATGTAATTCTAATAAATTAGCAGAGTATATGAAACAAAATGATATCGATTCATTTTTTAGTAGTGATATGAAACCGTATATGGAACTTATATTTTTTAAAAAGAATGAGTTTATTTGTAGAGAAAATGAAGAGATAGATTATTTATATTTTTTTGTTGAAGGAAAAGCGAAAGCGTTTAATACATTAAGTAACGGGAAATCTGTATTATTATGTTTTTATGATAGTTTACAGTTACTGGGGGATGTAGAAGTAATTCACTCTCAAAAAACTGCTTCAAACGTACAAGTCATGGCAGACTCGTATTGTGTTGGCCTACCTTTAGGAAAAGTGAGAAACCAATTATTTCATGATGCGAAATTTTTACGATGTATTTGCGGATCGTTAGCACATAAATTAAATCGTCTTTCAAAAAATAGTACAATTAATTTACTATATCCACTTGAAAATAGACTTGCGAGTTACATGTTAGCAGCAGGGGAACGAGCGGCTCAGCATGGAAATAGAATTGTATTTAGTGGGAATTTAACGGAAACAGCTGAATTGTTAGGAACGAGTTATCGGCATTTATTACGAACATTAAATACCTTTTGTGATAAAGGGATAATACAGAAAAACAATGGATGCTTTGAAGTGATGAATGTGGATGTTTTGCGGGAATTGGCGGCGGATGTTTATAAATAGAATAATATTTTATGAGGAACGGGTTTAGGATTAGAAGTACTAAAAAATCCTTTATTAGATTGGAAAGTTGAGTTAAGGACTTGGCGAATAAAATAAAGAACTACTCTTTTATATTTTGGAGATATATTGTGTAGCAAAAAAATAGATCAGTAGCAACAGCTACTGATCATCCATATGTACATGAATTAGGAGAGGTCAAACATTTCAAACGTTTATTAGCTTTAGTATAATAGATTTTCATGGAATAAAAAACTGAAAATTATATTTTTTTGTTGAGAAAGTTTTTTGTATCGAAATATATAAAAAAACGGGGATTTCTATTGAAAGAAAATATGATATTTATCCCGCATTAACGGACAGTAAGATCCCCACCTCAAAATTCGGCATATGCGAGGAAGTTAGGTGAGAGATCAACTGCCCGTAAAAGCCCGATTGGTGAGGGCTAATAATCAGAGGGACAAAAGTCCCTCTGATTAAAGTTTCACTTTATATTTTAGTAAAGTATGATATAGTCTATATAAGATTGATTTCCTTAAAATATCTTTTTTGTATAGTAATTACATTCACAGTTGGGAAGGGGAACAGATTGTGAAGTTTGATGATCAACGTCTACTAGGAATACGATTAGGTTCTGTACTCATAACAGAAGAAAATCAATATTTAGTAATTAAGAAGAAAGATCATTATGCACTATTAAACATACATAATTTAGAATGCACACATGTCGAAGTGCAGTTAGAGCATATTGAAGAACTGCTGCATGAAGATTTCCAAGAAAGTATAACTGAAATTATCGCACCAGAACATATTAAAATTGTGGTGAAAAATGTTATATAAAGAAAGAAGCTGGGAGAATCAGCTTCTTTCTTTGTTTTACTTCGTTAATTATAAGGATAACATTTTTAAAATCTCACCAATAATCCCATCCTTTTGATGAACACCTAAATCCGAGTTCGTCATAATAACAGCGCCATTACCTCGGTATGGATTACATACCATCATACATTGAAATCCAACACCCCAGCCAAGTGAATGAATTTGTAAGTCTTCATTAGAATACTCTAGAAAAAGACCTAACCCAGTCCATTTGGTGCATCCTTGAGGAGAAAACATATCTTGTACTGTTTTTTGAGAAAGTTCCAGTTTGCTATTTCCTTTTAAGGAATGAATGAGTCCGAGTACTAAAGTTGATAAGTCAGTTGGTGTTGTCCAAACGCCTGAAGCTGCTGCGAATGGATAAAATGGATACTTCTCATTTGTTACAGTTCCATTTTTATTATGCCCGCAAGCAAAAGTATCGGTTTTATCTATGTCTTCGGGAGAGAAGAGTGTGCTATTTTTCATTTGTAGTGGCTGAAAAATAAATTCTTCAAGTAAAAGGTTGAACGATTTTCCAGTAATATCTTCAAGTAGTTGTTCGATAATACAAAAATTTGCGTCAGAGTAGTGGAATTGGCTTTCTGGTGCATAAGTTACTTCTATAGGTACTGGGCAATATAATGTTTTACCAGCAAGAAGTTCAGGGATTTTAGGTATTCCTTGTGCAAGTGTATAATGTTCAAAACTATTGGGAGGATCAATGATTCCAGATTGGTGACTTAATAAGTTTCGCAGCGTGACTTTTTTCTGTGAAGTAAATAGATTGGTAGGGATGTTCCAAGATGTGAGCCTATCATTTACGTCTTCATCTAAATGTACGATTCCTTGATCTGATAACGTTAGTACAAGCATTGAAGTGATGAATTTGCTAATAGAACAAGAATTGAATATGGAATCCGTAGTGACAGTTCTAGTTGTTCCAGATTCAAGTGTTCCGAAAGCAGTGGCTTCATCAAGTTTACCGTCACGTATAATGGCAAAGCTTAACCCTGAAACAGAATATTGGTTCATTTTCTCATATATATTGTTACTTTTTAAGTTCATAGTGACTCCTTTCTTTTAAAAACAGAATATTGATTTTATTATACATTGTTAATCTATGAAAGGTGATGTAAATGGAAGTAAAAGTTAGTTTTTAATACAGGGAAAGAGAATAAAAAGAAAACACCTCATCATTTTTGATGAAGTGCCCTCTGTTATTTTACAGAAATTCGCATTATAAATTGAAGTAATTTATCTCTATACATATACATTAGCCATAGAGTTGATATGTAGGAAATAAGTGCTCCTTTGTTTTCAAAAGGAGCATTGAAAACAAGCCAGCCAACGATATCAAATAACAAATGTAGTGCAATTGAAAGAACTACAAATTGTAGTAACGTCTTAAAAAATCTTTTCATAAAGTGTCCCCCTAAAATAAAAGGTTTTATCCCGCATTAACGGGCAGTAAAACTCCCACTGATTAAAGTTTCACTTTATCAACAGTGTTGTATATTACTATTATACATTAAATGTGTCCTGTGGTAAAATTTACATAAGTTACTTAAATAAAACATATGAAAGCTAGTGAGGAGGAATAGTCATGGAATTTTGGATGATCATACCGATAGCGGTCTTTGGGCTTATTTATATCGTTGAAAAATTAAATAAAATCGAAAAGAAAACGGATGCGTGTTTAAAGCGGATGGAAGATAGATTACAGCTAATTACGAAAGAAATGGGAATTATAGATAGAGAACCCGAAATTAATAAAGAGTTGCGGCAGCTTATGGAAGAAGGAAAAACAGTTACGGCAGTTAAGAGAGTAAGAGAAGCATTTGGTTTTTCAATACTAGAAGCGAAGCAATATGTTGATAAGTTATAAAAAGGTCATCCATTTGGGTGATCTTTTTTCACTGCACCATACGTGTATTTACATAAGCAGCTATTATAAAGTGTCCAATTATAATGATAGGAAATACGATTTTTGCATTAGGGGTAGTGAAGACACTACCAATTGTGGCGATAACACCAGCGGTTAAATTATAAAGACCAACTATCTTCGATAACTTAACTTTATCTGACACACGGCGTTCATTGAATCCTGATAAGAGCCAAGTGTATTGTTTTACTCCGATGAAATAAGCTAATGCAAATGAAATGATTGCTAGTATGAATAATGATGGAGAAGCGAAGAGAGTCATTGAGAACACCTCCGTTAATGGACTATAAATAAATTATAGTATGAATGTTATAATTTAACAAAATACATTTTTGATTTTAAGTTTATTAAAAATGAGATATTTACGATGAAGGGAGATTACATATGAATATTTCGGAATTCCAGCAATATGTATCGAGTTTCAGTAAAGAAAAAGGATTTCAAGATACAACAATTGAAGAGCGTACGATGTATGCGATGGCAGAATTAGGTGAATTAGCGGAAGTTATATTAAGGCGTGATAAAATACAAGATTCGAAAAGAGAGATTGGTTTAGAAATGTTTGATGTAATTTGGAATGTATGTGATTTAGCAAACAAGTTAGAAATTGATTTAGAGAAGGCATTCGAAGAAAAAATGATGATTAATAAAAAACGTGAATGGTAAAAGGAAAGTTAAAAAGCGCACAAAATTTTGTGCGCTTTTTATTAATGGTATGAAAAATATGTAAAAAAAGATGGAACAAACATTTGAGATGAACTGTCTAATATAGGTAATAACTATTTAGTTTGAAAGAAAGGGTGGAGAAAATGAAAAAGAATACATTATTAAAATTAGGGGTATGTGTTAGTTTGCTAGGAACAACTCAATTTGTTAGCACAATTTCTTCTGTGAAAGCGGAACAAAAGCTAGAGCAAAAAGTAATAAAGAATGAGACAGGAACTATTTCAATTTCTCAGTTAAATAAAAATGTATGGGTTCATACTGAGCTAGGTTATTTTAATGGAGTAGCAGTTCCTTCGAGTGGTCTAGTTCTTACTACTTCTAATGGGTTAGTACTTGTCGATTCTTCTTGGGATGATAAGTTAACGAAGGAACTAATAGAGATGGTAGAAAAGAAATTTAAGAAGCGCGTAACGGATGTTATTATTACACATGCGCATGCTGATCGAATTGGCGGAATTAAAACGTTGAAAGAAAGAGGCATTAAAGCGCATAGTACAGCATTAACTGCGGAACTAGCAAAGAAAAATGGATATGAAGAGCCACTTGGAGACTTACAAACAATTACGAATATGAAGTTTGGAAATATAAAAGTAGAAACGTTCTATCCAGGGAAAGGGCATACAGAAGATAATATTGTCGTATGGTTACCGCAATACAACATTTTAGCTGGAGGCTGTTTAGTGAAATCTGCGGAAGCTAAAGATTTAGGGAATGTTGCTGATGCATATGTAAATGAATGGTCCACATCGATTGAGAATGTGTTGAACCGATATGGAAATATGAACTTAGTAGTGCCTGGTCATGGAGAAGTAGGGGACAGAGGATTACTTTTACATACATTGGATTTGTTGAAATAAGAAACTGTGGGAATATAAAAGCGAGGAGAAATAATTTTCTCCTCGCTTTCTTCTAACTATATTTAAATGCGAAGCTATCAATTATGCCTGCATAAGTTACTGAGATTTTAATTCCAAGTATACAAATACCAGTACCGTCATAATTGCTATAACAACGTAAGTAACATCAAGCATTATAAGTGTCTTTAAAGTTTCAGTCATCCTAATTCACCCCTGGTATGAAAATGTAACATAATCTCTTATCAATCAGTTAAGAGATTATAAAGATAACGATGTACATGAAATTTCTTAAGTAGTTTTTATATAAATATATCATATAAATAATGTAAAAAATGTTAAGATGGTGTAAATGTATTGTAAATAAAGAGGTTTCCTATAAAATCTTTAATCAAAAAATTGATAGTTCTTCAAAATGAAAAAACGCTATTCTTTCTGTTGAATGATAGAAAGAATAGCGTTTTTGTATGCTTATTAGTTGCTAATAGTTCTCTAAATCAATCATCTAGCTATTTGAAAGTATTAACAAAGGTGTCCGTTTTTTAGCGCCAATAAAAATATTATGTCAACAATATGAACTGTCACAAATTTATATATATTATTGTGATTCATATCACATCCTTTTTTCCTAATGGGTATTATGCTTGATTTGTAAGGAATGATTGGGAGAGGGTGGGATGATATGTTTTGTTATCAATGTGAACAAACGCCAACAGGCGGATGTAAAGTGATGGGTGTTTGTGGTAAGAATGAAACAATTGCAAGTTTACAAGATACGATTGTGTTTGGATTAAAAGGAATAGCGGCTTATCGTACACATGCTGCGCAGCTAGGGTATACAGATGCATTTGTAGATGCTACAACTCAAGAAGCGCTATATATGACATTAACAAATTCTAACTTTAATGAACAAGAACATATTGATATGGCTATGAAAGTAGGGAAATCGGCTTTACGAGTAATGGAGTTATTAGATGAGGCACATACGAATCACTTTGGTGTTCCGGAGCCTGTTCAAATTACACAAAACCATGTAGAAGGTAAGGCAATTGTAGTTACTGGTCATAATTTATTTGCATTAGAAGAGTTATTAAAGCAAACAGAAGGAAAAGAAATTAATATTTATACGCATTCTGAAATGTTACCAGCACACGGTTATCCGCAGCTGAAAAAATATAAGCATTTAAAAGGAAATATTGGTAAGGCATGGTATGATCAACGACGTCTTTTCGAAAAATTTACAGGTGCCATATTAGCGACAACGAACTGTGTTATGCCAATTAAAGGGTCATACTCTGATCGATTCTTTTCATATGATATTGCAGGCTTAGAGGGCGTACAAAAAATTGAAAATGACGATTTTACACCAGTGATTCAAAAAGCGCTAGAACTTCCAGAAGTACATATGGAGTCGGATGAACAGTTAGTAACAGGGTTTCATCATAATACCGTATTATCGTTAGCTCCAGAAATTATTGAGGCAGTAAAGGAAGGGAAAATAAAGCGTTTCTTTGTCATTGCAGGTTGTGATGCACCAGGAAAAGGCGGGGAATATTATCGTGAATTAGCAACGTCACTTCCGCCAGAAACGGTTATTTTAACAACTTCTTGTGGAAAATTCCGCTTTAATGATGTGAATTATGGGGTTGTACCTGGTACGGAGATTCCGCGTTACATTGACTTAGGACAATGTAATAATTCAATTTCGACAGTGAAAATAGCGGCCGCTTTAGCTGATGCTTTTCAATGTGAAGTGAATGAATTGCCAGTGAGTATTGTTCTATCATGGTTCGAACAAAAAGCGGTTGCCATTTTACTGGGGCTATTTAGTCTTGGTATTCAAGATATTCGTATTGGTCCAAAGGCACCTGAATTTATTTCGCCTGGTGTGCTTGATGTATTACAAGAAACATTCGGTTTAAAACTAATTACAACCGCAGCAGAAGACATGAATATGATGTTATCGTAACAAAAAGGATGTCCTATATGTAGAGTTGACTTTATAAAGAGTTTGTATGTATTCGCAAGCTCATGTATTAGATGCATAGGTGCATTAGTAGAAGAACAAAAAAATGATCCGTCTTTTTAATAAGGAAAGCTATCCACATTCATTAACTTCGGAATATTAAAACGCCCAAAATAAAAATGCGGAATTTTTGTTTTGGGTATTTCCTTTTCTTAGCTGGATAGGTATGTGGTGAGATTTCTTAAGAAAAAAATAGGCAGTATCCAATAGATAATAGCGGATTTAAGAAAAAATTTAAAAATCGAGTTGACATTCTATCTACATAGTCATACAATGTAGTTGTAATAAGTAATACTGAATAGTGAGGCTTCTCAAAAGCTATTCAGTAAAAATCAGCCTTAGTACTCTGTGATACTGAATATAAGTCAGACAGAATAGGGGGTAAAGGAGGATAAGAATATGGAAAATTTAACTGAAATGCTGAAAGGTTCGTTGGAAGGATGTGTTCTGGAAATCATTAGCCGCCGTGAAACTTATGGCTATGAGATTACCCGCCACCTTAATGATCTTGGGTTTACTGAAGTCGTGGAAGGAACGGTCTATACCATCCTTGTGCGATTAGAGAAGAAAAAACTTGTGAATATTGAAAAGAAACCGTCAGACATGGGGCCGCCTCGCAAGTTTTATTCACTAAATGAGGATGGCCGTCAGGAGCTTGAATTGTTTTGGAGAAAATGGGATTTTGTATCATCAAAAATTAACGTCTTGAAGTCAAACTAGCCTCATAAGATTAAATATTCGGCCGATATTTTGGGAGTTTCTTGTTCTGCTTTATAAAAAAGGAGGAAAAATAATATGTTGGAAATGTTCAAAAAATTAATTGGTGATAAAAAAGAGTACAAAATGATGATGGCACGGGTTGGAGCTCTGCCAGAGGACTATCAGTTTGTGTTTAAGAAAATTCAAAACTACATGTGGAATTTCTCAGCTGGTAACGGGATGGATATGCTACACATACAGTATGAACTAATCGATTTGTTTGAAGCCGGTGCGGCGGAAGGCAGACAAGTGCTAGAAATAACTGGGGAGGACGTGGCATCCTTTGCTGACGAACTAGTGGCAAATGCTAAAACTTATGTTTCCAAGTATCGTGAAGATTTGAACGAAAGTATCATGAAGCAATTGAGAAAAAAATAAATGCAACAGGTAATACCGACTGATTAGCTGGTTACAAATGTGAATTGCCACCATCGCTATTCAGTTATATTTTTAAACCAGTACTAAGTAATACAGATTATCAGTAATACTAAATAGAGGAGTGCAGGCAGTCTAACTTTACAAAACATTTTTCAAGGAGGAAAAAAGCATGAGCAACACAGCGATTTCTGTAAAAGGGTTAAAAAAATCCTTTAAAGATAAGGAAGTGTTAAAAGGGGTGGATTTTGAAGTGCAGCGTGGCGAAATTTTCGCGCTGCTGGGCTCAAATGGAGCGGGCAAGACGACGATAGTCAGTATCCTCTCGACGCTGATGAAGCAAGATGGCGGCGAAGTAGGTATTTGTGGTTTTGACGTTCAGCGTCAACCGGATCATGTTCGTCAAAGTATCAGTCTGACAGGGCAGTTCGCAGCTTTAGACGGTATGCTCACGGGGAGAGAAAACTTGATAATGATTGCCAAGTTGCGTGAAGTTTCTAGTCCCGCTCAAGTCGCTGACAATTTGCTTGCAAGATTCAGCCTGACTGATGCAGCCAACCAGAGGGCAGACCAGTACTCAGGTGGGATGAAGCGCAGGCTTGACATCGCGATGAGTTTGATTGGGACGCCAGCAGTCATTTTTCTCGATGAACCGACGACAGGGCTTGACCCCGAAGCGCGGATTGAAGTGTGGGATACCGTCAAGGAACTTGCCGGCGGAGGCACAACCATCTTGCTGACAACTCAGTACTTGGAGGAAGCCGAACAACTGGCGGACCGTATCGCTATCTTGCATGGTGGAAAAATTATTACGACTGGTACTCTTACAGAACTTAAAGAGATGTTCCCGCCAACAAAAGTGGAGTATATCGAGAAGCAGCCGACATTGGAAGAAATTTTCCTTGCGATCATTGGCAAAAAGGAGGAGATGTAAATGAAGAGCAAAACAGGGGTATTATTAGGGCGTTTAATGCGCAACATTATGCGCAGTCCGGATACAATTATTACGGTAGCGATTACGCCGATTATGATGATGCTGTTGTTTGTCTACGTATTTGGCGGCGCCATAAAGACAGGAACGGATAACTACGTCAATTATTTATTGCCGGGAATCTTGCTGATGGCTATCGCATCCGGTGTCGCTTACACTTCCGTACGGTTGTTTACGGATGTAAAGAGCGGGCTGATGGCACGTTTCATTACTATGCCTATCAAGCGTTCGTCGGTATTATGGGCTCACGTATTAACATCACTTGTTGCTAATGTGCTTACTATCGTGGTGGTTATCCTTGTTGCGCTCTTAATGGGCTTCCGTTCCAGTGCTAATATTCTGGATTGGCTCGCGGTAGCTGGAATACTCGGGATGTTTACGCTGGCGCTGACATGGTTGGCTATCATTCCTGGGTTGACAGCGAAGTCTATGGAAGGGGCGACAGCCTACTCGTACCCACTAATTTTTCTGCCCTTTATTAGTTCGGCCTTTGTTCCTACCGAAACTATGCCAAAAATTGTTCGTGCGTTCGCTGAAAACCAGCCTGTGACTTCAATCGTGAATGCGATTCGTGCCCTCTTATATGAAGGGACTGTTGGCAACGATATTTGGATTGCACTTGCTTGGTGCGTTGGCATTATGGTTATCGCTTACTTCTTCGCTGGTAAAGCATTTAAACGTCAGTTAGGGTAAAACCATCAGTTCCGTGTTCTATTGCAACTAAATCTTCTGAAATAATATATATGTTTGGAAAAGTGGATTAAAATCACATCAATCTTAGTTAATGCTATAGTTGTTGGTATTTTTACTGGTTGCGTAGTTGGTACGTAAGTAGGATCAGACGTTGAGAAAAAGCAGACTGAGAGAGTTAAAAGGGAAGAGATAATATTTTGACCTCAATTCTAATTGCCATATAATAAATGCAATTTTTATACATGAAAAGCCCACCTATTTCCGTAGGTGGGCTATATCTTTACTACACAATTCGAAAGTATACTCTCCTTTTCTAAATATGTAATTATGCATATTTAGAAAAAACTACACTTAATAAATATTACATATAGTAAATGGAAACTTATGGTGTAATTCTTTTAACAGGCTTAACATGATAACCATTATATAAGGTGCGTAGGCTCCTTCGGAAAAGTTCTTCTTTTCTGAAAAATGAATATTAATTCGTTATATGTAATAAAAATTCGTGAAAATAATTTTATGTTTTCTAAATTTATTCCTTTACATCAATGTGTATTATTTATTACAACAGCTTCATGTCAAAGATAAGATGTGAAAGCAAAGGGAAATATAAGTATCTTTATAACGAGTTCCTAATATAATCAATGTGTTAACGAAAGGAACTCTGTATTATGTTTATTTTTCTATTAACTAATACAGCTTCAAAAAATAGACACAATTGATACATACCAATTGTAATTTATTATCTATTCATAATTCTGTTTATTCTGTCTTTCTAAAAATAAAAAAATATTAGACTCGCAAATATAAACGTTATAATGAGGGCGTCGAGAGGTAACCGATTACCTACGAAGAAAATATCAAACATTTTAAAATTGGACAGACTGAAACGATTAATTACAGAAAGGTGTGTGACCAGAAGGGGGATTTCTTCAAAATAGTTTAGTAGCAGTGGACATCGTATTAGCTGGTGTAAACAATATCATCAATGGAAGTATAGGGTTGGAGGATAAATGCCTCGCACATTAAGAGAGACAGCTTTAGGTGGAATCGTTTACAATATGGTGCATCAAGTAAGCGGTTCATTTTTTAAGAATGGTCTATATTCTTAAGCCTAAAAAGAGACGTAAAAATAGGATACAAGGGGGATTTATTATATGAATGGGAATACTGCAAAAAAAATAGAATTTCAAGCTGAAAATACTGCAGTGAAAAATGAGAAATATCTAGATCCTAAAAAGTGGCATAAACAAGATACTACCTGGGCATTGAGCCTTTTTGGAACAGCAATTGGAGCAGGGGTGCTCTTTTTACCGATTAATGCAGGTTCAGGTGGTTTATTATCATTACTACTAATTACATTGCTTGCATATCCAGTTATGTATTACTCACATAGGGCACTTGCTAAAATGATTTACACTTCTAATTCTGCTGATGAGGGGATTACAGGCACAATAAGAGAGTATTTCGGAAATAAGGCAAGTATCATTTTTAACATCGTATATTTCGGCTCAATTTATACAATCGTATTGATGTATTCGGTTGCGCTTACAAATACCGCAAGTAGTTTTATCGTGCATCAATTGCACATGCCGGAGCCTCCAAGGGCCATTTTATCTCTTGTATTAGTGCTCGGCCTTATTGCTATACTAAATTTTGGTCAAGATATTACTGTGAAAATCATGAGTATGCTCGTATATCCTTTCATAGCTTCTCTACTTTTCATCGCAATATCTTTAATTCCACAGTGGAATACGTCAATGCTTAGCTTTTCAAGTGTTTCTACTGCTTCAACAGGAACAGGATATTTTGGAACGATATTAATGATTTTACCAATCATCGTATTCTCATTTAATCATTCACCTATGATTTCATCATTTGTTGTGAAACAGAAGGCTACGTATGGAATAGAAGCTACTGATGCTAAATGTGCACAAATACAAAAAGTTTGTTATATCATGACATTCGTTGTAGTTATGTTCTTCGTTTGGAGTAGTACACTGAGTTTGACTCCAGAGGATTTAAAAATGGCAAAAGAGCAAAACTTATCAATCCTTTCATATCTTGCTAATGAGCTTAATTCACCAGTAATCACTATTGCAGCTCCAATCATTGCTTTTGTGGCTATTACAAAGTCTTTCCTTGGCCATTATATAGGAGCATTTGAGGTAATGCGTGACGTGATTATGAAGTTCGGTAAAACACGTGGAAAAGTTATTGAAGAAAAAACAATTAAGACAATGATCCTTACTTTTGTTGTATTAACATGCTGGTTTGTCGCTTATACAAATCCAAGTATTCTTGGAATTATTGATTCTCTGAGCGGTCCATTAGTTGCTGCTATCTTATGTCTATTACCGATGTATGCGATTAGTAAAGTACCAGTACTAGCTAAATACAAAGGGAAAATGAGCAATGTATTTGTTATTGTTGTAGGTATACTTACTGTCCTAGCAAGTATTAAGTCATTATTCTAATTCGCTATTGTTAGTTCAAGTGCTAAAATAGTGGGATATGAAAAAAATGAAAGAGATTATGGATAAGATACGTCCATATTCGAATTTTAAACAAGCTGTTTTATGAGGGTTAAACTCTAATATAAAAAGACATGAACAAAGATTAGTTCATGTCTTTTTTTGTGTTGGCGTTATTCTTAGAAGAGCGTTTAAAGTAGCGGTAGAGAATAAAATGTTTTTACTAGGTATTTAAATAGAGGTAACTGGCATCTAGTCAAACTCAATATTATTTTGGGTTTAACTGGCCACTGCTTATGGGCAGTATAAGCATAATCTCTCTTTTAAACCTTCTAACACTTCTTCAGGAACTTCCCTGATTTTGATATCTTTACCTAGGAAAAGTAGCCAATTTGTTATTTCTATCAATTCATCGAGATTGTTAACATTGATAAAAGTTTTTAGAATGGCTGTGGATTGGTAAGGATTTGTATAGGAAATAGAAATTTTTATAGGATGGTATTTTTTGAACTGGGTAATCGCTTTTGGACCAAGTTCAAGTACAAGGTTGATTGCTTCGTCCTTCTTACTTAGTTTTTCTGAAATTTTTTTCTTACTTAATCTATTTTTCGTCGTATAGGGTTCGACATTAATGAGATGATCGACAAGAAACATCTTCTTTTGTTCTTCTTTTATGTCAAAGCCTTCAATTATCCAATGGCTTTTTTCTTGATAAAGGTGTAGTAGATAAATTGGATAAGACTTGGTTTCCTCCTCTTCTTTTACGGTAATCAATAAATGGCTATCCAAAAGAAGGATTTGGATGAGTTTTTCTAACATAGGGTGGGGGAGGTCGGAAAGCTCAAGTAGGTCAGGATTATGAGGGTTAGTCCCTTCAAAAAGCAAGATTTGATTTAAAAGAACAAGGTCATCCTGCTGGATTTCTGAGATGAGTCCTAGTAATTTTTCGGCTAAAGACTGACGACTCTTTAGATAGGGAAGTTGTTGATTTCTTGTGGCCATAAAGGCAATAAAAAGAGCTTTGACCTCATTATCAGTAAAGCGAACAACGGGCAGGATAGAGTTATGCATGACAAAATATCCTCCATCCCTGCCAACTTCAGCGACGAGCGGCATCCCCATGGCTTCAATTTCTCTAATGTCTCTAATAGCTGTCGATCGTGAGATGTTAAATTCTCGTATGATTTCAGAAATTGTAAAGTGGGAGCGGTTGTTAATGTACCGCATGATCGTATTAATCCGTTCAACTTTTTTCATGTTGGTCTCCTAAACAGTATCATTTTTTGACATGATTTAAAGATATTATAAACTCATCAAGTGAAAAGATAAATCGTTTGATTAATTTAAAAGTGAGGAAGGTTTTAAATATGAAAAATTATACAATAGAAGAAAAAGATAGCTTTATCGTGTTAGGTATTGGAACTGAACTTAAGAGCCACTATACAGACTTTGCGGGCATAAACAAGGAAAAGGCAGACTTTTGGCTGGCCGTCGAACAAGATGGAAGGTTGGACACTTTAAAAGCTTTAGCTACAAATGATTACATTTTTTCTGTGAGTGAAGCGGTGAATAACAAGATGATGTATTACGCTGGTGTCATGACAGAGGCAACGATACAAGAAGAATCTAGAGTTATCCAGTTTCCGAGGGGAGAATACCTAGTAGTTAAAGGTGAAGGCAATACAGCTGAGGAGCTAAGTAATAAGCTTACTGGTATTGCATTTGGTCAAGCATTAGCAGAAGAAAAAGATTTTTCCTATGTTGGTGGGCCAAATACAACAGTTGAGATGGGGCAGCGAAACGGCTTAGTATTTGGTGAAATATGGATTCCAGTTGTTAGGAAGTAAAGTGTTAAAAGGAGAGATGGAATTGTCCGATATCGTTGATTTTAAAAACGTAACTACAGCTGGCATGGAGTCTTCACCTGTAGCAGAAGCACTTGCTGGTTTACGTGCCCATGAAGCACGTTACTTTATGAATAAATACAAGCATGAATTTACGGTTGTACCAGCTAGTGAAAGCGAGAAGACTCTTGATTATGTGAACCGCATTTTGAAAGAAGAACGTGATATTGAGTTTGCGGCAAAACCTTTAGAAACATCGTGTTTTCAAGTGGAAAATATTAAATTTGCCTATGTCTTCTATGAGGATGGTCTTGCAGTCAACGTCATGTATACGCTGGATAACCCAAAGAAGCGGGCTGTTGGATTTAAGCTTTCTGAGGGAATGGAGATACCAACGAAGTTAGTAGAGAAGTTTAAGTTTGCTAGACAGAAGTCTAAACTTGCTGGAACAATTCGAGGTTCGTTTTTTGTGATAAAAGGAGAATATAGTGTAAGTTGAAGAATCATTCATTTGTCATATTGAGTTATTTTTTAAAAGGCGCGATTAAGGCTAACGATCTTGAATTGTTAGCCTTTTTTTACATAAGTAAATAATATTTACAGTCTGCTACACACTACGTTCTGATAAAATAAACGATAAGAAATTTATGTAAGATAAAGGGGGAAGATTCATGGTCAGCTTTAGTACTGTGCTAGCTTTTGCAATTGTTTCACTTAGCATGGTTTGTTCACCTGGGCCTAACATGATTTATCTCATTTCTCGCTCGATTACGCAGGGGCGTATGGCAGGATTTATTTCTCTTTTGGGTATCATGCTTGGCTTCATAATCTATATAATCGCAACAATGTTCGGACTTACAGCCCTTTTCCTTGCTGTTCCCGCTATCTATGAAGCAGTTAAGTGGGCAGGTGCTGCTTACTTACTCTGGCTCGCATGGAATTCGATTAAGCCTGGTGCTACATCTATTATGGAACCTCGTACTATTGCTATTGAGCCGCCACGGAAATTATTTTTAATGGGACTTATGACGAATCTGCTGAATCCTAAGATTGCTATTTTGTATGTGTCACTTCTACCTCAATTTGAAGATCCTGAGAAAGGATCGTTGCTTCTACAGGGTGCAGTTCTGGGCTTTACACAAATAACGGTTAGCTTTATAGTCAACCTCCTAATTGTATTTACAGCAAGTAGAGATGCCAAATGGTTTGGCACACGCCCAACGTGGCTGCGAGTGCAGCGTTGGCTTATGGCAAGCGTCTTGACAGGTCTTGCTGTACGTCTTGCTTTTGAACGTCGACAGTAAGAGTCTTCTTGTGGAAAGTTACTATCTTTTTGGAACGATTGTAAGGGGAATAAGAATGATATTAAAAATAAAGCCAGCTACTGTATGTTCTTAATTTTACCTAACGTTTTTTCAAAAATGCTAGTAGATGCTGTTTCTTTTTTTAGAGGATACGGTAGGAATACCGTATTTTTTATTATAGGGGAATTTTGTTTTGTTAGCTTGAGAGCAATGTGAAACCTAAAATAATATGATCATATTATAAAAAGGGAGGAGGATATGAGTGCCTAAAATTGTTGATCAAATACAAAGGAAGAATCAGATAGCCACTGCTACTTGGCGTGTAATATTAGAAAAAGGTATTGATAAAGCTTCTATACAGCAAATCGCTGACGAGGCAAACATTTCGGTTGGACTTGTTCAGCATCATTTTTCGTCTAAAAATGAATTAATTCATTATGCAATGAATTTAGTATTGAATCGAATGGAAGAACGGGCAAACACTCGTACAAGTGAATTTAAGGGAACGAAAGAAGAAGCACTTAGAAGATTAATGAAATTTATTATTCCTTCTAATAAAGAAGAAATGTTGGAAGGGAAGGTTTGGATTACATTTCTGGGTATATCCTTTAGTTCTCCAGAACTTATTGAACTTCGGAAGAAAATGGATGACCATACGAGGTATCTTATGGGAATAATTCTAGATTTAATGAGGGATCTAGGATACGTCACACCAGGTCACAATAGAGAATTTGAATTAGAGATACTGTACGGATTTATTGATGGGCTAGTAATTCATGTCCTTCAAACACCAGAATCATATCCAGAAGAAAAAGTAAATCAACTTATTGAGTATTATTTAAAAGAAAAAAAGAGGGATTAATCGCATGAATAAAGTTTTCATTATTATTCTTGTAGTCGTTATTGTATTGATTATTAGGCAGCTTATCCCGAAGAAAGTAGATAGCTTCGATCTTCTTGGTATACCAATCATGGCTATAATCAGAACTTATATGGGTCTTCCAAATAGATTGGACTATATTATTACAATTGAATTAATTAGCTTGCTTATATTAGGAGCGATAGTTGGTTATTGGCAAGCTAAGAGGGTGAAAGTTTTTCATCATAATAATCAATTATGTAGTGTTGGAGGCTATACGTATATTATCGGATGGATTATTATGCTTTTGGGCAGGATTGTTATTTTATTGTTGTTCAATCTTAACTCGCTCGTATCGACATTTCAAGCGGGACAGGAACAGTTTACGAGTGAAATAATTAAAGTTCTTTCTCATGCTGGAGATTGGTTAATATGGTCTACTATTCTTGCATCTTCCATCATGTATACCGTTACCTTATATAAAGATCACCCGGATATCAAGAAATTAATACATGATCGTTTTAAAGAAATAAAACAACGAATAAAATATTAATTTAACTAATTGTTGTTATATGGGCCATTGCCACATGCCCATCAACTTAAGAAAACAAATCAGCCCCAAAACGAAAAAATGAGCTTTTTTATTACAAATTAGCACAAAATCTCGTTCTGGGGATAGCTGTATTTTCTTAGCTTAATAGCGATGTGACTCTCCCCCTGTTAGGGGGTCCTGACGTCAAAACGTGGATATTATACGCTAAGACATTTTTTGAGAAAAAAGACCCTGATTTCCTTACACTAAGCAGGAAATCAGGGTCTTTTTATGTTCTTAAAGGACGGAACGAATGATAATTGCTGACAGTAAAGTTGTACTCACCTAGAAAATTAATATGCTCCCAACCAAGAGGTGAGATATGAGGAAGCAACTCTTCTCGATGTTTTCCAATCTTTTTCATATGTTCAATAGCTTGAGATAGATACATAGTATTCCAGATACTGAGTGCATTGATAATTAGATTTAATGCACTGGCGCGCTGTAATTGGTCTTGTAGTGCCCGTTCTCGAAGTTCACCGTGTTTCCCGAAAAAAATTGCGCGTGCTAATGCATTCATAGCTTCTCCTTTATTCAACCCCTTTGAATCCGCCGGCGTAAAGTTTCGCTAGAAATATAGTCTAGGATAAACAGTGTTTTTTCAATACGTCCCATCTCTCTTAGTGCTGTTGCAAGACTGTTTTGCCGGGAGTAAGAGCTCATTTTGCTCATGACAAGGGAAGCTGATGATGTTCCTTCGCGAATGGAATGTGCCAATCGAAGGACATCGTCATAATTATCTCGAATGACTTTTGTAGGGGTTCGACCGAGATACATGTAATTTCGGGTCATATCCTGTATTTTATTTCCAATAACCATATTTTATTATAACAAAAAGGTTTGAAATCAATAATGTTATGAATTATTTTTGATACAGTATTTTGTTACAGCCAGTTCAACAGTTAGGAAGTTTCGTATTTTTAAATACAAAACGTAACAAAAATGAACGTTTATGTTACAAATATCTCCGAAAAATAACATCTAGGAAAAAATGTATCGCTACGACCTATTTTTACACCTATCTCGGCCGAACCCCACTATGATTTCACTTATTGATAAAGAAAAAATCAATGATGCTAAAAAGATGTTACATCGAGGGTTACGAACTACAAAAAACAAATATCCTAAATTATACTGTTTATTTTCCTATCAAAATCATTTATATTTTGACAAAATAAATTTTAAAAAATTTCTCAAAAAAACAGCCATTCCCTTTTTCAAAAATGAAAATAATAATAAACAATTATCCATATTTTATATTGACTTAGCGACCTGTTATCAAAAGGAAAATCAATTCGAAAAAGCTTGTTTATATTACCAAAAAGGCATCTCTTGTATAAGGATAGTCAAAAGTTTAAATCTCATATCATCTCATCTCATAAAAATATTTAGTTACAATTTTAATAAGAAAACATATTCAAAACTCCTATTTTTCACATAGCAAATAACATTTTTCCATGTGCTGTTGTTGTATCTACCGTAATAATAATTGGCTTTTGGTTAAAATATTTCGGTTGATGAAGATACGCTGCTGTCCCATATATCCAGTTATATATATTCAAGTGGCTTTTTTCACAAAAGAATCATAAAAAACTCTATCTATAGATAGAGGGTATTCAAAAAAAATCATCTTTCAGATAGATGTTCTAAAATAGTAGGGATGTTACAATCCTCCAGTAAGTAAGCAAATAAACAATAAATTTATACTTTATGGGGGTTTTAATTTGAATACTCAAGCTTGGATAATGATTGGTGCATTTTTAACAATTGTATTATTAACACAAATCGGAAGAAAAGTATTTACAACCACAAAGGCTGTATTGCCATTTATTCTTTGTGGTATAAGTATTTATTTATTCGTCGAGGAAATACCTACCTCAGGTTCAAATATGACCGCACTCATAATCATGACAATGGTCGGCATGATCATGGGAGGGCTAATGCTTTTTACAGTGAAAGTAGAATATGGTTCTGACAATAAAGCGTACGTAACTGCTGGTATTCCTTATTTATGTTTATGGATTATTGGACTTGGATGGCGTGTCGTATTAGCTTATGTAGCGACAGACTGGTATCCACAACAATTTATAGATTTCATGGTATCGAATCACTTGGATTTTAATGTTATAGCCCCTGCTTTCGTATTTTTTACAATTGCGATGGTAGTTATTCGTACTATTGGAATTGTGATTAGGATACAAAGATATAGAAAAAATCTAAAAGCAAATTAAAGAAATAGGTTAAGAAAAACAACTTCTTTTGTCTAATGAAGTAGGTAAAACAAACACACTATAATAACTACTTCATTATTCTTTTAATTTCAGATTTTAGATGATATGCATTAAAGGAATTTAACTCGACTATGAACTATTATAATTGGGAGTTGTAAATTTCCAGCCTTTAAATCAAGAAATGGATGTTCATCTATAGCCAAGAAATATAGAAACTAAACAGTAAGGTTGCGAGGGAATAAGTACATGGAAAAAGTATTTTTAAAAATGATTGATAGTCATGCAGGAAATGCGATAGGAAGCATCTTAATATGCGTATTTTTTTATAAAGGTTTCGCACCTCATGGTACCTTTGCAATATGGGTTTGTAGCGTTTTTGTAACAATTTATCTATGGATGTTGTATTCACCAAAATCTTGGTGGAATGCAAGGAAGTACGCTTTATTTACGAGTATATTAATAAGCATATCATGTGTAATATATTTTTCTCATCCGAATTTTCCAAATTATGCGTTATGGCCACTCATAGTTTTTCTTGCCGCTGCAGAACCAAGGTGGACACGAGTAACGTCAATTTTAGCTGCTATAACGGGGATAGTTATTATTCTATTTATACATGCGAATACGTTTCCTTATCAAGAAACATTAATTATTATCGGCCTCTATGTCTCGATCCGAAGTACATCCAAGCTAAGAGACGCATATCAAAAAAATCAAAAACAACTAAAAGAATTAGACGAAGCACATGCTGAACTACAAGAAACAACGGTATTTTCTATGCGATATGCAGCTTTTACGGAAAGAACAAAATTAGCAAGAGAGATTCATGATGGACTTGGACATCAAATGACCTCACTTATTATTCAATTACAGGTTCTTAAGATTATCTTAAGGAAAAATCCTGCTGATGCCCAAGATCATGTTGAAGAACTTTTAAAGGTGGCACGAAAAGGAATGGAAGAAATCCGCGTCGCTGTTAAGGAATGGACAAGTGATGAAAAAGATCTCGGGCTTACTTCATTAAAAGGATTGATTTCACAGGTTCAAGCGAATTCTTTATTACAAATTGAGTTCATTCAAGCTGGAAATATAACAGAGTGGACGATGGAGGAAAGTACAATTCTGTATCGCATTCTACAAGAGTCTTTAACTAATGTCTTACGACATTCTAATGCAGATTCTGTTATTGTAAACGTAACAGAAATAGACGGAGTAGTAAAACTCACAATTGATGATAATGGTATATATACAGGGGATAAGCCATTAAAATATGGCTTTGGACTCAATGGTATGATAAAACGCTGTAAATCAGTTGGAGGTAATTGTTCCTTTTTTCTAAATGAACCAAAAGGACTTCGAGTTGAAGCCACTATTCCAATTCAGAAAAATGGAGGAGAAGTATGACAGAAAAGATCCGTATTGTGCTAGCTGATGATGAACCATTTGTTCGAAAAGGCCTATGCTATATTATTGAAATGCAAGATGACATGGAGATAGTAGGGGAATGTAAAGACGGTAAGGAAGCAATTAAAGTGGCTTTAGAAACTGCACCAGATATGGTAATTATGGACATTCAAATGCCTGATTTATCAGGCATTTTGGCTACTAAAAACATTATGAGTATATTACCAAACACAAAGGTTGTCCTATTAACAACATTTGATGTACAACAATATGTCTTAGATGGTATTCGAGCTGGTGCAGTGGGTTATATATTAAAAGATACTGAAACGGAGGAAATGCTAGATAGTATTCGATCTATGAATAGAGGGGCAATGATTTATAATAGCACGACAGCAAATCAAGCTTTTACACAATTTATAAAACTCGATAATAATGATTATAATTTAGCTGGCGAAGAACTTGAATATACGGAAAATCTAACTAAGCGGGAGATTGATGTTTTACAATTATTAGCTTATGGAAAACAAAACCATGAAATAGCTAAAATCCTTTATGTTTCCGAAGGGACAGTCAAAACTCATATCCACAATATTCTTCAAAAACTAGATGTAACAGATCGTACACAAGCAGCTGTAATGGCAATTCGAAAAAAAATTGTAAAGTGATATCTGCTGTATGTAGTAAAAAGAATAAAATTTTAAATTAACATAGTGTTTTTCTAATTGAAATTAAACAGATCATAATAAAAAAGAAAGAGAGTATAGCATGGATAATACAACTGGTCTTATTATTTTAATTCTTATAATTCTCCTTCAACTAAAAGAAAGGGAATTGAAAGTTCAACGAATGTGGATTGCTCCTGTATTAATCGCATACTATACATTTACTCATGTATTTAACGATCTCGTATTAATAGAAACAGGTCTATTTGTAGTATTACTTGCTCTTGGAGGAATTGTAGGAGCTGTGCGTGGTTCTACAACTATAATACGAATCGATAAAAATAATGGGAAGGTTTATGCTAAAAATTCTTATATCGCCTTAGGTATATGGATTGTTGTATTTATTTTACGTTTTATTGTAACGTATATTTTTAAAGGTTCAAGTCAGTATGCGCTAGGTTTAGTAACGAATGGTATTTTTTGCTTTATTGCGGCGAGTGAGTGTATAAGAAAAGTGATTCTATACTTAAAAGCAAAAAGTTTGATACATTCCAAGCATTAAGTATTGCTAAGGGTAATTTTTGTAGTATAGCAAATTTCAGTGTTTTTCTAACATCAACACATTGCCATCAAGTTAAGAAACTCATTGTTCCCCCAAAATGAAAAAATGTTATGCTCTCTGTATATTCCTACAGAGAGCATAACATTTTTTATGACTCTTTTTATTCAAAATGAACTACAATTGTTTACTGAGAAATTCCCCCGACATATGTCATCACATATCTTGGATAAATTAGCTAGAGAAATAGGATTTGTTCAACAGGAAAATAAATATTAGCATCTTTCTTCCAAGAACAAATAAAAGAAAGCGTTGATTCTTATCTTCATTATCCAGGAATATACTCAGGCGGCCAAGAAAATATTTAGTGCAATAGTTACTCGGAAGAATAACTGAAAAATAACATACGAGGAGATGGAAGAAATGAAAAACGAAAGAATTCAACAATTACAAGGAAATTGGGAGTTAGATAAACGTTGGAAAGGGGTAAAACGCCCGTATTGTGCCGAAGATGTTATTCGTCTTCGAGGATCTATCGATATTGAACATACACTAGCACGCCACGGTGCAGAGAAACTTTGGCAATCGCTTCATATAGAAGACTACATCAATGCGCTTGGTGCATTAACAGGAAATCAAGCAATGCAGCAAGTGAAAGCAGGCTTAAAAGCAATTTGTGTAAGTGGTTGGCAAGTAGCTGCTGATGCCAATTTATCTGGACATATGTATCCAGACCAAAGTTTATATCCAGTGAATAGTGTGCCCTCTGTTGTAAAAAGAATCAATCAAACGTTGCAACGTGCTGATCAAATTCAGCATATGGAAGGTGGCAGTGATATAGATTATTTCGTACCAATTGTTGCAGATGCAGAAGCTGGTTTTGGTGGGCAATTAAACGTATTTGAATTAATGAAAGGAATGATTGAAGCAGGTGCAGCAGGTGTACATTTTGAAGATCAGTTGTCTTCAGAAAAGAAATGCGGACATTTAGGTGGAAAAGTATTATTACCGACACAAACGGCGGTACGTAATTTAATTTCTGCTCGTTTAGCTGCGGATGTTATGGGCGTGCCGACAGTAATCGTGGCAAGAACAGATGCAGATGCAGCAGATTTAATTACGAGCGACATTGATCCAATTGATCAAGAATTTATTACAGGAGAAAGAACAACGGAAGGTTTTTATCGTACAAAAGCGGGGCTCAATCAAGCAATTGCACGTGGCCTAGCATATGCACCGTACGCAGATCTTATTTGGTGTGAAACGTCTGAACCAAATTTAGAAGATGCGAAGCGTTTTGCAGAAGCAATTCATAAGAGATACCCAGGAAAGTTACTCGCATATAACTGTTCACCGTCGTTTAATTGGAAACAAAAATTAGGTCAAAAAACAATTGAAAACTTTCAAAAAGAACTGGCATCATATGGTTACAAACTCCAATTTGTAACACTTGCAGGATTCCATTCGTTAAACCACAGTATGTTCGAATTAGCACGCGGCTATAAAGAACGTGGTATGGCAGCGTATTCTGAATTACAACAGGCCGAATTTGCAGCAGAAGAGCATGGTTATTCTGCTATGCGTCATCAACGAGAAGTCGGAACAGGTTACTTTGACGAAGTAGCACAAGTGATTACGGGTGGAACTTCATCTACGACAGCGCTGAAAGGTTCTACGGAAGAATTGCAGTTTAAAGATAATTAATTCAGTTATTGTGGAGAAAGTCTTAAATAACATTGGCATTTTGAACAAAAATTGCATGAGAAACACATATAAAATATTCTATTTATTTTTAATTTTCTCAATGTTTTTGTTGCATTTTTAAATTATAATATAAGTAACTCTTTTTATTGCTATATATCTGTCATTTCTTGTTACAGAATCCTTATTATAAGGATTCTGTTTTTTTGCATTAAATTTCTACAAACAAAAAAGATAAGATCGGAGAATTCAATCTTATCTTTAGTACAAGGAGTAAACATAAGGAATAATCATCATATTTTTATCACGCTTTATTTTTAAATTTTGAAACTATAAATAACAAGTATATCTATATTGAGAAATTTATTGCAAATTTAGTTGTAAATGTTTCAAATTAGAAAAGGTTAGCTCCTCACTTCACCCCAGCCAAAAACCTTACACCCAAAAACGAAGGGTAACTCAATTATCAAACTCATATTAAGTTTCAATCTTGCCTAAGCATCCATTAGGATATACAACTGATCATCTATTTTTCTTTACATAATCTCCAGATACAGTCCATATCAACTATAGATTCTTGTCTTATGCTAAATGTAGTTCCAAACAAAACAAGGAGGTAATGAAAAATGATTAAAACATTATTAGCAGGAGCACTTTTAAGTACAGGATTGGTAGCGGGGGGTGCAGTAGGTGCAGATGATGCGAAAATGGACAATTTAAAATCAAATGAAGATAGTTCAAATCAAGTAATTACACGGAGTGCAGATGGAACAACGTCTTTCTCACAAAACTTTGATGTACCTAAAGATGCAGTGCCAGCAACTCCTAAAGGAGATGCAAAAACTGTTGAAAGAACAGAAGGTACAGGTTCTCAAGAAGGAAAAATGGTACCAACAAAAGAAGGAAATTAAATAATATATAGTTATAACGAAGAGCATCCAAAAAGTGGTGCTCTTTTTATATTATAGGGATCAACTGGTTTTACTCAATATAGAACTGTAGTGGGAATTCAAGCTAGAATATGGGTTACTGTCTCTTCAAATCAGGGTGTTTGAAGCACTAGTTTTGATGGTAACGTTACAACATAAACATTTTATTAGAGATTTTTTAAATTTACATACACTCTAGATAAGCTACATATCAACTTCAGATACTTGTTTTATGATACAAGTAATCAAACAAAAGGAGGGCAATACAAAATGATTACAACAGTATTAACAGGGCACTCTTTTAAGTACAGGAGATTATTGACAGGTGGAGAAAATGTTGAAGATGTACAGAC